>NZ_SCFG01000008.1:0-184361 GCF_022496645.1 Pseudomonas sp. TMW22089
TCGACTTGGTCGACGACCGACAATTTAAAGGTCAGCGTGTAGTCTCGCTGACTACGCCTTTTACTTGTCTCCATTACGCCCTCCTGAAAATAGATCAGAAGGTGTAAACCTTATTCAGGACGGGACAACTAAAACAAATAAAGGGGCATATTCGCCCCTTTAATTGTTCCTGCACCTGATGATCAAGTGTGGTGCGCAGTATTAGTTCGCAGCCACTTCCTGAACCATACGGATGACTCGCTGAGGAAACGGAATGTCCACACCCTCTGCCCGCAGGCGATCACGTGCGTGCTCGTTGAACATGAACAGAACATCCCAGTAATTCGGCGTATCCACCCAAACCCGCAGCGACATCGTGATAGCACTCTCACCCAGGGCGGATACCACCACCACCGGGGCCGGATCTTTAAGTACCCGCGGATCATCTGCCAGCATCAGCAGCACCTCACGCACCTTCTGCAGATCCGCGTCGTAATCAACACCGACGTCAAACACCACCTTGCGTGTCGGCTGACGGTTGTAGTTGGTGATGATGCCGTTGGACAGATTACCGTTTGGCACGATCACGGTTTTGTTGTCACCGGTACGCAACACCGTGTGAAAGATCTGAATGCTATCGACGGTTCCGCTCACGCTTTGCGCTTCGATCCAGTCACCGATCTTGAACGGACGGAACAACAGAATAAGCACTCCGCCGGCAAAGTTCGCCAGGCTGCCCTGCAACGCCAGGCCAATAGCCAGGCCTGCCGCACCAATGGCCGCCACGAACGACGTGGTCTGGATGCCAATCATTGAGGCAACGCTAACAACCAGTAACACCTTGAGAATGATATTGACCAGGCTGCTGATGAAACCCTGCAACGCCAGATCAGCCTTCCTCAACGCCAGCAAGTGCGCCAGTTTTGCCGTCAACCGGTTGATCAACCACCAGCCTACCGCCAGGGTGATCACTGCCAGCAGCACACGGCTGCCGTATTCCATAATCATCGGGATCCAGGCCTGTGAGGCCTTGATCAACTGATCAACTTCAGCATTCAAATCCACTTGTATCTCCTTGCACCCATATCCGGCGACTTCATTCGTTCAGCGAGACGATAGGACAGCTCAATCGTTTTTGCAGGTCCAGGGAAAATCGGACGTAGATAATCGCCATAGGTTCCCCCGTATTCAGTCACGGAAGTTATTGAACTGCAGCGGCATATCGAAGGTTTTGGCCCGCAGTGCAGCGATCGCTTCTTGCAAGTCGTCACGCTTCTTGCCAGTGATACGCACTTGCTCGCCCTGAATGGAAGCTTGAACCTTTAGCTTGGCGTCCTTGACGTGAGCAACGATTTTCTTCGCCAGCTCCTTGTCGATGCCTTCCTTCAATACGGCTTCCTGCTTCATCAATTTGCCAGAAGCGTAGGCATCCTTGATCTCAAGGCATTGCGCATCAATCTTGCGCTTGATCAGGGCCAGCTTGAGAATCTCGATCATCGCTTCCAGCTGAAAGTCAGCCTCGGCGGTCAAGTTCACGGTCAGGTCCTTCTCCTTGAACTCAAAAGTACCCTTACCCTTGAGGTCATAACGACGATCCAGCTCCTTGACCGCGTTTTCAACGGCGTTGGTGACTTCGTGCTTGTCCAGTTCGGATACCACGTCGAACGACGGCATGTAGTTTTCTCCAATAATAAAGGGCGCGCTCAACACAGATGGAGCACGCCTGACCTGACAGTTAAAATGCGCGGGCATTATAGCGGTTCTTCGACTTCATTCACTTGCGAGTACACATGCCAAATTCGGCCTTGCCTCAAACCTCCTCCAATATGCCGACGCCGTGGCACATTCTCGGCGCCGGGAGCATGGGCATGCTGTGGGCCGCGCGACTGGCGCGTGCCGGCCTGCCTGTCACGCTGATCCTGCGCAACGGCGCGCGCCTGCAAGCCTATCAAGCGGCACAGGGGGTAACTTTAGTTGAAGGTGAGCACTCGCAACTGATACCCATCCGCGCCCAAACACCCGAGGCCGACGAGCCAGTTCAGCGTCTGCTGGTGACCTGCAAGGCCTATGACGCAGAGCACGCCGTCAGGCAGATTGCCGGACGGCTCAGCCCCGATGCCGAACTGATCCTGTTGCAGAATGGCCTTGGCAGTCAGCAAATCGTCGCCGACCTTGTCCCACACAACCGCTGCATCTTTGCCTCAAGCACTGAAGGCGCATTTCGCCAGAGCGACTGGCGCGTAGTATTTGCCGGCCAAGGCCAGACATGGCTGGGAGATACCAGCGGCGGCGAAGCACCGCAATGGCTTGAAGAACTGCAGCGCAGCGGCATAGCCCACCAGTGGAGCCCGAATATTCTAAGCCGTTTATGGCGAAAACTGGCCCTTAACTGTGCGATCAATCCGCTGACCGTACTGCACGACTGTCGTAACGGCGGTTTGCAAGCACACAGTGGCGAAGTCGGCACGCTGTGCACCGAACTCAGTCGCTTGCTTGAAGATTGCGGACACCCTGAGGCTGCGATCGATTTGACTGCCGAAGTCAACCGCGTCATCCAGGCCACTGCCAACAACTTTTCTTCCATGCACCAGGATGTCACCCAAGGCCGGCGCACCGAAATCAGCTACCTGCTGGGCTATGCCTGCGCAGCCGCTGCCAATCACCAACTCGCGGCCCCGCACTTGCAGGCGTTGCAACAGCGGCTCAGCAATCACTTGAAGCAGCGTGGATTGCCCTGCAACTGAGGCCCGCGCTACTCTGCGGCCTTGTTCTTCTTGAATGCGACGACCCATGCCCTTGCGCCAGCGCCTTGAAAACCTCCCGGTAGGCCAGAAGTTGCTGGCCGCCCTCCTCGTATTGCTGGCTACCGTGTTGCTGGTGGCCAACCTGACGTTTATCAGTGCTGCGTACTGGATCTCCCACGAGAGCACTGCACCACAGGCCTTGCAGACACTGGGGCAGCTGGCGTCGAAACCCGCACTTATCGCTCACGCACTGGACTCCGAACACAACGCCGAAGCCCTGCTTGAGGAAATTGGCAGCTACGCCCCTCTGCGGGCCGCTGCGATTTATGACAGTGCGGGTAATCTTCTGGCGCAATTGCAGCACGGAGAGCACCTGCCGCTGCCCGAGCACTACCGCCAGATCGAAGCCTGGCGCCTGACCGAACTGCGCAGCAATCAACTCGCGAAACTCCCCCGGGACCAGGGCCCTCCAGGGCATTTACTGCTGGTCGCCAGCAGCGAACTGCCCATGGCGTTTTACACCGGCACACTCACCGCCAGCCTGGGGATTTTGATCTTCAGCACCTTGCTCTGGTTCGTGATTGCCCGGCAGATCAAACGCCTGATTACCCAACCCATTTACCGACTTGAAGAGCTGTCGCGCCAGGTCACCCGGGAAGAGAACTACGCCTTACGCGCAGCGCCGGGCAACAACGACGAAATCGGCAGCCTCGCCGAGGCATTCAACACCATGCTGTCGCGCATTGAAGCGCGTGAACAGGAACTCAAGCGTGCGCGGGATGAAGCACAAGCAGCGTACGATCAAGCGAAGGCACTCGCAGAAGAAACCCGCAACACCAATCGCAAGCTGGAGCTGGAAGTCCAGGTACGCAGCAAAATCGAGAAAAAACTGACCGGGTTTCAGAAATACCTGAACAGTATTATCGACTCCATGCCTTCAGCCCTGATCGCTCTGGACGAGCAACTCTATGTCACCCAGTGGAATCAGGAGGCCAGCGTACTCTCGGGAACGCAACTGGATGAAGCCTTGAATCAGCCGATTGACCTTGCCTTCGAACCCCTCCAGCCCTTCCTGCCACAGCTCAAGGACACCATCGAAAACCACCGGGTCGCTAAAATTGAACGCGTGACCTGGGGCCAGGGCGAAGATGCACGGCACTATGCTCTGACGTTCTACCCGCTGATGGGCGGTGGCGGCCGCGGTGTGGTTATCCGGATTGACGACATTACCCAGCGCCTGTCACTGGAAGACATGATGGTGCAATCCGAGAAGATGCTCTCCGTGGGCGGCCTGGCCGCCGGCATGGCACACGAAATCAATAATCCGCTGGGCGCCATCCTGCATAACGTGCAGAACATTCGCCGGCGCTTGTCCAGCGACCTGCCAAAGAATGTGGAACAGGCGCAGCAGGCCGGTATAGAACTGGAGGCTATCAATCGCTACCTGCAAGCCCGTGAAGTACCCAAACTGCTGGATGGCATCCAGCAGGCAGGGGCCAGAGCCGCAAAAATCGTCACCCACATGCTGAGTTTCAGCCGGCGCAGCAATCGACAAATGAGCCCCTGCGATCTGTCTGCGCTCATCGATCAGGCCATAGATATCGCCAGCAATGACTTTGACCTGAGCATTGGCTTTGACTTCAAGGGACACGCCGTTACGCGCCAGTTCGATCCGCAGCTAGGCCCCGTGCCCGTTATTCCCAACGAGCTTGAACAGGTGTTGCTGAACCTGCTGAAAAACGCCGCCCAGGCGATTCACCAGCGCACCGACAAGCGCGAACCGGGACGCATCATCCTGCGTACCAAGCTCAACCCGCCGTGGGCGCAAATACAGGTTGAAGATAACGGCGTCGGCATGCCGGAGCACGTGCGCAAACGGATTTTCGAACCCTTCTTTACCACCAAGGAAGTTGGCCAGGGCACAGGGCTCGGCCTGTCAGTGTCGTACTTCATCATTACCAACAACCACAAGGGCCAAATGGAAGTGCATTCAACTCTGGGTCAGGGCACCTGCTTTACCCTGCGCCTGCCGTTGGCTGGTAACCTGATAGCCGCACAGGAATCAACCAAGGTGGAACTCTAGACATGGGCTTTCGTTTATCGAAAATTTATACCCGCACGGGCGACAAGGGCGAAACCGGCCTGGGTGACGGGCGCCGTGTCCCCAAGGACCATCCGCGAATAGAAGCCATTGGTGAGGTCGACAGCCTAAACAGCCAGGTCGGCCTGTTGCTGGCCGGACTCACCGAGCACAGCGCGCAATGCCCGGGGCTCAATGAGCTGATTGAAGTACTTGAGCCCTGTCAGCATCGGCTGTTTGATCTGGGCGGCGAGTTGGCCATGCCGGCCTACCAGGCGCTCGACAACCTTGAAATCGAAAGACTTGAAGCGGCGATTGACCGCTGGAACGAAGAACTGGGCCCGCTGGAAAACTTCATTCTGCCCGGCGGCTCGAGCCTGATCGCACAAGCTCATGTTTGTCGCAGCCTGGCACGCAGTGCCGAACGTCGCTGCCAACAACTCAATGCAGTTGAGCCCATGACCGGGGCAGGCCTGGCGTATATCAACCGTCTGTCAGATTTACTGTTCGTCGCAGCCCGCCTGATCGCCAAGCGGCAGGGGATCGCTGAAATTCTATGGCAGGCAGCAGCAAAGCCCGGGGCTTGATGGCAGCTCAAAAAGTGCCACCCGTGCGAAGTCACGCACAAGGTTGCGGTCAAAAAGCAGAAAGAGAGTAAAGCGCTGCCCGAAGCGGGCCAGATGCAGGCGGGGGTAAAACATGAAGGCAGCCACTGGGGCTGCCTTCATTTGACATCAGGCTACCGGATTGATTGGCTTTTCCGGGTACCACACGTCCAACAGCGGGCTAACTTCAACGCTGGTCAGCTCTGGGCGAGCTTTCAACCAGGCTTCAACAGCGGCACGCTGCTCTTCGCTGACCGAGCCGCGCTTCTGCAGGCAAACCAGACCGTAGTCGTCGCCGCCAACATAGCCCAGACCGTTAGCTTCCATGGCTTCTTTCAAAAACGCTGCGAGGAATGCATCGATAGCCTCTTCCGACAGGTCTTCTTTGAAATCCAGGTTCAGCTCAAAACCCAGCTCCTGAAATTCATCAACGCACAGTTTTTTGCGCAGACGCTGGGAACGATTAGTAGCCATTGAACAATCCTCATAAGTAATTACGGGCGGCACTTTAGCAGCTTAAGGCCGCAGTTGCCCGGTTCCATGTGAACGGTTCATCGTTTTCTGTATTTAATCAGCCAATACCTGCATCACAGCGATGCACAAGCCCGCTGACCTTGGGGCATAATGCCGATACTTTTATGACTATCGAGGGCTTATTTATCATGCCCTCTTATTTTCTCCCCTCGCCTGCAGGGTTTTACTTCATATGATCAAATCTTTACGACCATTGCTTCTGGCCAGCCTGTTTTTGCCGCTCGCCTTCGGCGCCAACGCCGCCCCCGTCAACACCACCCTTTCGCCAAAAGTCCAGCAAGCCCTCAAGACCAACAAGCTGCAAAACGATGCACTGTCATTGGTCATGATCCCCCTGGATGGCCCCGGCACTCCAACAGTCTTCAATGCCGACGTATCGATGAACCCCGCCTCCACCATGAAGCTGGTGACCACCTACGCGGCCCTGGAAATGCTCGGCCCGACCCATCAGTGGAAAACCGAGTTCTATACCGACGGCACCCTGAGCAACGGCATCCTGCAGGGCAACCTGTACCTCAAGGGTGGTGGCGATCCCAAGCTGAACATGGAAAAACTCTGGCTGCTGATGCGCGACCTGCGAGCCAACGGCGTGCAGCAAATCACTGGCGACCTGGTGCTTGACCGCAGTTTCTTCGAGCAACCACAGCTGCCGGTGTTTGATGACGACGGTAACGACAAGAACAAACCGTTCCTGGTCAAACCCGACTCACTGATGGTCAACCTTAAAGCCCTGCGCTTTGTTGCACGCAATGATGCCGGCAAGGTGCTGATCTCGGTCGAACCACCGATTGCCAGCATCCGGATCGACAATCAGGTAAAGGCCGTCAACACCAAGCAATGCACGGGTGATGTTCGCTACAACCCCGTTACCCAGGCCGACGGGTCGGTCCTGGTCACCGTCAGCGGCCAGCTGGCCGATGGCTGCAACTCCCAGACCTACCTGTCCTTGCTCGACCATGCGACTTATACCGCCGGTGCGGTACGCGCCATCTGGAAAGAACTGGGCGGCAGCATTCAGGGGCAGAACCGTCAGGCCGCCGTGCCCAAAAATGCCAAATTGCTGGCCCGGGCCTACTCACCGGATCTGGCAGAGATCATTCGCGACATCAACAAGTACAGTAACAACACCATGGCCCAGCAACTGTTCCTGAGCCTGGGCGCGCAGTTCCGTAGCGATGCCGATGGTGACGACGCCAAGGCTGCACAGCGTGTCATACGCCAGTGGCTGGCCAAGAAAGGCATTACCGCGCCCCATCTGGTCATGGAGAACGGCTCCGGACTGTCACGGGCCGAACGAGTCAGCGCGCGGGAAATGGCGCAAATGCTCCAGGCCGCCTGGAAAAGTCCGTATGCGGCCGAGTTCATCAGCTCTATGCCCATTGCCGGTAAAGACGGCACCATGCGTAAACGTCTGAAAACCACAGCCATGAACGGCCAGGCCCATATCAAAACCGGCACCCTCAATACCGTGCGCGCGATTTCAGGCTTTAGCCGCGACAGCAACGGTCATACATGGGCAGTCGTGGCCATCCTCAACGACCCTCGCCCATGGGGCGCTTCATCGATTCTCGACCAGGTACTGCTCGACCTGTATCGCCAGCCTGCCCTGGCCAACAGCTCGGTATCTATCGCGCAATAAATTTGCAGGCCATAGCCACTATGATTCTGTAGCGCCGCGGGCATTTGGCCCACAATAAAAAACGCCCCCGATCACAAGATCGGGGGCGTTTTTATTTATGCCGGTGTCACTGCTCTTAACGAGCCGTGATTTTCCAGGCACGGTGGATTTTGCTGTTGCGGGCAAAGTCCGGATCGATGGTGCTGGCGGTAATTTCTTCTACCGCATAACGCGCTTCCAGATTTTCATCGAGGATGAATTTGCGGAAGTTGTTCGAGAAGTACAACACGCCACCCGGCGCCAGACGCGCCATGGCCAGGTCCAGCAACTGCACATGATCACGCTGGACATCGAAGATGCCTTCCATGCGCTTGGAGTTGGAGAAGGTCGGCGGATCGATAAAGATCAGGTCGTACTCTTCACGGCAGGCATCCAGCCACGCCATCACATCGCCCTGCTCCAGACGGTTCTTGTCCGAGAAACCGTTAAGGGACAAGTTGCGTCGCGCCCAGTCCAGGTATGTTTTCGACAGGTCGACGCTGGTAGTGCTGCGTGCGCCGCCCTTGGCCGCGTGAACGCTGGCGGTTGCGGTGTAGCAGTACAGATTGAGGAAGCGCTTGCCGGCCGCTTCTTTCTGAATGCGCATCCGCATCGGGCGGTGGTCAAGGAACAACCCGGTGTCCAGATAGTCCGTGAGGTTCACCAGCAGCTTCACGCCACCCTCATTGACCTCAGTGAACTTGCCCTGGGCGCTTTGACGCTCGTACTGCTTGGTGCCGCTCTGGCGCTCGCGACGTTTGACGATGACGCGGCTTTTATCGATGTTCAGCGCCTGCGGAATTGCCGCCAGGGCATCGAACATACGGGCCGAGGCTTTCTCCGGATCGATGGATTTTGGCGCCACGTATTCCTGGACGTGAACCCAGTCGTGATACAGGTCGATAGCCATCGAGTACTCAGGCATATCGGCGTCGTATACACGGTAGCAATCAATACCTTCGCGCTTGACCCACTTGCCCAGCGCTTTGAGGTTCTTTTGCAGACGGTTGGCAAACATCTGCCCGCCTTCGCTCAAGCGCGGCTGCTCGATCACCACAGGAGCCGGCTTGATCGGGTTGCCGTTCTTGTTGAACTTCTCGTACTTGCCCGGAGCTTCGATGTTGGACGGCAGATCAGATTCGACCTGCTCACGCTCAGCCTGACGCTGCTCAGGCGTGCGGCGCTCGCCAGTGACGAACTGATCCGGGACGACCTTGATCAGCAACAACTTGCACGGCAAGGCGCCGTTCCAGAACGAATACTGTTTGTGACTGCGAATACCCATGCGCTTGCCCAGATCCGGGGCGCCGGTAAACACTGCCGCTTCCCAGTTCAGACAGGCCTGACGCAGGCGCTCGCCAAGGTTCTGGTAGAGATAGAGCAAGCTAGCCTCATCCCCCAGACGCTCGCCGTACGGAGGGTTACAGATAACCAGACCTTTCTGGTTCTGATCAGGACGCGGCTCAAAGGTCGCGACTTCACCCTGGTAGATCTTGATCCAGTGACTCAAGCCCGCACGTTCAATGTTGTTGCGGGCAGGCTGGATCAGACGCGGATCAGCTTCATAGCCACGAATCCACAACGGCGGTTTGGCCATGCCGGCCTCTGCACGCGCTGTGGCTTCTTCATGCAGCTTCTTCCAGATCGCCGGCACATGGCCCAGCCAGGCGTCAAAACCCCAGTGAATACGGTTGAGGTTTGGCGCCATATCGGCAGCAATCATCGCGCCTTCGACCAGGAAGGTACCCACACCGCACATCGGGTCAGCCAGGGCTGCGCCTTCGGCGGCCATACGCGGCCATCCGGCACGGATCAAAATGGCTGCTGCCAGGTTTTCTTTCAGCGGTGCAGCACCTTGCTGCAGACGGTAGCCGCGCTGGTGCAAGCTGCTGCCCGACAAGTCCAGGGACAAAATCGCTTCGCCGCGATCAAGGCGCAAGTGAATGCGAATATCGGGACTGATCTTGTCGATGGAAGGACGCTCGCCGGACGGCGTGCGCAGCTTGTCGACGATGGCGTCTTTAACTTTCAGGGCGCCAAAGTGGGTGTTATCGATGCCTGAGCCATGGCCACTGAATTCAACGGCGAGGGTGCCGTCCGGAACCATATGGTCTTGCCATTCGATATCCAGCACACCGTGGTACAGGTCTTCCG
Source organism: Pseudomonas sp. TMW22089 (assembly GCF_022496645.1). Taxonomy (NCBI): domain Bacteria; kingdom Pseudomonadati; phylum Pseudomonadota; class Gammaproteobacteria; order Pseudomonadales; family Pseudomonadaceae; genus Pseudomonas; species Pseudomonas sp. TMW22089. The sequence continues at coordinate 9,754 of NZ_SCFG01000008.1, forward strand.
CATCTTTCATCGGGAAGCGCTTGAGCACCAGCAACACTCGGTTGGCAAGACGCGACCAGAGGCACAGGCGGTAGGCAGTTTCCATAGTTGCCATGCCACGAATGGCCGAGGTGTGCTCGCGGGCTTCCTCAAGACCAAGGCCGGTAGCCTCCTCAAGGAGAAGGCCTTCAAGGCCTTTGGGACAAGTAAGGAAGAATTCGTAACGATCCGACATGGGATTCCTGAGCTTTTAGCTATCAGTGAGCAGACAACGCATTGCCTGCTCCGTTTTCAATCAAGCGCTTTTCTTGAAGAGCGCTCGTATGGCACGAAACTGTGCCGTTCCACCCCCGCGATCAGTCATGCCCTGAGGCACGAAGAGTTTAGACGCAGAGGCAGGTCATTCATCGAGAAACAAATGGTCATGATCAGACCCTTCGTCGAATAGTCTCCCAGCGCTATGGATAGGTATTCGCAGCAGAGAATGAAACACATCATCTTTGTAAACACTCGCCCTATCAGGCTTTGGGCGAAACCGGCCATGCAAAAGCAGCCGTTCTTATGGCCTTAACACCATTATCGTTACGTCCTTATGACAAAACGATCATTCACACGCCTTGGCGCATTGGTTAGAACTGAACCTAGGTTGTCGCCGCACAGGCGCCAAAAAAATGCTCGCCACGCCGGCAGCGAGCACACCAACGGCAGAACACTCTGCCCCGACCCTTGGTAGGTCGACGCTATATAAAACAGTCAACAAGTGAGGGCAACACCCTATGAGAAGACTTAAGCGTGATCCGTTGGAAAAAGCTTTTATACGCGGATATCAATACGGCGTTCATGGAAAGTCCCGTGAGCTTTGCCCTTTTACTCTACCGTCGGTACGCCAAGCCTGGATTAACGGCTGGCGCGAAGGACGCGGCGACAACTGGGACGGTATGACTGGCACTGCGGGCATCCACAAACTCAACGAACTCCACGCCGTCGGCTAACACCGGGCATAATCCGACATCACCTCGAAGATGTAACGACTTAACCATGCCGTCCTATCCGGGCGGCGGGCTTCGGCCCAAGGGCTCCTTTTGGGAGCCCTTTTTTATGCCTGCCTGTCGACGCAATTACCCTTTTGCAAACTGTTATTTGCGAACCAGAGCAGAAATGGCGTCGACCGACTCACGAATCAAGGCTGGCCCCTTGTAGATAAAGCCCGAGTAGAGCTGGACCAGGCTAGCACCAGCAGCGATTTTCTCAGCTGCGTACTTGCCTTCAGTGATCCCGCCGGCGGCAATGATCGGCATGCGCCCTGCCAGCTCTGCCGCCAGTACCTTGACCGTATGGGTGCTCTTGTCGCGAACCGGCGCGCCAGACAGACCACCGGCCTCGTCACCATGCTCCATACCCTCAACCCCGACACGACTCAGGGTGGTGTTGGTCGCAATCACTGCATCCATCCCCGTCTCAAGCAGTGCCTGGGCTACCAGGACGGTTTCTTCGTCAGTCATGTCCGGGGCAATCTTGATCGCCAGCGGTACTCGTTTGCCGTGGCGTTGCGTCAGTTCGTTCTGACGCAGTTGTAGGGCTTCAAGCAATTGCTTGAGCGAATCACCGAATTGCAGGCTGCGCAATCCAGGTGTATTCGGCGAACTGACGTTGACCGTTACATAGCTGGCGTGGGTATACACCTTGTCCAGGCAGATCAGGTAGTCGTCGACTGCGCGCTCAACCGGTGTATCGAAGTTCTTGCCAATATTGATGCCCAGAATACCGCTGTACCTGGCAGCCTGAACCCGCGTCAGCAGGTGATCAACCCCAAGGTTGTTAAACCCCATACGATTGATGATTGCCTGTGCTTCAGGCAATCGAAAGATTCTCGGTTTCGGGTTGCCTGGCTGAGGGCGCGGCGTAACCGTACCAATCTCGACGAAGCCAAAACCCAGCTGTGCAAAGCCATCAATGGCCGCACCATTTTTATCGAGACCTGCCGCCAACCCCACCGGGTTCGGAAAATCGAGTCCCATGACGGTCACTGGCAGTTTTGCCGGTGTCTTGCACAACAAACTGTTGAGCCCCAGACGGCCACCCGCACCGATCAAATCCAGGGACAGATCGTGAGAGGTTTCTGGGGATAGTTTGAAGAGCAACTGGCGGGCCAGGTTATACATGGGCTCAATGGTCTCGAAGATGACTTGAATAGGGGCGCGATTATAGCCGCGCATCCCCTGCGCAAGCGAGGGGCAGACGCATCACAATGCCCCTGCCGGGCTAAATCGCAGGCAAAGAAAAACCCGGCCTAAGCCGGGTTTTTCTGAACAGCCTAGCTAAAAATTACTTAGCTTCTGCTTGAACGGTAGCTTCTACGCGACGGTTCAGAGCACGGCCTTCTTCAGTTGCGTTGCTTGCAACTGGGTTAGCTTCACCGTGACCAACAGCGTCTACACGGTTAGCTGCAACACCTTGGTTAACCAGAGCTGCACGAACAGCGTCAGCACGACGTTGCGACAGTTTTTGGTTGTAGGCGTCTGGACCGATGCTGTCAGTGTAACCAGCAACAGTAGTGTTGGTCGCAGGGTACTGCTTCATGAAATCAGCAACGTTGTTGATGTCAGGCATGTACTGCGATTTAACAACCGACTTGTCGAAGTCGAATTTCACGTCAAGTTCAACGCGAACCACTTCAGCGATCGGAGCTTCTGGCTCTGGCTCAGCAACTGGTGCTGGCGCTGGAACTGGAGCAGGAGCAACTTTACCGCCGTTGCCGCCGAAGTTCACACCCAGGCCAACGGTAGGAGCGTAGTCCCACTTGCCGTTGTCCAGTTTGTAGTCAGCTTCAACGCCTGCACGGGCGAACAGGTTGTCAGTGATGTACCACTTAACACCAGCGCCTGCAGTCAGGAAAGTCGACTTGTCGCGACCGCTGTGGCCATTGGCCTCAACGCCGGTCATGCTCTTGTGAGCAACACCGCCGGAAACGTATGGACGCAGAGCGTCACCTACGGTGCCGAAGTGGTACTGAGCGTTCAGACCAAAGTTGTCGCCTTTGATTTTCTGATGGTCACCCTTGGTGGAACGGGTGTGGTTAGTCGTGTCGTAGGTCAGGTTCAACGAAACGTCGTCGGTCAGGAAGTAACCGATCGATGCGCCTGGGTTGTAACCGTCTTCTACGGACTTGACGCTGTCGTTGTACTGTTTTTTGTAGAACAGTTCACCCTCGACCGCGCCTTGGCCTTGTGCCAGGGCACCGAACGAAGTTGCGGCTACAAAGGAACCAATGGCAATGCCCAAGGTGTTTTTCAGTTTCATCCGTTAAATCCCCATCTGGTGATTGTAAAGCAGTCCCACATATCCGGGGGACAACTCGGCGACAAGTCTATCAGACCTTGCCTACACGTAGAGCAATTTGCGCTGAACTAAGTTTCAGCAATACCTGCAAATTTCTCACGTAATTTATCAAGAGCACGCTTGTAACGCATCTTTGTCGCACTCAAACCCATATGCATTATGTCTGCGATTTCCTGAAATTCCAGTTCTGCGACAAAACGCAGCACTAAAATTTCACGATCTATCGGGTTCACATGCACCAGCCAGCGATCAAGTCCGCCCTTTTCCTCAGGTTTCGGCGCCTTTTCTTCGGACGCTTCCTCGAGGGGGTCAATACTTAATGCGTCCATCAAGCGACGCTTTCGCCGTTCCTTTCGATACTGCGTAATACATTCGTTGTAAGTAATACTATATAGCCATGTTTTGAATTTCGATTTGCCCTCGAAATTCTTCAGACCATACAGCACCTTTAGCATCACTTCCTGACAGACATCATCAGCGTCCCTATCGTTCCCTAAATATCTTGAACAAACGTTGAACAAGGTGCGCTGATAGCGTCGCATCAGTTCTTCATAGGCGCGCGTGACGTGAAACAACTCATCATGCGCGCGCGCCACCAACTCCTCATCAGAGAGCTCGCGGGGGTCGTAGCGCATGGATAGCGATTGGGCTTTATTCAAAACGAGTCGTGCCGACAGTCAGGTCAATGTCCGCCGCAGCCTTGAAAACAGGCTTTTTTGCGGTGGCATACATTAGCAGGGTTTGCCGCATCAGCGGCTGGTCACGTGCTGCTCCAGCAAGATCCGATTAGAGATGGAGACTAGCTCACCCTCATCAGTCAGCAACGTGGTTTTAACCGTGCCTATTTCTTCAATCTGACCTGCAACCTCACCCACTCGAACGTCCTGCCCAACCTGATACAGCTCACGCACATAGATCCCGGCGAGGATCTGCCCTGCAATCTCCCGACTTCCCAGCCCCATGGCCAGGGCCACAGCCAGGCCAACGGTAATCAGTACAATCACAATTACATGGTTAAGCAGGTCAGTCTTGACCTCCAGCTGGCTGATTGCCACGGAAATACTGATGATGATCACCAGACCCTGTGCCACACGCCCCAGACCGCCTGCGTAATCAAACCCGACACTCTCGGCAGCGCCACGTACAAGACCGTTGAGCAACTGTGCAACTAGCACACCTACCAACAACACTAGCAGCGCACCAAAGACCTTGGGCAAATACAGCGTAAAGATGTCAAGCGTAGCAGAGACACGTTCCAGCCCCAGCGACTGCGCGGCGGAGACCAGAAAGATCAGCAGAATAAACCAATAGACGATTTTGCCAATCAGGGTCGAAATCGGGACCTGAATGCCTGCGCGCCCCAGAATCTTGGTGAGACCGGTACCGCCCATCAAACGGTCAAGACCCAACTTGGCGAGCAGCTTCGACAGCAGGGTATCCAGCAGCTTGGCTACAACGAAGCCCAGCAGCACCACCACCAACGCCCCGAAAAGGTTAGGGATGAAGTTGGCAATTTTAGTCCACAAGGCAGTCATTGCCGTGACCAGGCTCTGGGTCCAGAGATCAAGTTCCATGTTCAATCAGCCTTATCAGCAGGGCGAGCAACAGGTTTGCGTCGCGAAACGGGCGCAATATGAGCCGAACCGCTGTTCAAAGCAATCATCAGTGCTTGCACCCAGCGCCCCAGCAAGCTGAAAAGATCGCCCGCGCCTACCTGGCGGTTAGCGGTTTTCAGTACTCGGCCCAGGCAGGCGTCATCGTCCCGCGTGGACGGCGGCGCCTTGAGCATTTCACGTAATGACTGTTCAAACGGATCGTGCATAAGCACCTCTCGGTATGTCTGTAAAAGACGCGAACAACTTTATCGGCGTCACATGCGCCCCGTTCAAAGCCACTGCAAACGACGATAAAACCACCACTGACCGACACCAATGATCAGCATCAAAATGCAAATCACGGCAAAACCATAGGGGTCGTTGGAGAGCGGTACACCGCCCACGTTGATCCCGAGCAAACCGGTAAGAAAGGTGATGGGCAGGAATATCCCGGTAAGCACGCCGAAGCGATACATGATGCGACTCATGCGCACATTCAAACGACGATCTTCAGCCTCAAGGACCAGCCCCACGCGCTCGCGGGTCAACTCGAGTTCTTCCAGATAGCGGGTCAGGCTGTTGTTCAGCTCGTTCCAGTAATCAGCATCATCAGAGCTGAACCACGGTAATTTTGTCCGTGTGAGCTGTCCGAAAATATCCCTTTGCGGTGCCAGAAAACGACGCAAAGCGGCAGCCCTCCGACGAATCTGCAGAATAGATCCATGCTCCGGCGTATACCGTTCGTCGGCATCTATTTTATCTTCTTCGTCATCGACGATTTCTGACAGCTCGCTTATCAAATCCTGCACCTTCAATGTCAGGTGCTGAGCCAGATAAAGGATCAGTTCAGCCGGATTTTTTGGGCCTTCACCCACGGCAAACTCACCGAGCAGCTCGTCAGTGGCCCGCAACGGACGCATCCGCAAAGAAATAACCCGCTGGGCACTGCCAAAGATCCGCAGCGAGACCATGTCTTCGGGCTCTGCCCCGGGGTTCAGATTGACCCCGCGCAAAAACAGCAGCAGCTCACTGTCGGGCAGTGACAGCAAACGAGGACGGGTGTTTTCTTCAAGCAGCAAATCACAGCTGAAGTCACTTAAACCACTGGAGTCCCGCAACCAGCTCTGGGTTTGCGGGTGACTGCGATCCCAATGCAACCAAATGCTTTCATGCGCCTGCAACTGCAGACCGTTCAGCTCGGTACGAGCGATCGAGCGCGCACCGCCTTCACCGTCCAGCACCAGCGCATGCACCAGCCCCCATTGAGCGTTTTCGTCCTCGAACATCCATGATCCTTAGTGTTAAAGCGTTTAGTCCGGCATTTTCAGAGCAACTGGAGAAATGATAACGCCATTGTTATCGGCGTAAATGAATTCTCCGGGACGAAATGTGACACCTGCAAACGTCACTGGCACATTCACATCACCAAGACCACGCCTGACGGACTTGAGCGGGTGGCTGGCCAAGGCCTGCACCCCCAGGTCAGTTTGAGCGAGAACATCGACATCACGGATACAACCGTAAATCACCAGCCCTTCCCAACCGTTCTTCGATGCTTTTTCGGCAATCATGTCGCCCAGCAGGGCATGACGCAGAGAGCCCCCGCCATCAACAACCAGGACTTTGCCCTTGCCATTGAGCTCGGCTTGCTCCTTGACCCGGGAATTGTCCTCGAAGCACTTGATGGTCACGATCTCACCACCAAAGGAGTCCCGTCCGCCAAAATTGCTGAACATCGGCTCAAGCACCTGAACAGACTCAGGGTAGGCATCACACAGATCGGGAGTGATGTAGTGATTCATGGAATAACTCCTGTTTCGGATGGCGCAGCAGGGAGAAATACGACAACACTACTTTATAGACGCTCTGGTACAGGCTGACTGTATATGTTTACGCATCCATCAGCGAGATCAGAGCACAAGCCAGGACGCCAAATGTGACCATAATCACAAGCGGCGTCACCGACCTGCCAGCACCTGCAGCACTCAGCGCCCCGAATTAAAAACCGCTGACCCGGGCATGCCCTTCTTCGGCCGCCGGCACGGAGTGCTGCATCAACCAGTTACGCACCAACGGCCAGACTTCCTGCCGAGCCGCCTGGCTAACCAGCATTTCTACGTGACTGAAGTCAGAAGTGAAACCCTGCTGGCGCCCCAACGTGACAAAAGTACGCTGCTGCGAGCCCAACTGATCGTAGAGTTTTCGGCACGCCCACTCCGGCGTTTGCTGATCGCCCGCGGCAGCAACGGCCAGTACCGGCACCTGAACCTCGGCCAGCCCTGCCCACCAATCTCTTTGCGCATCTTTGAAGCCACCCATGAAACCATTCCAGCGCAAGGTTTCCAGGGCCATGCTGATGGGTTCGTCTTCCGGACCACGCTTAAGCCGCGAACCCGAGAGCTGCGCAAAGCGCTTCAACAGCAGATAAGCGCACCACTGCACCGGCGGAATTTTCAGTGACCAGTAACGGCGGTTGATCTGGCACCCAAAAAATGCCGCCGAGGCCACGTCCTCATCCCCCAGATACTGTCCGCCAAGGGCCGCTGCCAGGCTGATGCCGCCTTGAGAGTGACCGATCCAGTGCGGGATATCCCCGCTTTGCTCGCGCACGAATGCGCCGATGGCCGGCAAATCATAACGGGCGTAATCCGCCACCCGATTCTTGCCCCAATGGATATTGCGTGACGAAAGACCATGACCGCGCATTTCGGGCAACCACACATCAAAGCCGGCCCGGGCCAGAAATGCCCCCAGCCCCACACCTTTGGGCGAGTACCAGAACCGACGATTGGAAAAGCTGCCGTGCAACAGGATAACCGGCACACCGCGCACTTCGCTGGCGTCAGCCATGCCCAGGCGCGTCACCACCAGCTCCACGGAAATGTCCGGGCTATTGGCGGGTTTCAAGCGATAAACGTCTTCGCTTAGATCACCCCGACGCTCAGCGCTAATCAGGGCAACGGGAAAAAGATGACTGCTGCTTTGCATAATGCTCTTGCACAAAAAAGGGCGACTCCATAGAGGAACTCGCCCTACCACTGCTTATAAAGAGCAGAGCAGCCCATTGGCTGCCCCGCCCTTCTCTCAACGACTCAAGCCTGGGCTTGACCTTCCGCCAGGAAGAACCAGGTTTCCAGCACGGTGTCAGGGTTCAGGGACACACTTTCAATGCCCTGCTCCATCAACCACAGCGCCAGATCCGGATGATCGGACGGGCCCTGACCGCAAATACCGATGTACTTGCCAGCCTTGTTGCAGGCCTGGATAGCATTGGACAGCAGCTTTTTAACTGCCGGGTTACGCTCGTCAAACAAATGTGCGATGACACCGGAGTCGCGGTCCAGCCCCAGGGTCAACTGGGTCAGGTCGTTGGAACCGATGGAGAAACCGTCGAAGAACTCAAGGAACTCTTCAGCCAGAATCGCGTTGGACGGCAACTCGCACATCATGATGATGCGCAGGCCGTTTTCGCCACGCTTGAGGCCGTTTTCAGCCAGCAGGTCGATGACCTGGCTCGCCTCACCCAGGGTGCGCACGAACGGCACCATGATTTCGACGTTGGTGAAGCCCATCTCGTTGCGCACACGCTTGAGGGCGCGGCACTCGAGCTCGAAACAATCACGGAAGTTTTCGCTGATGTAACGCGAAGCACCGCGGAAGCCCAACATCGGGTTCTCTTCTTCCGGCTCGTACAGCTTGCCGCCGATCAGGTTCGCGTATTCGTTGGACTTGAAGTCCGACAGACGCACTATCACTTTTTTCGGAGTGAAGGCACCGGCCAGGGTGCTGATACCTTCAACCAGTTTCTCGACATAGAAACCGACCGGGTCGTCATAGCCAGCGATACGCTTGTCGACGCTGTCCTTGATTTCCTGAGGCAGACCGTCGTAGTTCAGCAGTGCCTTGGGGTGCACACCGATCATACGGTTGATGATGAATTCCAGACGGGCCAGACCCACACCGGCGTTCGGCAACTGTGCGAAGTCAAACGCGCGATCCGGGTTACCGACGTTCATCATGATTTTGAACGGCAGTTCCGGCATGGCATCAACCGAGTTTTTCTTGATGTCGAAGCCCAACTCGCCTTCGAAGATGAAACCGGTGTCACCTTCGGCACAGGAAACAGTCACGCCCTGGCCGTCTTTCAACAACTGGGTTGCGTTGCCGCAACCGACCACGGCCGGAATCCCCAGCTCGCGCGCGATGATCGCCGCGTGACAGGTACGCCCGCCACGGTTGGTGACGATGGCGCTGGCGCGCTTCATGACCGGTTCCCAGTCCGGGTCAGTCATGTCAGAGACCAGAACGTCGCCCGGCTGGACTTTGTCCATCTCGGACACGTCCTTGATGATGCGCACCTTGCCTGCGCCGATACGCTGACCGATTGCCCGACCTTCCACCAGCACCGTGCCGGTTTCTTTCAACAGATAGCGTTCCATGACATTGCCGGCACTGCGGCTTTTCACGGTTTCAGGACGCGCCTGAACGATGTACAGCTTGCCGTCGTCACCGTCTTTGGCCCATTCGATGTCCATCGGGCACTTGTAGTGCTTCTCGATGATCATCGCCTGCTTGGCCAGCTCGCTGACTTCAGCGTCGGTCAGGCAGAAGCGGGCACGGTCGGCCTTGTCAACGTCGATCACCTTGACCGACTTGCCGGCGCTGGCTTCTTCGCCGTAAATCATCTTGATTGCCTTGCTGCCCAGGTTGCGGCGCAAAATCGCCGGGCGACCGGCTTCCAGAGTCTGCTTGTGGACGTAGAACTCGTCCGGGTTGACCGCGCCCTGCACAACGGTTTCGCCCAGGCCGTAGGCGCCGGTGATAAACACTACATCACGAAAACCCGACTCGGTGTCCAGGGTGAACATCACACCCGCGGTGCCGGTTTCGGAGCGCACCATGCGCTGCACACCTGCCGACAGGGCGACCAGTTTGTGGTCAAAACCCTGGTGCACGCGGTAAGAAATCGCACGATCGTTGAACAAGGAGGCAAATACCTCTTTGGCCGCACGGATCACGTTCTCGACACCACGGATGTTCAGAAAAGTTTCTTGCTGACCGGCAAAGGAGGCATCCGGCAGATCTTCGGCGGTGGCCGAGGAGCGCACGGCAACAGCCATGTCCGGGTTGCCCTGGGACAAGGTTGCGAAAGCGGTACGGATTTCTGCGTTGAGCTTTTCCGGGAACTCGGCTTCCATGATCCATTGACGGATCTGGGCACCGGTGCGGGCCAGGGCGTTCACGTCATCGACATCCAGCGCGTCCAGCGCCGCATGAATCTGATCGTTCAAGCCGCTCAGCTCAAGAAAATCACGATATGCCTGGGAGGTGGTGGCAAAACCACCGGGAACCGAAACACCAGCGCCTGCAAGATTACTGATCATCTCGCCGAGGGATGCGTTCTTGCCCCCCACATGCTCTACATCATGGACGCCGAGCTTATCGAGGGAAACTACGTACTCTACCAAGGTGATCTCTCCACTAACTGTGTTGGAAAAGCTCAGGGCGCTGAATGCTCATCTGGGGGGCATCGCAGCGATTGTGGCCTGGACCTGGAAAATAAGTGACACTGCCGGCCATGTAGCGCGACAAATCGCACCTATCATATCCAACAATCGTCACCAGCTTAAGGCCCAAGGCGCAAATGAAACGATCTGCTTTCTTTATCTCCGATGGCACCGGCATTACTGCCGAAACCCTGGGCCAAAGTTTGTTGGCACAATTTGAAAATGTGACCTTCAGCAAGTTCACACGCCCCTATATAGACAGCGTGGACAAAGCGCGGGCAATGGTACAACAAATCGACAACGCCGCCGAAAAAGACGGACTTCGGCCGATTATCTTCGACACTATCGTCAATCAGGATATTCGCGAGATCCTCGCCACCTCCAATGGCTTCATGATCGATATTTTCTCCAGCTTCCTTGCACCACTGGAGCAAGAGCTGGATGAGCATTCCTCGTACTCGGTGGGCAAATCCCACTCCATCGGCCACAACTCCAATTACATGGAGCGAATCGAAGCCGTGAACTTTGCCCTCGACAACGACGATGGCGCCCGCACCCACAAGTACGACAAAGCCGACCTGATCCTGGTGGGCGTGTCACGCTGCGGCAAAACCCCGACCTGCCTTTATATGGCAATGCAATTCGGCATTCGGGCGGCCAACTACCCGCTGACCGATGACGACATGGAAAGCCTCAAGTTGCCGGCGGCCTTGAGCGCGCACAAACACAAACTCTTCGGCCTGACCATTGACCCTGACCGCCTGACCGCCATTCGCAACGAGCGCAAACCCAACAGTCGCTATTCAAGCTACGCCCAATGCGAGTTTGAAGTGCGCGAAGTCGAGCTACTGTTCCAGCGCGAAAACATTCCCCACATCAATTCCACGCATTTTTCGGTGGAAGAAATCTCGGCCAAAATCCTGGTCGAAAAAGGCGTGGAGCGACGTTTCAAATAACCCCGGCCCTTACTCTGCGGGAGCTGGCAATCCAGCTCCCGCAATCATTGCTCTGGGGTTACAACGGGTTTACATCACCAACAAATCCACAAATGTATGAACCGGTGTCGCCTCCAGCGCCGCCTGGTCCTTGCACAGCGCAAAAATCTGCTTGCAACGCTGGCCCACAAAGCGCGTCGCCAAATTGGCCTTGAACTTGTCTTCCAGCAACGGAATACCTTCGGCACGCCGCCGACGATGGCCAACCGGATACTCCACCACCACTTGCCCGGTGCTGCTGCCATCGCTGAAAAACACCTGAATCCCGTTGGCTATCGAGCGCTTGTCGGCCTCCAGGTATTCGCGGGTAAAACGCGGCTCCTCAACAATCACCATCTTCTCGCGCAACTGATCGATGATCGGATGCGCCGCGTGAAAATCATCCTCGTACTGCTCCGCCACCAAATTGCCAAAGGCCAGCGGCACAGCCGTCATGTATTGAATGCAGTGATCCCGATCCGCTGCGTTGGCCAATTTGCCCTGCTTGGAAATGATCCGAATCGCTGATTCGTGGGTTGTAATCACAATTTTTTCGATCTCATGCAGACGATCCTTGACCTGCGGATGCAAGGTTACCGCCGCTTCACAGGCGGTTTGTGCATGAAATTCGGCCGGAAAACTGATCTTGAACAGCACGTTTTCCATCACATAAGTGCCATAGGGCCGGGACAGGCTGAACTGACGCTGGCCTTCAGGCTTGAGCGCCAGATCCTTGTTGGTATGGCTGAACAGCACATCGTAAAAACCCCACTGCGGCGCCGTCAGCACCCCGGGAACCCCCATCTCGCCGCGCATCGCGATATCCGCCAGACGCACGCCACGACTCGACGCATCACCGGCCGCCCAGGATTTTCGCGACCCGGCATTGGGTGCATGGCGGTAGGTGCGCAGCGCCTGGCCATCGACAAAGGCATGGGACAATGCCGACAGCAACTGCTCGCGGTCAGCCCCCATCAGCTTGGCGCAGACCGCCGTCGAAGCGACTTTCACCAACAGCACGTGATCGAGTCCTACACGGTTGAAGGAGTTTTCCAGGGCAATCACCCCCTGAATCTCATGGGCCATAATCATGGCCTCAAGCACCGCCCTCACCCTCAGCGGCGCTTCGCCATTGGCCACCCGCTTTTGCGACAGGTGATCGGCCACCGCCAGAATGCCCCCCAGATTATCCGAAGGATGACCCCACTCCGCCGCCAGCCAGGTGTCGTTGTAATCCAGCCAGCGCACGATGCAGCCGATGTCCCACGCCGCCTTGACCGGGTCCAGCCGCAACGAAGTCCCCGGCACACGGGCACCAAAGGGCACCAGCGTGCCCTCGACTATCGGCCCCAGGTGCTTGGTGCACTCCGGAAAACGCAACGCCAGCAAGCCACAGCCCAAGGTATCCAGCAGACAGTGGCGGGCAGTGTTCAGGGCTTCGGGCGAAGTGATGGTGTAAGTCAGGACGTAATCGGCAATGTCCTGCAAGACGCGGTCATAGTCGGGACGATTGTTGAGGTCGACGTTGGCACTCATTGATAATTGCTCCAGTGCGGATAATTAAAAGGTGTGTTCCATCCTCAGGCTCGGCGTGATCATGCGGGCCTGGAGCGCCCGCTCAAGTAGGTTTCTACAGTCAGACAGCCTCCCACTGTAGAGGGCTTAAGTCGTACTTGCGTTCAGCTGCGGGTTAAAAAGGCGTCTGCCAGCAGCCGGTTGCGCGCCAGCCCCGCCAGAAACAAACGCTTGGCGAAGGCCTCGACACTGTCGGGGTGACCGCAGACCAAAGCATGGGTCTGGCGCGAATCCACCCTCAGCCCGGCCAGAAAGTCCGCTAGCCGGGCACGTTCGACCCACTCGACCTGCAGATTTGGCTCAGCGGCCGCCAGCGCCTGCAGTTCAGCCTTAAGGTAGTGTTCAGCGGCATCCCGGGCCACATGGATCAGACGGATCGGCCCTTGATGGTCCTGACGCAGCGCCTCGCGCAGTACGCCATACAACGGCCCCAGCCCGGTGCCGGACGCCAGCAGCCAGAGCGGCTGCTCCTGCCAGTCGGGGTCGTAACGCAGGGCGCCGCCACGCAGCTCCCCCAACCGCAGCGGATCGCCAACCCGCAACTGACGCGCGGCGCTGACAAACTCACCGGCATGGGCGCAATCGAGGTGGAACTCCAGAAACCGCTCTTCATCCGGCAGGCTGGCTAGCGAATACGGACGCGCGACACCGCTGGCTGTCCACAACACCATATGCTGACCGGCGCGATAACGCAGCGAACGCCCGGGCAACAACCGCAAGCGCAACACCGTCGGGCTCAACCAGTCGACACTCAGCACCTCGGCGGGCAAGCCATCGCGGATCGGATCGAAGGCTTCAAGCTGCAAGTCCTCCACCACCCGACACTGACAGGCCAGGCGCCAGCCTTGTTCGCGCTGGGCGCGGCTCAATGCCTCGGGCTTGAGATCGGCCGGCTCGCCACGCACACAACGCACCAGACAGGCATGGCAACTGCCGGCACGGCAGCTGTAAGGCACCGCCACACCGGCCTGATTGAGGCTATCGAGCAAATTGGCATCCTGGGGAACCGACCAGCGCCGGTCAGCGACGTGTAACTCGGGCACTTCATATGTCCTGTAAGAGATTCAGTGCTGCATGATAATCCGATAAGCCTGTAGCCGCTGCCTGCCACAGGCCGCGCAGCGGCCCCGAATGTGAAAAGCCAAGGTCCGGCGCAGCCTTCGCCAGCGGCTACAAATACCCCCGACCTTCGTTTATACCCCCCGCAGGTGTATCAAGTCGTACGCCGGGTTATACTGCCGCGCCTTTTTTGTACCGGCCCTCCGTGCCCGGTATGCCCAGCAAAGATGTTTTCGACAGACCGATAGACCCAGGTCGCAAACACCTTATTGAATGTTCCCGTCTTATAGAGGAGCGCGACCCATGACCGTGATCAAGCAAGACGACCTGATTCAGAGCGTTGCTGACGCCCTGCAGTTCATTTCCTACTACCACCCCGTGGACTTCATCCAGGCCATGCACGAGGCTTACCTGCGCGAAGAATCGCCAGCGGCCCGTGACTCGATGGCGCAAATCCTGATCAACTCGCGCATGTGTGCCACCGGCCACCGCCCGATTTGCCAGGACACCGGCATCGTCACCGTATTCGTGCGTGTGGGCATGGATGTGCGCTGGACCGGCGCCACCATGGGCCTGGACGACATGATCAACGAAGGCGTGCGTCGCGCTTACAACCTCCCGGAAAACGTCCTGCGGGCTTCGATCCTGGCCGACCCGGCCGGTGCTCGTCGCAACACCAAGGACAACACCCCGGCAGTTATCCACTACTCCATCGTTCCGGGCAACACCGTGGAAGTGGACGTAGCAGCCAAGGGCGGCGGCTCCGAAAACAAGTCGAAAATGGCCATGCTCAACCCGTCCGACTCGATCGTTGACTGGGTACTCAAGACCGTTCCGACCATGGGTGCAGGCTGGTGTCCACCGGGCATGCTCGGCATCGGTATCGGCGGCACGGCTGAAAAAGCAGCGGTAATGGCCAAGGAAGTGTTGATGGAATCCATCGACATCCACGACCTGATCAAGCGCGGCCCGTCCAGCCGTATCGAAGAGATGCGTATTGAGCTGTTCGAGAAGGTCAACCAGCTGGGCATCGGCGCCCAGGGCCTTGGCGGCCTGACCACCGTACTCGACGTAAAAATCATGGACTACCCGACCCACGCCGCTTCCTTGCCGGTGTGCATGATCCCGAACTGCGCGGCCACCCGCCATGCGCATTTTGTGCTCGACGGTTCCGGCCCGGCCGAACTCGAGGCACCACCGCTGGACGCCTACCCGCAAATCGTCTGGGAAGCAGGTCCATCGGCACGCCGTGTAGACCTGGACACCCTGACCCCGGAAGACGTGCAAAGCTGGAAGCCGGGCGAGACCGTTTTGCTCAACGGCAAAATGCTCACCGGTCGCGACGCTGCGCACAAACGCATGGTCGAAATGCTCAACCGCGGCGAAACCTTGCCGGTCGACCTCAAGGGTCGCTTCATCTATTACGTGGGCCCGGTTGATCCGGTCGGCGACGAAGTAGTGGGGCCTGCCGGTCCGACCACAGCCACGCGGATGGACAAGTTCACCCGCCAGATCCTGGATCAGACCGGCCTGCTGGGCATGATCGGCAAATCCGAGCGCGGCCCGACCGCTATCGAAGCGATCAAGGACCACAAAGCCGTGTACTTGATGGCGGTTGGCGGTGCAGCGTATCTGGTGGCTCAGGCCATCAAGAAATCCCGCGTAGTCGCCTTTGCCGAACTGGGCATGGAAGCGATCTACGAGTTCGACGTAAAAGACATGCCGGTTACCGTGGCTGTCGACAGTAAAGGCGAGTCGGTGCACATCACCGGCCCGGCAATCTGGCAGAAGAAAATCAGCGAAAGCCTGGCCGTTGAAGTGCAGTAAGCCCTTCTAAGCCAGACACAAAAAACGGCCGGGTTAATCACCCGGCCGTTTTTTTATGCCACTTCACTGTAGGAGCGAGCTTGCTCGCGAGCTTTTCGTTGCTGCGCTAAAAAGCGCGCTCCTGCGGGATATTAAAACGCATTACGGAAGATTTCTTCAATCTGCCCCTGATCTGCCTTGCGCGGGTTGGTAAAACCACAGGCATCTTTCAGCGCGTTGGTTGCCAGAATCGGGATGTCATCCAGCTTGGCCCCCAGATCCCGCAGCCCCGCCGGAATTTCAACATCCTTAGCCAGGGTCCGAATCGCCGCAATGGCTGCTTGCGCACCCTCCTCCGGACTCAAACCCCGGACATCGGCGCCCAGCGCGTGGGCCACGTCGGTCAGGCGAGCCGCACACACATGAGCGTTAAAGGTTTGCACATGGGGTAGCAGTACCGCGTTGCACACCCCGTGCGGCAAGTCATAGAAGCCACCCAACTGGTGCGCCATGCCGTGCACAAACCCCAGCGACGCATTGTTGAACGCCATGCCCGCCAGGAACTGCGCGTAGGCCATGTTCTCCCGGGCGGTCAGATCCTGGCCGTCGGATACTGCCTGACGCAAGTTCTGACTGATCAGCTCCATGGCTTTAATTGCACAGGCATCGGTAATCGGGTTGGCCGCCGTCGACACATAGGCTTCAATGGCGTGGGTCAGCGCGTCCATACCGGTCGCAGCCGTAAGCCCCTTGGGCATTGCCACCATCAGTTGCGGGTCGTTGACCGACAGCAGCGGTGTTACGTTGCGGTCGACAATTGCCATTTTCACGTGGCGCTCTTCGTCAGTAATGATGCAAAAACGCGTCATCTCACTGGCCGTACCCGCCGTGGTGTTGATCGAAACCAGCGGCAGTTGCGGTTTGGCCGACCGATCGACGCCTTCGTAATCACGAATATGCCCGCCGTTGGTGGCGCACAGCGCAATCCCCTTGGCACAGTCGTGGGGCGAACCGCCGCCCAGCGAGACAATAAAGTCGCATTGATGCTGCTTGAGGACCTTCAGGCCCGCCTCTACGTTGCCAATGCTCGGGTTCGGCCTGGCCCCGTCGAAAACCACCGATTCGATATCCTGCAAGCCCAGCTTTTCTGCGATCAGCGTCGCTACCCCGGCCTTGGCCAGCCCGGCATCAGTCACGATCAGCGCCTTGCGAAACCCATAATTGCGAATCGCGCTCATCGCTTCATCCAGACAACCGTTACCCATTATGTTCACGGCGGGAATAAAAAATGTGCTGGTCATGGCGAGTCCTCTAAGGCGGGGTGCAGCCCGCGACGCTGAATAAATCCATGTGCATAGCTTCAACCTGTTTTGGTACACCAATGTTGATCTGGCTCAACACTTGAGCGTGATAAAGTCCTGCTTTGCCCCCGCCTTGAGACGATATTTGCCATGACCCCCTTCCAGGAATTTGATGCAGAACTAGAAGACTGGAATGCACTGAGCACCGGCACAGCGTGCAGCGGACTGCTGATTGGTAACGGCGCAAGCATGGCCGTGTGGCATGACTTTTATTACGACTCGCTATTCGAAAAAGCCAAAAGCGTCGCCGAAAAGCCCCTCAGCCAGACCGAACTCAGCGTGTTCGAAGCACTGGGTACGCGCAATTTCGAGCACGTGTTAAGTGCACTCAAAACCGCAAGCAAGGTCAACAAGGCCCTGGCCATCAACTCGGCTTCGCCGCGCAAACGCTACTACGCCATCAAGGAAGCCTTGATCAACAGCACCCAGGACGTACATATCCCCTGGCGCCTGATGCAACCCGAAACCCTGGCATGCTGGAACCAGGAGCTGGCGCGCTACGCCACGGTGTACTGCTCCAACTACGACCTGCTCACCCCCTGGGCTGTGATGCAGGCGCCAAAACAGTTCAATGACTTGTTCGACAGCCCCGGGGCTACCTTCGAACTGGGTGCAGCACTGGGCAAGAGCAAATCCACCCGCGTGCTTTACCTGCACGGCGGCCTGCACCTGGTGAAAAACCAGGAAGGCAAGGCGCGCAAGATCAACGCCACGCCACCCGTGCTGCTAAGTAACTTCGCGATTAATCACTCGATCAGCGCCCTGGACGATGTGCCGCTGTTTGTCAGCGAAAGCAACAGCGACGACAAGCGTAAATCCATTCGTCACTCGGATTACCTGTCGTTTTGCCATGAACAGTTGATGACCCACAAAGACAGCTTGTGCATCTTTGGTCACAGCCTGGGAGAGCAGGATCAGCACCTGATTGATGCCCTGCGCCAGGCGCCGCTGAAAACCCTGTGGATCTCGATTTACCCGCGCAACGAAGCCTTTATCCGCTTTCAGAAGCACCACTACGCGGCGCTATTTGCAGACAAAAAGCTGACATTACGCTTCTATAATTCGAAAACCCACCCGCTTGGCTACACCAGGCACTCGGTGACGGTGGAGGTCTGAATCCGCTCCCCTCCCGCAACGGGAAAAGGGCCCGCCATCCCTAGTCATCCCTGCTATTGACCACCACCAGCAACTGCGCCTGAACCTGCCCCACCGAACGTAAACGGTGGGGCTTTTGGGCGTTGAAATGCAAGGCGTCGCCCTTCTGCAAAATGACCCGCTCAGTCATGAAATCCACCTCTACTGCCCCCTCATGCACGAACAAAAACTCTTCGCCCGTATGCTCCTTGAAGCTGGGATCGGCGAATTCGAAAGGGGGGAACATCATGAACGGCAACAGGTTGCGCTCACTGACCTGATGCGCCAGCACTGCATAACCGGGTGACTGCCCGGTGCCCGACAGCAACTGGCGCTGATCACTTCTCACCAGGCTGTAGTTGTCCAGACGTGCGCTGTCCTCCGAGAACAGCTCCTCGACGTTCACATTCAGCGCCCTGGCCAATTTAAGCGCCGCGGCGATCGACGGCGTATTAAGCCCGCGCTCAACTTTGGACAGGTAACTCTTGGTCATGCCGGATTTTTCGGCCAGCACCTCAAGGGTAACGCCCAGTTTTTTTCTGAGTAATTTCAAGCGGATAGACATGTATAGCAATTAATCCATCAAAGGAGCCGCGGGTTTCTCTTGCCAATGACAATTTGTGTCATATAGCCTCTTAAGTGTCATATGCGCTGCCCCGCCACTTTCCAGGCTGCGGGGCAGGCAATCCGGCAATCACTGCAAAGGACACCGACATGGCCAAGACATTAGCACTCCCGAAAGAGCAGCTGGTCAAGCAAGCGCTTGTACAGATGCAAAATACGCTGGCGGATAATACGTGGACTGACCGGCAAAAGCTGGCCCTGACCTGCCGCATCCTCTTTGAAAACGGCCACGACTCTGGTCTGGCCGGGCAAATCACGGCTCGCGGGCCACAACCCGGCACCTATTACACCCAACAACTGGGCCTGGGATTCGACGAAATAACTGCCGGCAATCTACTGCTGGTCAATGAAGACCTGGAAGTACTCGAAGGCCACGGCATGCCGAACCCGGCCAACCGCTTTCACAGCTGGGTCTACCGCGCCCGCCCGGATGTGAACTGCATCATCCACACTCACCCGACCCACGTAGCCGCACTGTCGATGCTGGAAGTGCCGCTTGAGGTGTCGCACATGGATCTCTGCCCGCTGTACGAAGACTGCGCTTTTCTGGAAGGTTGGCCGGGGGTGCCAGTGGGTAATGAAGAAGGTGAAATCATCACCCGGGCGCTGGGCGCCAAACGCGCGATCCTGCTCTCGCACCACGGCCAGTTGTCGAGCGGGGCCAGCATCGAAGAAGCCTGCGTGATCGCGCAACTGATCGAGCGCGCCGCCAAGCTGCAACTGCTGGCGATGGCGGCCGGCACTATCAAACCCGTCGAGCCGGCGCTGGGTCGCGAAGCCCATGACTGGATCAGCCGTCCTAAACGTCACGCTGCCGCATTCAATTACTACGCCCGGCAAAACCTGCGTCGTCATGCCGATTGCCTGAACTGAGCCCACCTTCCTGTTGAAACGGAGATACTTCATGTCGACCTCAAACATTCACGGCATCATCGGTTACACCATCACCCCGTTTACCGCCGACGGCGAACAGATTGACCTGAGCGCACTGGGACGCTCCATCGACCAACTGATCGACAGCGGTGTTCACGCCATTGCCCCCCTGGGCAGCACCGGCGAAGGCGCGTACTTGAGCGACGCCGAGTGGGATCAAGTCAGCCAGTTCACCCTGGCCCATGTCGCCAAAAGGGTACCGACCATAGTCAGTGTGTCCGACCTGACCACCGCCAAGGCTGTGCGGCGCGCGCGCCTTGCCGAGCAATATGGCGCCGATGTGGTGATGGTCTTGCCGGCCGCCTACTGGAAACTCAGCGAAGCCGAAATCCTCGCTCACTACCGCGCCATTGGCCACAGCATCAGCACTCCGATCATGCTCTACAACAACCCGGCCACCAGCGGTACGGACATGTCGGTCGAATTGATCCTGCGCATTTTCAATGCGGTTGAAAACGTCACCATGGTCAAGGAAAGCACCGGCGACATTCAGCGCATGCATCACCTGCAACAGCTGGGCGAGGGGCAGATCCCGTTTTATAACGGTTGCAACCCGCTGGCACTGGAAGCGTTCGCGGCCGGAGCCAAAGGTTGGTGTACGGCTGCACCGAACCTGATTCCGGCACTCAATCTGGGGTTGTATGAAGCGGTACTGGCCAACGACCTGAAAACAGCCCGCGAGCTGTTCTATCGCCAATTGCCACTTCTGCAGTTCATTCTAAAAGGTGGCTTGCCCGCAACTATCAAGGCAGGCCTGCGCCTTACCGGCATTGAGGCTGGAGACCCGCGCCTGCCGGTATTTCCACTGTCTGAAAGCGCCGTTTCACAATTGCAGCAAATCTTGAAAATCCTGCGCTGACGCTCCCGCAACACCCGGCCTGCTGCCGAAAATGACACTGATGTTTTGCCCTTGAAAACCCAGTGACACCTTCGCCAGCAGGCTCAGACCAATGGGGTCATCAAAATTTTTCTTTGATCAGCGTGGTCGGCCCGTTGGTTTTGACGCTGGCTATGCCTTTGTCCCGTGCCGCCTCGGCGCTGTACTGCTCGCTGGTACCAATGATCTGGTGATTCGCCGCCTTGAGGTTGAAGTACGGCTTGCCGTCTTTGGCGACCTTCTTCTCATAGCGCTCATCATGGGGGCTATTGGCCTGCACCGAGGCAATCCCGGCTTTGGCCGCCGCCAGGGTGGTGTAGTGCTCACTGACCAAAATCGTTTCGGCGTTTGCCGCCTTCAAGACAAAACGGAACTGTCCGTTGCTGGTTTTGCTCAACTCGTACCAACCTGACATAACCACTCTCCTGCTGTAGTAGGGATTTTTCCCTTCTTCAGTAAAGCGGCCACAGGGTATTTAGCCATTTATCCGCCGCAATAAGCGCAAAGATGAATTTCCAGCGAGACAAATAGCAATAATTCTCGATACCATTCGCGACTTGTTTGCATCGCTGCATCCTTAAGGATCTTCATGTCCCGCTTCAAACCTGACCCGCCAGTGGCCGAATCCTTGCGCGAGTTCTACACACAGATTCTGCACTTCCTGCGCAAACGCACGGACAACGCCAGCGATGCAGCTGACATGACCCAGGATGTATTCACCCAATGGCTGGGTTATCAGGACCGGGCCAAAGTCGAGCAGCCGCGAGCCTTTCTGTTCCAGATGGCGCGCAATCTGTTACGCGATCACTGGCGTCGCCAACAGGTACGCCAAGCGGTGCACAGCGAACAGAGTGCGGGTCAACCCGAGCCCCTGACCGACGAGAGGGATGAGCCGATGGCTGGCGCACAACGCCTGCAATATCTCGAGCAACTCAAAGCCGTGCTCGCAGAACTCTCGCCCAGACGCCGCGAAGCCCTTATGCTGCATCGTTTTGAAGGCTTGAGTCAGGCGCAGATTGCCGAACGTATGGGGATCTCCGTCAGCATGGTGGAAAAGCACATTGCCTTTGCCTTGCTTCACTGCAAGCGACATTTACAACGGGACAGCGGCAAGGAGCAGCCACAATGACCCCTTTTCAAATGACCGCTCACGAGAGCATCGACGCACAGGCGGCCACCTGGTTTGCGCGTAATCGCAATCAACCCGACAGCAATTGCCGCGAGCAATTCAACAGCTGGAAGGCCGTCCCTGCCCATGCCCGGGCATATGCCGAATTTGAGTCTCTGTGGGCCGATCTCGGCGAACTCAAGCAGTTGAATAAACCCGTGCCCCTGCCCCGGCGCCGTCGCTCAGTGTTTGCCCTGGCAACGGCCGCAGCAGTGTTATGCGCCGTGTTTGCACTCAATATCGGTACCCCGGTACAGCTGCATCAACAACAGATCGCAACCCAGAGTCAGGACGCAAAAACCGTCAGACTGCCCGACGGCAGCACCTTGACCGTCAATGCCAACACCCGCTTGCGCATCGACTTCAGCGCCAGTCAGCGGGACATCTATCTGGATCGGGGCCAGCTCTATATCGAAGTGGCCGCCAATAAGGAACAGCCGCTGGTGGTACACGCCGGCCATGCGCAGGTCCGGGTCGTCGGCACCGGTTTTGATGTGCGCCGCAGCCAGCGTCAATTGGTGGTGAGTGTCGCCCACGGGCAAGTCGCGTTTATCCCCGATGGCAAGTCGGCCACCTTGCTGGGCGCCTCACAGCGTGCCACTTACGACTACGCCAAAGGCTCGCTTGAGGAGCAAAGTCTCAGCCCGGGTGAAGTGGCTGACTGGCGCAGCGGGCATCTGTCCTTTCGCAATCGTGAACTGGCCAGCCTGGTGGACGAGCTGGACTTATACCGCCCCGGGGTGATCGAGCTGGCAGACGGCCCGCTTGGCCGCTACAAGGTCTCGGGCAATCTGGATGTCAGTGACCCCTTGGCGCTGGTCAAGGCTTTACCCGCGCTGATCCCGGTGAAAAATCACCTGCTGGATAACGGAAAAATCCGTATCGAGCCCCGCTAAAAAACATATGCGAATATTTTTCATTCGCATATGTGGTTTTCTCTTTGTGCCGCGTCTTCCTTCGGTCTGCTAACGCATGTCTTTTTTGGCCTTTGTTGCCGCACCGGGGGATTTCATGTTTCGCGCACCACATCACTTCTCGCACTTGTGCACACGTACTGGATTGCTCGCTGCGTGTATGGCGGTCAGCCTGCACGCCCATGCCGAATCGATCCAGTTGCAACTGCCGGCGCAATCGCTGGCCAGCTCATTGAGTGATGTGGCACAGCAGGCAAAAATCCAGCTGCTGTTTGACGAAGCCTTGTTACGCAATGTGCAAGCCCCGGCCCTAAGTGGCACTTTCAGCCCGCAAGAGGCGATCAACCGGTTGCTCAAAGGCACGGATTTCAGTCTGATCCAGGTCGACCGCACCTATGTTGTGCGCCCCCGGGAAGAAGGCATCACCACCAGCAACAGCCTGGAGCTGGGCGCGGTCAGCGTGGTGGGCAACGGCAACGAAGTCGACTCCAGCAACGTCGGCAAGTCGACCATGACCCAAACCGAAATCAACAGGTATCAGGCCAATAACATTCCCAGCCTGCTGGCCACCTTGCCGGGCATCAACCTCGGCGGCTCCCTGAAACCGGGCGGCCAGACCATCAACATCTGGGGCATGGGCGAAGCCGAAGACGTCCAGATGACCGTTGATGGCGCGACCAAAAGCGGTTTTGAGCGCTACAAGCAAGGCACGATCTTCATCGAACCTGAACTGATCAAACGCCTTGCAGTAGAAAAGGGCCCCCACGATTTCCGCACCGGCAATGGCGGTTTTGGTGGCGTCGTGCACATGGAAACCAAAGACGCACCGGACCTGCTGGAAGAAGGCAAAGACCTGGGCGCCATGCTCAAGTACGGTTACAGCAGCAACGACCATCAACAGGTCTACAGTGGCGCCGCCTACGGCCGGACCGAAGATGGCCGCGCCGATGCGCTGGTGTACTACACCAAACGCGACGGCGATGACATGAAGCTCGCGGATAATATGCCCAACCCCGGCAATGTCTACCCGGTGAACCCCTTGCGCCTGCCCAATACGGCCCAGGACCTGGATGCGCAACTGCTCAAGCTCAACCTGCACCTGACCGACGAGCACAGCGTCGCAATGTCCTACTCGCAATCGAACAACCACTTGTGGGTCCCGTTCTCGGCTGTCAGCTACCCGGCGCCGCCGAGCCAGGCCAACATCGATAAATACGGTTACGACATTGCTTCGCAGCGCTACCTGTCCACCCGTTCGACCGTCGACACCACCTGGTCGGCCAAATACAACTACGAGCCCATCGATAACCCTCTGCTTGATCTGGAAGTGAAGTACTCGCACTCCAACACCGAGCAGACCGACGAGCGCGGCGAACAGGCCTTCATCCAGCCCACCAGCGGCGGGCGCAAGATGGAAACCGGCTACACCGATGACATGCTCCAGATCGAAAACATCAGCCTGTTTGCCACCGGCCCCCTGGACCATGCAGTCACCACCGGCGTGCAGTTTCGCAAGCATGAACGCGATGTGAACATGTGGATGCCGGGCAAGACCTACGAAGTAGAAAAATACAACTATGGCCATTACCAGCCAGGCTTTATGCCCGCCGGCAAGGTGGACACCAACAGCTTTTATATCCAGGACGCTATTACCCTCGGTGATTTCACTCTGACGCCGTCGATGCGCTATGACCATGTTCGAAATCGTGGCCAGGAGAACGATGCGCCCTACTACAACCACCTGGAACTGGGCCATGACTATAGCGCCAAAACCTACACCGGCTGGTCGCCGCGCCTGTCAGCGTTCTGGAAAATAACCCCGCAGACCGCCCTGTTTGTCGACTACAGCAAAACCTGGCGCGCCCCGGTGATCGACGAACAATACGAAGTCCAGGCCATTGGCGGCCGAACGTCCACCAGCCTCGGCCTCAAACCGGAGCGCATCACTGGCTGGCGCGGGGGCAATATCACCACGTTCGATCAGATCTTTGGCGACAGCGACCACGCACTGATCCGCACCACCCTGTTCAGCAACAAGATCGACGATGAGATTTTCAAAGCCACGGGCGTGGGTTGTGCAGCGCAAACCGCGTCAGGCGGCATGACACAAGACTGCGGCCCCAACATGCCGAACTACCGCAACATTGGTAGCGTGACCATCAAGGGCTTTGAGATCGAAAGCTTCTACGAGGCCACTTACCTCTTCGGATCGCTGTCGTACGCATGGATGACCGGCAAACACCAAGGCGCCTACACCAACCCCTGGGGCCCCGACGTATGGGCCCGAGATGTTCCTGCGCCCAAGTGGGTGGCCGTACTGGGCACGAAAATTCCGGCCTGGGATGCCCGAATCGGCTGGAAAGGCGAGTTCGTGCGCAAGACTGACCGCTTGCCGAGCGATAACTACTACAGCAGCGATATCAGTGCCCTGGGCGACCGCTACTGGGACCACTACGACAATGACGGCTACAACGTACAGGGCCTGTTTGCCAACTGGAAACCGACTCAGCCCTACCTCAAAGGCACCGAGGTCAACTTCACGGTGGATAACCTGTTCAACAAGAGCTATCGCCCGATGCTCAGCGGAGAAAATGCCTACAGCCAGGGCCGCAACGCCAAAGTCAGCGTGACCCGGTTCTTCTAAAACTGCAGATACCTCGCACACCGACCTCAGGACAGCTTCGCCACCGGATGCAGCCTGTCGGCAGCGGCTACAAGAGAGTGGCTCAACCCTGCTTGCGCCCCACCAAATTCAATTCCGGCGCCTGCACCCGGCGCTGGCTCAGGTAGCGGCTGCAACTTACCCGCAGGAACGAGGCGAAGTTGACCACTTCGCCCCGATAATCCATCACCTCTTCGTAGAGCTTGGCCACCAGCTGGTTGGTGGTCATGCCATCGGTTTCAGCAATCTCGCTGAGGATGTCCCAGAACTGGTTTTCCAGGCGCAAGGTGGTGACCACGCCGCAAATACGCAAGGAGCGCGAGCGCGACTCGTAAAGAATCGGATCGGCTTTGACATATAGCTCACACATGGTCGCACCCTCTTCTTACAAGGTAATGGTCGTACCCAACAACCCAAGAAACGCCGCCAGCCAGGCAGGATGCGCCGGCCACGCAGGCGCCGTCGCCAGGTTGCCTTGCACATGGGCCTTGGTCACGTCGATATCAATGTAAGTACCGCCGGCCAATCGCACTTCCGGGGCGCAGGCCGGGTAAGCACTGCACTCACGGCCTTGCAGCGTTCCGGCAGCCGCCAGCAATTGCGCGCCATGGCACACAGCAGCAATTGGCTTACCGGCCTTATCGAATTCACGAACCAGTTCCAGAACCTTTTCGTTCAACCGCAGGTATTCCGGAGCTCGGCCACCTGGTACCACCAGCGCGTCATAGTCACTGGCCCGGACTTTGTCGAAATCGAAATTCAGGGCGAATAGATGACCCGGCTTCTCGCTGTAGGTCTGATCGCCCTCGAAGTCATGAATCGCCGTGCGAACGGTCTGCCCCGAGGTTTTGCCGGGGCACACTGCGTGAACCTGATGACCCACCATCAACAGCGCCTGAAACGGCACCATCACTTCGTAGTCTTCAACGTAGTCGCCAACCAGCATCAGAATTTTTTTCGCCGCCATGGTGAGTTCTCCTCCGGGGTAAGCCTTGGACTGATAAGAGTAGCCAAGGTACCCCCTGAGGGCCCACGCGGGTAATAGCCAGGTACTACGTGCCCGCCCGCAGGCTTGTTACAGGCCTACTTCAACAAACCGTCCGCCTGCAGCAAGGTTTCCAGGCAGTGCTCCTGAATGTTGTAAAACGCCTTGAGCTCCTGGATTTTCACCAGCAACTGCGCCGGGTCCAGGGGTTCGTCGCGTTTTACCGCGAGGATCATTTTGTTTTTGTTGGTGTGCTCCAGGGAAATGAACTCAAACACTTTGGTTTCATATCCGCAGGCCTCAAGGAACAGTGCACGCAAGCTGTCGGTGACCATTTCGGCCTGCTGGCCAAGATGCAACCCGTATTGCAGCATCGGCTTGAGCAGCGCCGGGCTCTGGATCTGCAGGCGAATCTGCTTATGGCAGCACGGCGAGCACATGATGATCGCCGCCCCCGAACGAATGCCCATATGAATCGCATAGTCGGTGGCAATGTCACACGCATGCAGGGCGATCATCACGTCAATCGGGGTCGGCGCAAAGCTGCGTACGTCACCATGCTGAAAGGACAGGCCCGGGTGCTCCAGGCGCTGGGCGGCGTTGTTGCACAGCGTGACCATGTCTTCACGCAGCTCAACCCCGGTGACCACACCTTCAGCCTTGAGGCTGTGACGCAGGTAATCGTGAATGGCAAAGGTCAGGTAACCCTTGCCCGAACCGAAATCCACCACCTTGACCGGTTGATCGAGCTTGAGCGGCGAGTTGCTCAAGGCGTGGGAAAACACCTCGATGAATTTGTTGATCTGCTTCCACTTGCGCGACATCGCCGGGATCAGTTCTTGCTGCTTGTTGGTGACCCCCAGATCCGCCAAAAACGGCCGGGTCAGGTCCAGGAAGCGATTTTTCTCACGATTATGCTCAGCCGACGGCAGTTCACGCTCCTGCTGGCTTTTACCTTTGAACAGCGAGCTTTTGCCCTTTTTGCTGTATTCCAGCTGCACTTCGTCGGTCAGGGTCAGCAAATGCGCGTTTTTAAACGCTTCAGGCAACAGCCCGGCGATATTGGCCACGCCGTCTTCAAGGGGGAAGTTCTTGGTGATATCGCGGGTTTTGTAACGGTACACAAACGACAGGCAAGGCTGATCCTTGACCGTGACTTGCTTGATGATGATCCGCTGCAGCTCGGCCTCTGGCCCGACATACTTGGCCAGTACCAGTTTGATAAAGGAGTTCTGGGCCAGGCCGGTTTCCAGCAAGTGCAAAAATTGCGCACGATGATCCGGCACAGACGGGGCGGTGGTAGCAGTCACTGACATTGAAAAAGGTGCCTCGGGGGATGCAGGAGGGGGAATCTGAAAAGCAATGGCGGCTATTTTAGGCGCGTTCGCCGCCAGGGGCACGGGGTTATTTCAGCCAGCGGCGATTACAACATCACCAGCCGATTGGGCAATTGATTGCGCGGATGGGTTTTCGGCACATGCCGCTCCAGCAGTTCGGCACAGGCATCGATGCAGGAAATAAAGCCTTCAGCCGTATGACCCAATGCCACACGGCGCGTGAAATCACTGACGATGCTGCCCCAATCGCTGTCGTCCAGATGTTGCGATATCCCTTCGTCCACCAGAATCTCGACATAGCGCTCGGCTTCGCTGACAAAAATCAGCACGCCGGTGCGGTCCCGGGTGTGATGCAGTTTTTGTTCGAGAAACTGGCGCCGGGCAAGATTGCTCGCGCGCCAATGCCGAATGCGCGGCGGGATCAAGCGGGTGGTGATGGCCGGCAGACGAAAGATCAGGCTGAGGAAGACGAAGCAGGCCCACTGCAACATCAGCAAGCCGTAAATCTGCAGACCGCCGATCAAAAAATGCACCAGAGCGGGTACCACCAGGGCGATCAGGCTGGCCCATAACAAGGGGATATAGCTGTAATCATCCGCGCGCGGCGCCAGCACGGTGACAATTTCGGCGTCGGTACGCTGTTCGGCGCGGGTTACCGCGTCTGCGACCTGCTGTTGTTGCTGTGGGGTAAGTAAAGCCATGAGTGTCGATGCCCGTTAAATAAGTGAATTACCAGCCGCCGGAAGCTCCGCCGCCGCCAAAACTGCCGCCGCCACCCCGAAAGCCGCCACCGCCTGCGCCACCGAAGCCCCCGCCACCGAACCCGCCGGAGCGGGTGCCACCGCCGCCGCCCGAGTTGCAAATGCCGTAAAACTGGCAGACAGCCACGACCACAACGAACAACAGAAATAGCAGCAACACCACACCGGGGTGCTCGGTCATCAAGTCACTGCCATCGCCCTGCCCGCTGGCGTAGGCCGGCTCAGGCACGGGATCGCCACCCAATACTTGCAGGATCGCGGCAACACCGTCGCTGATGCCCTGGCTGAAGTTACCGGCTTTGAAGGCCGGGGTAATGATCTGATTAATGATGACCGAGGATTGCGCATCGGTCAGGCGGCCTTCCAGACCGTAGCCGACCTCGATCCGCAGTTTGCGGTCATCACGCGAGACGATCAGCAGGGCGCCGTTGTTTTTATCCTTTTGCCCGATACCCCAGGCCCGGCCCAACTGGTAGCCGAAATCCTCAATGGGAGTCCCTTGCAGATCCGCCACCGTAACCACCACCACTTGCTCGCCGGTGGCTTTTTCGTGGGCTTCCAGTGTTTGTGCCAGTTGCTGGCGTGTGGCGGGGTCGAGCATCTGCCCGTCATCCACCACCCGCCCGCTCAGCGTCGGAAAAGTGAGTGCCTGTGCGGTGGCTATAAATAGCCACAGCAACAGACCCAAACCCGGTTTTGATACGCGCATCAGCACCTCGGCAGCTTGCCCCCCAGTAAGTGCAGGGTCAGGCGGTGGTTAGAACTTCACTTCCGGGGCTTTGTCGGCATCCGGTGCGGTGGCCTCGAAAGTCGGGCGAATCGGCAAGTCGCTGTACATCACGGCATGCCACAAACGGCCGGGGAAGGTGCGGATTTCGGTGTTGTAACGTTCAACTGCCTGGATGAAGTCGCGACGGGCCACGCTGATGCGGTTTTCCGTGCCTTCAAGTTGCGACTGCAAGGAGAGGAAGTTTTGATTGGACTTGAGGTCCGGATAGCGCTCGGACACCACCATCAGACGGCTCAAGGCTCCGGTCAGCTGGTTCTGTGCATCCTGGAACTGTTTGAGTTTTTCCGGATTGTTCAGGGTGCTGGCATCCACCTGGATCGACGTTGCCTTGGCCCGTGCCTCAATCACCGCGGTCAGGGTCGCCTGCTCTTGCCTGGCCGCACCTTTGACCGTTTCCACCAGGTTGGGGATCAAGTCGGAGCGCCGCTGGTATTGGTTCTGCACTTGCGACCAGGCCGCCTTGACCTGCTCGTCCAGGGTCGGAATGGTATTGATCCCGCATCCCGCCAGCAGACTGCTCAACGCCAGCAGCGCGATGACTTTCCAGCCCGAGGACCTAACGCTTTGTAATTCCATGCTTGTGACGCTCCGAAATAACCCGATTGAGTTTATTGACCGCATACCCTGTGGAAAAACTCCCTCACCGTGACTGAATATCTCCCGGCAACACTGGATTGCTGGTAGCTAATCAGCTAAAAGACTGCCTGCCATGTGGGAATACTTACCTTAACGATAGGGTAATTTTTAAGTTAAGTAGTCCTTACATCCCCCACAGAACAATATCGCTTCAAAAGCGCGGGCCATCCCTCGCTTTAAGAGAGCGGCCGCGTAGAAGAATGTCATGAGAAATATGTATTTGCTGGGCCTGGCCCTTTGTCTGGCCAGTCACTCGGTTTTAGCCCAGAACCCGCCGACACCGCTCCCGCCCAAAGATGTGTTTGTGGCTGATCTGCTCAAACAAATGACGGTCGATGAAAAGATCGGCCAACTGCGCCTGATCAGCATCGGCCCGGAAATGCCCCGCGAGATGATTCGCAAGGAAATCGCTGCAGGCCGTATCGGCGGCACGTTCAACTCGATCACCCGCGCCGAAAACCGTCCGATGCAGGATGCCGCTCAACGCAGCCGCCTGAAAATCCCGATGTTTTTTGCCTACGACGTGATTCACGGCCATCGCACCATATTCCCTATCAGCCTGGCCCTTGCCTCCAGCTGGGACATGGACGCCATCGGCCTGAGCGGCCGGATTGCCGCCAAAGAAGCCAGCGCCGACGGTATTGACCTGACCTTCGCGCCGATGGTCGACATTGCCCGCGACCCGCGCTGGGGGCGCACCTCGGAAGGTTTTGGCGAAGACACCTACCTGGTATCGCGCATTGCCAAAGTCATGGTCCACGCCTATCAGGGAGTTTCACCCGCCCTGCCCGGCAACATCATGGCCAGCGTCAAGCACTTCGCCCTGTATGGCGCAGTGGAAGGCGGCCGGGACTACAACATCGTCGACATGAGCCCGGTGCGCATGTACCAGGATTACTTGCCTCCGTACCGCGCCGCAATTGATGCCGGCGCTGGCGGGGTGATGGTGGCGCTGAACTCGATCAATGGTATCCCGGCCACCGCCAACATGTGGTTGATGCAGGATCTGCTGCGCAAGGACTGGGGCTTCAAAGGGGTCGCCGTCAGCGACCATGGCGCGATCATCGAGCTGATCAGGCACGGCGTCGCCAAGGACGGGCGCGAAGCCGCCAAGCTGGCAATCAAGGCCGGCATCGACATGAGCATGAACGACAAGGTCTATGGCGAAGAATTGCCGGGCTTGCTGAAGTCGGGCGAAGTGCCACAAAGCGATCTGGATAATGCGGTACGCGAAGTGCTCGGGGCCAAATACGACATGGGTCTGTTTGCCGACCCGTACCTGCGGATCGGCAAGGCCCAGGACGATCCGGCCGATGCCAACGCCGATAGCCGCCTGCACCGGCGCGAAGCCCGCGAAGTGGCGCGCAAGAGTCTGGTCCTGCTGAAGAACCAGGACCAGACCCTGCCACTGAAAAAACAGGCACGCATCGCTCTGGTGGGCCCGCTGGCCAAGGCACCGATCGACATCATGGGCAGCTGGGCGGCCAATGGCCAGCCGGCGCAATCGGTCACCGTGTTTGACGGCATGCGCAACGCACTCGGCCAGCAGGGCACGCTGATTTATGCCCGGGGCGCCAACATCACCGACGACCAGAAAATCGTCGACTATCTGAACTTCCTGAACTTCGACAGCCCGGAAGTGACCAACGACCCGCGCCCGGCCCATGTGATGATTGACGAAGCGGTCAAGGCGGCGCAGCAGGCCGATGTGGTGGTGGCTGTGGTGGGCGAGTCGCGGGGCATGTCCCACGAGTCGTCGAGCCGCACCAGCCTGGACATGCCAGCCAGCCAGCGCGCCCTGATCACCGCCCTCAAGGCCACTGGCAAGCCGTTGGTGCTGGTGCTCATGAATGGCCGGCCGCTGTCGATCGACCTGCAACAGCAGCAGGCCGATGCCGTGCTGGAGACCTGGTTCAGCGGTACTGAAGGCGGCAATGCCATTGCCGATGTCCTGTTCGGCGACTACAACCCCTCCGGCAAGCTGCCCATCACCTTCCCGCGCTCTGTAGGGCAGATTCCGACCTACTACAGCCACCTGAGCATTGGCCGGCCCTTTACCCCGGGCAAGCCGGGCAACTACACCTCGCAGTACTTCGACGAGGCAAACACCCCGCTGTACCCGTTTGGCTATGGCCTGAGCTACACCGATTTCAGCCTGTCGGCCGTCAGCCTGTCCGCCAAAACCCTGAAACCCGGGGCATCACTGACCGCCAGCGTGACCGTGAAAAACACTGGCAAGCGCGATGGCGAAACCGTGGTCCAGCTCTACCTGCATGATGTCGCCGCCTCCATGAGCCGGCCGCTCAAGGAGTTGAAGGACTTCCAGAAAATCATGCTCAAGGCCGGAGAGCAGAAAGTCGTGCAGTTCAACATCGACGAGAACGCGCTGAAGTTCTACAACCCGCAATTGAAATACGTCGCCGAGCCCGGTGAGTTCGAGGTGATGATCGGCCTTGATTCGCAGAACGTGCAGCAAAACAGCTTCCAATTGTTGTAATTTCCCGCATCTGCCGCAAAGGTCAGCCAAGGCCTTTGCGGTGTCTTGAAACACCAATATCCCCTTGACCTTTCCTATCTTTGCACGCGCCTGAAAATGCGTTCGGACAGCGCTGTTTTTTGTGGTAGGGTTCGCGCCCTCAAAATTCAGTCCGGGGCGTTTAATCCGGCAAAATTTGGTGACAAACGGTCTGAAGCCGAGCCCATGGGGCCTACACGGTTTTTTACGCTTTCATACACAAAACACGCAGTGATTCAAGCCAAGATCCTACGTTGCAGAGACTCGGCAAAACGCATATCTTGTATCTATTCGGCCAAACAACCCCACATATAGGGTTTTAGGCCAAAAACCCAACACAACTCAGACGAGAATTTCAAGTCCTTTTCTCGCGCCTGTCGGGTTTGAGTAAACACGCTTTTAAAGTCCAAACCGCGCATGCGGATGGCAGCCGGTTTCCAGCGTAAAAGCCGGAAAGCGGCCCGGGTGTTGCAGTAAAAATACTGTCACCCATCAGGAACAGGATTTGCGCCGGTACGCGCAACGCCAGGACTTCGGCACGGAAGCGGCTTAACCCCCCTTTCTGTACGTCCCGAAGTTGTTATACCCGGCTTGATCGTCGGTTGTAGTGCTTCAGGACGGAACGGTGGGCCCCCAAAAGGTGCCCAAACAAACATAGAGAATGTGGAGACACCCCCCCATGCAAACCGACACAACTCGCGAGAACTCGCAGGGTTCCGATTCAAATCTGGATCTGTCTGCGACCGCGCCAGGCCAATTGCGCGTGATCAAACGTAACGGGACTGTTGTTCCTTACACCGATGACAAGATCACCGTCGCCATCACCAAAGCGTTTCTCGCAGTTGAGGGTGGCAAAGCTGCCGCCTCGTCCCGCATTCACGACACTGTTGCGCGCCTGACTGAACAAGTCACCGCGACCTTCAAGCGTCGCATGCCATCGGGTGGCACCATCCACATCGAAGAAATCCAGGACCAGGTTGAACTGGCCCTGATGCGCGCCGGCGAGCAAAAAGTGGCTCGCGACTACGTGATCTACCGCGATGCCCGCTCCAAGGAGCGTGCTAACCGCGCCCCGGCCGAAGACACTGTCCAGGCTCACCCGTCGATTCGTATCACCCGCGCTGACGGCACGTTCGCACCTCTGGACATGGGCCGCCTGAACACCATCGTCACCGAGGCCTGCGAAGGTCTGGCAGAAGTTGACGGCGACCTGATCCAGCGCGAAACCCTGAAAAACCTCTACGACGGCGTAGCCCTGAGCGACGTCAACACCGCCCTGGTGATGACCGCCCGCACCCTGGTAGAGCGTGAGCCAAACTACTCCTTCGTAACCGCTCGCCTGCTGATGGACACCCTGCGTGCCGAAGGCTTGAGCTTCCTCGAAGTGGCAGAAAGCGCGACTCACCACGAGATGGCCGATCTGTACGCCAAAGCCCTGCCGGCCTACATCGCCAAAGGTATCGAGTTCGATTTGCTGAACCCGGTGCTGGCGACCTTTGACCTGGAAAAACTGGGCAAGGCGATCAACCACGAGCGCGATCAGCAGTTCACCTACCTGGGCCTGCAAACCCTGTACGACCGTTACTTCATCCACAAGGATGGCGTGCGTTTCGAACTGCCGCAGATCTTCTTCATGCGCGTGGCCATGGGCCTGGCAATCGAAGAGAAGCAAAAAGAAGACCGTGCCATCGAGTTCTACAACCTGTTGTCGTCCTTCGACTACATGGCTTCGACTCCGACCCTGTTCAACGCCGGCACCCAGCGTCCACAGCTGTCCAGCTGCTACCTGACCACAGTTCCGGATGACCTGTCGGGCATCTACCACGCGATCCACGACAACGCCATGCTGTCCAAATTCGCCGGTGGCCTGGGCAACGACTGGACTCCGGTACGTGCACTGGGTTCATGGATCAAGGGCACCAACGGCAAATCCCAGGGCGTGGTCCCGTTCCTCAAAGTAGTGAACGATACCGCCGTAGCCGTTAACCAGGGTGGCAAGCGCAAAGGCGCTGTCTGTGCCTACCTGGAAACCTGGCACATGGACATCGAAGAGTTCATCGAGCTGCGCAAGAACACCGGTGATGACCGTCGTCGTACCCACGACATGAACACCGCCAACTGGATCCCTGACCTGTTCATGAAGCGCGTCTTCGATGACGGCCCGTGGACCCTGTTCTCGCCATCCGAAGTACCGGACCTGCACGACCTGACCGGCAAGGCCTTCGAAGAGCGTTACGAGTACTACGAAGCCCTGTCCCAGTACCCGGGCAAGATCAAGCTGTTCAAGACCATTCAGGCCAAAGACCTGTGGCGCAAGATGCTGTCCATGCTGTTTGAAACCGGCCACCCGTGGCTGACCTTCAAAGACCCGTGCAACCTGCGCAGCCCGCAGCAGCACGTGGGCGTGGTCCACAGCTCGAACCTGTGCACCGAGATCACCCTGAACACCAACAAGGACGAAATCGCGGTCTGCAACCTGGGCTCGATCAACCTGCCGAACCACATCAAGGACGGCAAGCTCGATACCGACAAGCTCAAGCGCACCATCGATGTAGCCGTACGCATGCTCGATAACGTAATCGACATCAACTACTACTCGGTGCCACAAGCCCGCAACTCGAACTTCAAGCACCGTCCGGTCGGCCTGGGGATCATGGGCTTCCAGGACGCGCTGTACCTGCAGCACATTCCATACGCCTCGCAAGCGGCCGTGGAATTTGCCGACAAGTCGATGGAAGCGGTCAGCTACTACGCGATCCAGGCGTCCTGCGACCTGGCAGACGAGCGTGGCGCTTACGAGACGTTCCAGGGTTCGCTGTGGTCCAAAGGCGTACTGCCACTGGACTCGCAACAGATCCTGATCGAACAGCGCGGCCAGAAGTACATCGACGTTGACCTGAACGAATCCCTGGATTGGGCACCGGTTCGCGCCCGTGTTCAGAGAGGCATCCGTAACTCCAACATCATGGCCATCGCACCGACCGCCACCATCGCCAACATCACTGGCGTATCGCAGTCGATCGAACCGACTTACCAGAACCTGTACGTGAAATCGAACCTCTCGGGCGAATTCACCGTGATCAACCCGTACCTGGTTCGCGACCTCAAGGCCCGCGACCTGTGGGACTCGGTCATGATCAACGACCTGAAGTACTACGACGGTTCCGTGCAGCAGATCGAACGCATCCCGCAAGAGCTTAAAGAGCTGTATGCCACTGCGTTCGAAGTCGACACCAAGTGGATCGTTGACGCCGCCAGCCGTCGTCAGAAGTGGATCGACCAGGCTCAGTCGCTCAACCTGTACATCGCCGGCGCTTCGGGCAAGAAGCTGGACGTGACCTACCGCATGGCCTGGTACCGTGGTCTGAAAACCACTTACTACCTCCGTGCCCTGGCCGCGACCAGCACCGAGAAGTCCACCGTCAACACCGGCAAGCTCAACGCGGTGTCCAACGGCAACAACAGCGAAGACGTGGTTGCCGCGCCTGCCGGTCCTGCACCGGTGCCAAAGGCTTGCGCCATTGACGAGCCGGATTGCGAAGCTTGCCAATAAGCTGAGCCGTCAGACGGCTTGACCGCCTGACCGAAACCCCCGTTAAACCCTGGTAACAGTTGGGTTTAACGGGGTTTTTTTTTATGGGCAACACACCCGCGTCCAGCGCTGGCAAGCCGGCTCCCACAAGGAGGTCACCAGCCCGTTGTCGGAGCCGGCGATTGGCCATAAGCACCCACAACGGTGCATCAGCGCTACAAAATGAATCACTCTGCACACCTCTGCCCGCCAATCCCCTTCAAATATGTTCAACCTGAACACCGATCTCTATGCCCTCTGCCCGCTTTTTTCTGTTTTGACATCTGGCCCGAAACAGGCCCGCTTATTGCTCTAGCCCCAGGGTGCCACTGACCACGGCCCTACCCATTCGAGGCGGAGAAATACAACATGAGTGCACCCGGCGAATTTCCTTTAAGCGAAGCCCCGCGTTCTGCACGCAAGGGGCTGCTATCGATTTCCATGGTGTTGTTCAGCTTCACGTTCTTTACCGGCACCATGTTCGCCGGCGGCAAACTGGGCATGGCGTTCAACTTCGTCGACATGCTGTGGATTGCGGCCATCGGTAACAGCCTGCTGGCCCTGTATGCCGCCGCACTGGCGCTGATTGCCGCCCGCAGCGGCCTGAATACGGTATTGATGGGGCGTTTTTGCTTTGGCGAGGCCGGCAGCCGTCTCTCGGACTTTCTGCTGGGTTTTGCCGAGCTGGGCTGGTTTGCCTGGGGCACGGCCACCGTGGCCATCGTACTGGTGAAAATGCTCGGCCTGGCAGAAGGCTTCACCTGGCCGCTGATGGTGTTTTTCGGGCTGGGTTTCAGTATCACCGCGATTATCGGCTACAGAGGGCTGGACGTGCTGTCGCGGGTCTCGGTGCCGCTGATGTTTGTCCTGTTGATCGTGTCCATGTACATCGCCACCCGCCATGTCGGCGGCTTCAAGGGCCTGGCAGCGGTAATCCCCCATGAAGCAATGACCTTCTCGGCCGCCATCACCATGGTCTTCGGCACGTTCGCCAGCGGCGCGACCCAAGCCACCAACTGGACCCGGCTATCGCGCACCGGGCGGATTGCCGTCATCGCCAGCGTGGTCAGTTTTCTGCTGGGCAATGGCCTGATGATAGTGGCCGGCGCATGGTGCGCCATGGTCTATCAACAGGCCGACATCGTCAGCGTGATGATGCTCCAGGGCCTGTCGTTCGCCGCGGTAGTCATGCTGTGCCTGAACCTTTGGACGATCCAGGGCCCGACCATCTACAACGTGTCGGCGGCAGCCTGCCATCTGGTGCGCAGCGAACGGCGCCGCACCATGACCCTGATCGCCGCTGCCGTCGGCGTGGTGCTGGCCATTGGCGGCATGTATGAAATGCTGATCCCGTTTCTGGTGCTGCTGGGCTCGATCATCCCGCCCATCGGGGGCGTCATCATGGCCGACTTCTGGTATCGCCATCACGGCAAATACCCGACGCTGGCCAGTGTGAAACTGCCGCGCTACAACGTCCCGGGCCTGACCGCCTACGCCTTCGGCGCACTGCTGGCCTACTGCTCACCGTGGATTGCGCCGCTGGTTGGAATTGCCGCTTCCGCCGCGTGCTACATCCTGCTGCTGGAAATCAGCCGCCGGCGTGCCGTGCTGCCCGTCGTGCAGGAGGACATTTGAGCCTCACGGTTGCAGAAATTCTGGGGCTGGCCGGCCTGGAAGAAATGACCCTGCGCGCCGGTGCCTGCAACCTGCAACGCAACGTGCGCTGGCCCTACGTGGCCGAGAACGAAGGCCTGAGGCAATGGGTCATGGGCGGCGAACTGGTGTTCGTCACCGGCATCAACCATCTCCGGGACGAGGCCAACTTGCTGCGTCTGGTGCACGAAGGCGATGCCAGCGGCATTGCCGGGCTGGTGATCCTGACCGGAGATGCCTTTATTCAGCGTATTCCGGACTCGGTCATAGCACTGTGCGAGGAATACGGTCTGGTGCTGATCGAACAGCCGTACTTGCTGAAGATGGTTATTGTCACGCACCTGATCGGCACGGCGCTGGTACAAATGGGCCAGACCAAGCGTTCACGCCACGACATTCTGGCGCAGTTGCTCAGCGGCGATTATCCGAGCCTGGCCACTGCCCGCCAGCGTGCGGCGCACTTGAAACTGCCTCTGGACGGCCCGCGACGCCTGGTGGCAATGCGGCTGTCGGCGGTCAGCGTGCTGTTCGACAACCATGCCCCGGATGCCGCAGAACGGTTATTGCAACAAACGCGACAGGCCGTACAGGATCATCTGGATATCTGGGCCCGTGCCCTGCCCCGCGCGCTGCCGGTCATCGTCCAGGGGGATCTGTTCATCCTGCTGCTGAACGAGGGCGAAACCATTCGCGCCGAACTGGGCTGCCTGTATCGCGACTTGCATGCCATGATCGGTGACATGGCGCTGTTCATGGGGGTGGCGAGCAAGGCAGAGGATTGCGGCCACTACCATCAGGCGCTGAACGAGGCGCGCCAGGCCCTGGATGTTGCAGAAAATCTGCGCCCGGCCAGCGGTTTCTGTGATTTCAGTGAGCTGGGGGTGCTGCGCCTGTTGCAGGCCATTGGCGAACGCTCGGTGATCGAGGCATTCGTGCAGCAGACCCTGGGTTCCATGATCGAGCCCCGGCGCAAGCAACCCCACAGCCTGCTTGAAACCCTGGACGCCCTGCTCCAGGAAAACGGCAATGCCCTGCAGGCGGCCCGGCGTTTGAACATTCACCGAAACACCATCAACCAACGGATACAACGCATCGAGCAACACAGCGGACAGTCGCTCGATGACCCACTTTTCAGAATGAATGCTTCGGTTGCCCTCCTCGTGTGGCGCATGACCGAAGCCCAACGACAGGACCAAGCATGAACATCATCAATGCCACGCTACGTAAAACTCCAGGCCTGTATACGGTCAGCTGCGAGGGCGAGCGCATTAGCGCCATAACCCAGCAGTGCGCCAGTTTGATGGCGCAGGCGGGCGATATCGACGCTCAAGGCCAATTGCTGATCGCGCCCCTGGTGGAACCGCATATCCACCTGGATGCCGCCCTCACGGCGGGCCAGCCCGAGTGGAACCTGAGCGGCACGCTGTTCGAAGGCATCGAACGCTGGGCGCAGCGCAAGGAAACCATCACCCATGAAGACACCAAACAGCGCGCCCACACCACCATCCGCATGCTGGCCGAGCATGGCATTCAGCATGTGCGTACCCATGTCGACGTCACCGACCCGACGCTGGCTGCCCTCAAGGCGATGATCGAGGTCCGTGAAGAAGCCCGGGGGCTGATCGACCTGCAAATCGTCGCCTTCCCCCAGGAAGGAATCGAGTCCTACGCCGGCGGCCGTGAGTTGATGATCCGTGCAGTGGAGATGGGCGCCGATGTGGTCGGCGGCATTCCGCACTTTGAAAACACCCGCGAGCAAGGCGTCAGCTCGATCAAGTTTCTGATGGACCTGGCTGAGCGCAGCGGTTGCCTGGTGGACGTGCACTGCGACGAAACCGACGACCCGCACTCGCGCTTTCTTGAAGTGCTGGCCGAAGAGGCCCGGGTCCGCGGTATGGGCAGCCGGGTAACCGCCAGCCATACCACGGCCATGGGGTCCTACGACAATGCCTATTGCTCGAAACTGTTTCGCCTGCTCAAGGCTTCGGGGATCAATTTCGTTTCGTGCCCGACCGAAAGCATTCACTTGCAAGGGCGCTTTGACAGCTTTCCAAAACGCCGCGGCGTGACCCGCGTGGCCGAACTGGACCGCGCCGGGATGAACGTGTGCCTGGGCCAGGACTCGATCAAGGACCCCTGGTATCCGCTGGGTAACGGCAACATTCTGCGGGTGCTGGATGCGGGTTTGCACATCTGCCACATGATGGGCTTCGAAGACCTGGCACGTTGCCTGGACCTGGTCACCGACAACAGTGCCCGCACCCTCAACCTTGGCGAGGGTTATGGCATCGCCGTCGGCCGGCCGGCGAACCTGGTGATACTGGACGCCGACAGTGATTACGAAGCAGTACGCCGCCAGGCCAAGGCCCGGGTCTCGATCCGTGCCGGCAAAGTGCTGATGACCCGGGTACCGGAGCGGGTTGAATTCAACAGACCCTGAAGCCATTGTGGGAGCTGGCTTGCCAGCGGTACAAACGACGCGGTACAGCTGCAACACCGCACCGCTGCAATCGCCAGCAGGCTGGCTCTCACAATCAGTAGCAAGCCCCCTGCTTCAACAACAAAAAGCCCCGGCATTGGCGTGCCGGGGCTTTTTGTCGTGCTGCCCGCTATCAGGTCATCTGGATAATGGTCTGCATGATGGTGCTTTGGGTCGAGATGGTCTTGGCGTTGGCCTGGTAGTTGCTCTGCGCCTTGATCAGGTCCACCAGTTCACTGGTCAGGTTGACGTTGGAGTCTTCCAGCGAGTTGGACTGGATCGCGCCCAGGCTGCCGACCTTCGGCGCATCGTAGCCGGCCAGGCCCGAAGCGAAAGTCTCTTTCCAGGCAGTACCGCCCGCCGGCTGCAGGCCTTGTTCGTTGGTGAAGCTGGCCAGCGAGATCTGGCCAATGGCACGGCTCTGGTTGTTGCTGAAGTTGGCGAACATCACGCCTGAACCATCGATGGTCAGGTTGTTGATCTGGCCGGTAGCGTAGCCGTCCTGGGTTGGCGGGTTGCGCGAGGTGTCGGTGTTGTACTGGGTGGTACTGGCCATGTTGATGCCAAAGCCGTCATCTTTGGCCTTGGCGCCGTTGGACACCCATGCACCATTGACGGTTGCGCCAGGCATCCAGTCCGCGACAGTCAAAGTGCTGCTGATGATGTCCGGGCCTCCGGCAACCGGGTTCGGCGTCGTGACGCTGACCAGGGCACCGGTCGAATCGAAACTCATGGTCGAGGCCACCGGATCTTTGACGCCGGCGCCGCTGACCGGGCTGCCATCAGGGTTGCGGCCGTCGATCAGGGTGTAGGTCTTCCAGGTGTTGGAACCGGTCTTCACCATGTACTGATCCATCGGGTGCGGGTTGCCCTGGGTATCGTAGACGGTGGTGTTGAATTTTTTGCTGTAGCTGGCGGTCTCGCCCGGGTCGAACTTGTTCACGACCTGATCAATAGTGTCGGCATTGGAGTTCAGGTTGATCGTGGACTCCACCGAGCCGGTCGGCTTGGGCGCCAGGTTGGAAGTATCGATACGCAGGTCGGTCAAGGTGCCGTTGACGATATTGCCGTTGGCATCCACGCCATAGCCCTGCAAGCGCGACGTGCCGTCTGTGCTGGTCACGTAACCGTCCTTGTCGGACTTGAAGGTCCCGGCGCGGGTGTAGCTCAGGGAGCCATTGTCACTGAGCACGAAGAAGCCGCTGCCGGAGATGCCCATGTCCAGCAGGTTGCCGGTGTTATTGATCGCCCCCTGGCCAAAGTTTTGCGAGACCGCCGCCAGGTTGACGCCGCTGCCGACCGTCTTGCTGCCGATCCCCAGCTTGCTGGCCGAGTAGATATCGGCGAACTCGGCACGGGACGCCTTGAAGCCGGTGGTGGCGACGTTGGCGATGTTGTTGCCGGTAACGTCAAGTTGCTTGTTGGCCGCATACAGGCCGCTAAGGCCGATATTGAATGACATGTGTCTCTCCTTGGGTCGGCTTAGAGGCCAATGGTCTGGACTTTGGATATGCCAATGCTGCCCAGGCCTGCGAGGTTGAGCATGATTTCACCGCCGGTCTTGCTCAGGGTCACGCTGTTGACCGTGGCTGGCAGGTAGGTGGTGAGCGCGGTAGTGGTCGTGTCGGTTTTACTGGATGCGGTAAAGGTGTAGTTACCCTTGTCCAGCAACAGGCCGTCGTCATCCTTGCCGTCCCAGGTGAAGTCGACATTGCCGGCTTTCTGGGTGCCCATGTCGATGGTCCTGACCACCTCACCGTCCGCATCGGTAATAGTGATGGTGGGTTTGGAATCGGCATCCTTGACCACCACGGTGCCGTTAAACGGCTTGCCGCTGGCGGGGTCGACATAGGCTTCGCCGGTTTGCACTATCACCGAACGGCCCACCAGCGACGACGCCTGCAAGGCTTGCGACGACTGCAGGCCACCCGTGATGGAATTCACCGAATCGTTCAGAGTGGTGATGCCCTCCAGGCTGCTGAACTGCGCCAGCTGGGCAACGAACGCCGTGTTGTCCTGCGGGTCCAGCGGGTTCTGGTTTTTCAGCTGGGTGACCAGCAATTGCAGGAATGCATCCTTGCCCAGGGAGCTACTGCCGGCAACGGCCTTGGACGCCCCGCCCAGGCTGGTGTCGGTGGTCGTGGTCCGGGCCGAGTTGGCGAGTACCTGATTAAGGGTCGGGCCGCTGGTGGAATCGGTCACACTCATTTGCGTCGTCCCTTATCACTGACCGAGGGTC
The DNA here is from genome assembly GCF_022496645.1 of Pseudomonas sp. TMW22089. NCBI lineage: Bacteria > Pseudomonadati > Pseudomonadota > Gammaproteobacteria > Pseudomonadales > Pseudomonadaceae > Pseudomonas > Pseudomonas sp. TMW22089. The sequence continues at coordinate 52,227 of NZ_SCFG01000008.1, forward strand.
AGGACCTTCTGCATCATGGTTTTGGCGGTGTTCATCATTTCCGCGTTGGTCTGGAACGAACGGCTGGCAGAAATCATGTCAGCCATTTCTTCAACCACGTTGACGTTGGGGTAGTACACGTAGCCCTTGGCGTCGGCAGAAGGATGGCTGGGCTCGTAACGGGCCTGGAGCTCGCTCTGGTCCTCGACCACACCCAGCACCTGCACGCCTTTGCCGGCACCGTCCTGGTTCTGGAACAGTGAACCGTCGGTGCCGTTTTGCGCGCCCTGAAACATGGTGGCAAACACCGGGTGCCGCGCGCGGTAAGTCTGGTCGATGCTCGACGACACGGTATCGGCGTTGGCGATGTTACTGGCGACGGTGTTCAGGCGCGTGGTCTGCGCGCTCATGCCACTACCGGCGATATTGAAAACACTGGCTAGAGACATGAATTACTCCCCGCGCAGGGCTGACATCAGCCCTTTGAATTTGCTGTTGAGCAAAGTGAAGCTGGCCTGGAAGTTGACCGCATTCTCTGCGTAGTTCGACTGTTCCAGCTGTGCATCCACCGTGTTCTGGTCAATCGACGGTTGCATCGGCACCCGGTACTGCAGGGACTCGTCGCCACTGCTCAGGCCCTGGGCTTCGATGTGCCGGCCGTTGGTCTTGTTCAACGCAAACGTGCCGTTCTGGTTTTTGTCACTTTGTGCGGCGAGCACGGAGGCAAAATCCAGGTCCCGAGCCTTGTAGTTCGGGGTATCGGCATTGGCGATATTGTTCGCCAGCACTTCGGCCCGCTGTGCGCGGAAGCCCAGGGCCTGTTCGTGGATACCGAGCGCTTTATCGAAGCTGATGCTCATGTCGGGAAACCTTTGTGGGCTGACCTGAACGCAATTCAGGCTTTATATGACATGAACTGAGCAAACCCCGTGCCAATTACCTAAGGGCCATATTTCAGGGCTTTGCAGGGAGATGGGGCGCGGCAATGTCATAAAAGCGGCAATGCCTGACCGCTGACTGCCGTTTTTCTGCCGCCCCCCCCTCCCTGCTCCTGCAGGGAAAGATTGGCGGACATAAAAAAGGAGCCGTACAAGGGCTCCCGTTTTGCTTACTTGGCCTGGTAAATGATCCCCGGGCTGCATTGCACCATCTGGTAATGATCCGGCAAGCCATTAAGCGCTTCGGAGGCCCCCAAAAACAGGTAGCCGCCCGGCTTCAAGGTGCTGTGAATGCGCAGCAAGATGTCTCTCTTCACTTCAGCCGAAAAATAGATCAGCACGTTGCGACAAAACACGATGTCGAACTTGCCAAACCCGGCGTAGCTGTCCAGCAGGTTGAAGGAGCGGAACTCGACCCGGCTCTTGATTGCCGCTTTGAGCACCCAGCGCCCGGGCCCTTTGGGGTCGAAATAGCGCTGCAAGCGCTCTTGCGACAGACCGCGACCAATCGCCAGGTTGTCGTATTCGCCGGTTCTGCAGGTATTGAGCATCAAGCTGGAGAGGTCGGTGGCCACAATTTGCACCCCGGCTTTCAACTGTCCCGGATTGCTGCGCTCAAACTCGTCAATCGCCATCGACAGCGAGTAGGGTTCCTGCCCCGAAGAGCACGCCGCCGACCAGATACGCAGACGCTGACCGGGACTGGCCTTGATCTGCTCGGGCAGGACTTTGTTCTTCAGTACTTCATAGGGGTAGGTATCGCGAAACCACAGGGTTTCGTTGGTGGTCATGGCATCGACCACCTGCTCGCGCAACCCGCTGCGGGGCTGGCTCTGAATGCGCTGAATCAGCTCGCCCAGGGACTTGATCCCTTGCTGCTCCATCAGCTTGTTGAGACGACTGGAGACCAGGTACTGCTTGTTCTCACCCAGCAAAATGCCACAGGCTTTTTCCAGGAAAACCCGGAACTGTTGAAAATCCAAATTAGCCGTCGACAAATGATCGCGCCTCTTAAATCGTTTTGACCGCCAGGGATGAACCCTGGCTATGGTCTGCTGCTTTGATCCGGTCTACTACCCGGGATGCCAGGTCATCGGGGCGAAACTTGGCCAGGAAGTCATCGGCACCGACTTTCTTGACCATCGCCTGATTAAATACACCGGACAATGAAGTATGCAGAATGATGTGCAAATTTTTCATGCGTGGATCGTTACGAATCTCGGCGGTCAGGGTATAGCCGTCCATTTCCGGCATCTCGATATCCGAAATCATCATCAGAAGCTCTTCGGCCGGGTCCTTGCCTTCACCCGCCATGTTGCGCAGGTAGTCCAGCGCCTGACGGCCGTCGTTCAGCGATATCACCTCGACCCCGACCGTTTGCAGGCAACGGGCAACCTGTTTGCGCGCCACCGACGAATCATCGACCGTCAGCACCCGCAAAGACAGCGCTCTGGCTTGGGTTTCGACATCTATCACCCCCTGGGAAATGGTTTCCGGCGAAGGCGAAACTTCAGCCAGAACCTTTTCCACATCGATGATTTCCACCAGTTGCTCGTCCAGTCGCGTCACAGCCGTCAAGTAATGGTCGCGACCGGCACCCTTGGGTGGCGGATGAATGTCTTCCCAGTTCATGTTGACGATACGCTCGACCGAACGAACCAAAAAGCCCTGGGTCTTGGTGTTGTACTCGGTGATGATGACAAACGGGCTGCTTAGATCTTGCAGGGGACCCGACCCGGTGGCCATTGCCAGATCGAGAATCGGGATGGTCGCCCCGCGAATATTCGCCACTCCACATACCACTGGATGGGATTTGGGGATCATTGTCAGCTTGGGGCATTGCAGCACTTCCCTGACTTTGAACACGTTGATCCCGTAAAGCTGTGGCCCGTCCAGACGAAACAACAACAGTTCAAGGCGGTTTTGCCCTACCAGTTGAGTGCGCTGGTTAACCGCATCCATCACCCCGGCCATACTCAGCTCCTGTTAAAACTTTAAGTTACGACACACATTGCCCGGCAAACGGCACGGGCTTTGCTATTTATCTGCCATGAACGCTAAAACGACAAAATCCTGCCACGTGCCGCGCTGCTGTTTCAGCCTGCTTGCGGCCTTGTGCCTGACGGTTATCGGCATGCCGTCCCACGCCGATGAATTCACATCGCCTGATCAGCTTATCGGCGTGACCCAGGGCTTTCTTGAATTTACCGTCGAAGACTACCTTGCCACTGGTCAGATCGAGGGGCGCTATCAAATCCAGGTCAACAACCTCGACCCCCGGCTGCGCCTGGCCTGGTGTGACAAGGAATTGACAGCCAGCCTCGAGAGCCCTGCCCAACCCATGGGCCGCGTCATTGTGCGTGTACGCTGTGAAGGGCTCTCACCCTGGACCATCTTTGTTCCGGCACAGGTCAAACTGTTCCGCGATGTCGTCACCGTGACCCACCCCCTGCAGCGCGGCATGGTCATCGACTACGCCGATGTCACCCTGCGCGAGCGCGATATCAGCCTGATCAAACAGGGCTACCTGACCGCGACCGAGCTGGCAGTGGGGCAAAAGCTGCTGCGGCCCATGGTCACTGATCAGGTGCTGACCCTCACCCATCTGGAGCAGGCTGCGGCCGTGCGTAAAGGCGATCACGTGGTGATCAGCGCACGTAGCGGCACATTAAGTGTCAAGATGCCCGGCGAGGCCCTGTCTGATGGTGGCCTCAGCGAACAGATCCGGGTTAAGAACCTGAACTCCAAGCGCGTCATCCGGGCACGGATTACCGCACCGGGCCAGGTTGAAGTAGCACTCTAGGAAAATTGGCATCAGTTTCGCGACTTTCCTACACTGTGCCTTGACGCAGGTCAGTACCGACAAGCAGTCAGCCATGATTAATCGCGCCTAAAGTTTTCCCGGATTTGGCCGAAAACATGGCAAGCGTCCAAATACCCAGAGGTTTTTCGTCATGGTCATCGACTTTAGCCGTCTCAACAGTGCCCCGCCCTTAAACGGCAGTACCCGCAGCAATGCCAACCAGGAAGCGGGTAGCGCCACGCAAGCGGCCCCTGCAAAAAAACCTGAACAAACCAGTGTCAGCGCCCCAAGCGGTGAATCTGTGCACCTCAGTCAAGAAGCTCAACAGTTGCAGAAAATCAGTGACTCGTTGCGTGACCAACCGGTGGTCGATAAAAATCGGGTTGCCGAATTGAAGCAAGCCATTGCCGATGGCAGTTATAAAGTCGACAGCAATCGGGTTGCCGGCAAACTGCTGAATATAGAAGCTGAGCGCTAGGCCCACGGCCAGTGCCAGGCTTTTGGACGCTTAACACCCATGAGCCCGACATGCACAACATCCACGATGAAAATTTGCTGCAACTGATCAATGACGATCTGGCACCGGCCGAGCAACTGCTCGGCCTCTTGCAGGACGAGTCCATTGCCCTCAAAAGCCGCGACATGCGGGTGCTGGAAAATATTCTGGCGCGTAAACAGTCGCTGATCATCCTGCTTGAACAGCATGGCCGCCGACGCAGCGAGATACTGGCAAGCCTGGGCTTGACCACCAACCGCCGCGGCCTCGAAAGCCTTGCCAGCCACTCCAGCGTGGGCGAGCAATTGCTGACACAGAGCGATCTGCTGAACCAGTTGCTGGCCCGGTGCCAGGCAGCCAACCTGCTAAACGGCCAATCGATCCAGACGCAACAGGCGATCACCGCCAATCAGTTGCGCATCCTGCACGGCGGCGAAGCGCCTTCGCTGTATGACGCCCGCGGCTCGACCTCAATGCTGGATAAACCCCGCGCTTACAGCCAGGCCTGAACCTGCACGGTCACGCTATCTAGACACGCAACACAATGGCAAAATGCCACCCCCCCCCCCTGCGTGTTGCTGTTTATTGTCCGGAGACCGCTGAACCGTGTTCGATTCCCAAGATGCTCCGCAGCCACCCAAGGTGCTTTCCACACCTTTGGAAGTGGCCTCCAGCCTGCGCATGCTGCAAGAGAGCCATGACCCGCTGATTATTACGTTCCAGGACCGCAGCCAGCGCTTCCAGAGCTATGTGGTCGAAGTGGATCGTGAGGGCAACTCCATGGCCCTGGACGAAATGATCCCCCGTGACGGCGAGCGTTTTCTTCAGGACGGCGTACCGTTTCGGGTTGAAGGTTTCCATGAAGGCGTACGCATCGCCTGGGAATGCACCAGCCGCCTGACCATTGACGACGCCCATGACCACCGCTGCTACCGCACCGCCCTGCCGGGCGAAGTGCTGTACCACCAGCGGCGCAACGCATTTCGCGCGGCACTCAAACTGGCCAATCTGGTGAATGTCGAAGTGGCGGGCGAAAAGCTCAAGGCGCCGCTCAAGGGCAAGCTGCTTGATGTATCGGCCACGGGCTGCAAATTGCGCTTCGAAGGCAATATCAGCGAGAGCATGCAGCTGGGCCAGGTGTATGAGCGCTTCAGTGCCGCCCTGCCCTTCGGCGCCATGACCACGGCCGTGGAGTTGCGCTACCTGCATTTTGAAGAGCGCCTCAACGTCACCTTTGCCGGCCTGCGGTTTCACAACATCAGCGGGGCTGTGCAGCGTCAGGTCGAGCGTTTTGTCTATCAACTGCAGCGCGAAGCGCGCCAGTTCGATAAAGACGACTACTGATAAGCCTGTAAAAAAGAAATAAACCTGTAGGAGCGAGCTTGCTCGCGAGCTCTTCAAAGAGAGATCAAAAGCTCGCGAGCAAGCTCGCTCCTACAGTCAGTTCGCTCCTGCCTTCAGGGCTCAGGCCTGGTTTCAGGTTCTGAATGCCCGGTTTCAGGATCAGGTTCAGGCTCCGGTGCGATGTTGTCCACCATCTGATCCTGCACCACCTGCTCATCCACCCGCGGGTCAAGCGCTGCCACCAGCGGTGAGCTGGACATGCTGTCAGGCATGGCAACGTGATGCAGAGGCGCATCGTCGACCTGGTGCAGGTTGGTGACCGCATTCGGCCGTATGCGCCAAACCAGCAGTAACCCCGCAACGCTGAAAAACGCGTAGAGCATATGGCTGCCAAACAGTTTCATCAGCACCCCGGTCACCAGAGGGCCGATGCTCGCGCCAATGCCGTAGGTCACCAGCAGCATGGCGGTCAGCGAAACCCGGCGCTCGCCTTCAATGTGGTCGTTGGCAAACGCCACAGCCAGCGGGTAAATACAGAACTGCACCAGCGCACTCAGGCAACCTGCTGCAAACAACACTTGCAGCGGCACTGAAGGCAGGATTGCCAGCGGCAATGAAACCACCGCCAGGATCAAGGCAAAGATCCGGATCAGCAAAGGCCGGTCATAACGGTCCGACAGCCAGCCCAGCGGCCACTGCACCAGCAGGCCGGCGAAAATGCAGCAGCCCATATACAGGCCGACCAGTTCGGTGGACAGCCCTTGCTGCGACGCATACAGCGGCGCCAGGCCGTAAAAGGAGCCGACCAGCGAGCCGGCGCCCAGTACCGCAATCAATGACTGCGGTACCCGTTTCATAAAAAATTTCGGGTCCATCGGTGCCGGGTGCAGCGGCGCCGGGTGAATCCGCCGGGTCATGGCCACGGGCACCAGGCACAGGGCAAAACACAACGCCACCAGCATCAGCAATTCAGGGCCAAGGGCCGGATGAATCACCAGTACCAGCTGGCCGAGTACCAGACCCAGGTAGGAAGCGATCATGTACAGACTGAACACCACCCCACGCTGCTTGGCATCAGCCTGCTCGTTGAGCCAGCTTTCGATGACCATGTACTGGCACATCATGCCCAGACCGACGATCACCCGCAGCAGCAACCATATCGGCAACCAGTCCGTCAGGCCGTGGCACAGTACTGCTGCCCCGACGATACCGGCGCAGGTGGCATAGGCCCGGATATGACCGACACGGGCAATCAGCCGGTGACCGATCTTGCCGCCCAGCACCAGACCAAAATAGTTGGCCGCCATCAATGCGCCGATCCACAAGCCGTCGACATCGTCGGCAGCCAGGCGCAGGGCAAGATAGGTGCTCAAAAGCCCCGAGCCGATCAACATCATCAGCGAAGCAAAATACAGGGCGCGAAAAGACTTCCAGATTTGGTGCATGGCGTTCCGTGCAGCTCCGTGTGCGGGCCGCCGGCAATCCTTCGATAGCCGGCGGCCACAGTGTCAAACGCTCATGCCAAGTGGCAGGCGCTTGAACGATTAAGCCTGAGCCGCCAATACACGACGCTCCCAGGGGGTGATTTCATCATAGAAGCTGGTGAGTTCCAGGGTCTTGGACGCAATGTAACCTTCGATGAACTCCTTACCGAACAGTTCAATCGCCAAGTGACTGCGTTTGAGACGCTCAAGGGCGGCATGCAAGGTACATGGCAGGGACAAAGAATCCGGCACTTCGAATTCACCCTGGATCGCAGCCGTCGGCTCCAGCTCGTTTTCAATCCCGTACAGGCCCGCCGCAAGGCTCGCGGCAATCGCCAGATAGGGGTTGGCGTCTGCCCCCGGCAAGCGGTTTTCGACCCGCCGGGCGACCGGTGAACTGGCCGGAATCCGCAACCCTGCGGCACGGTTGTCATGGGACCAGCAGGCATTGTTCGGCGATGCATAAGGGTGGCACAGGCGCTGATAGGAGTTGACGTTCGGCGCAAACAGCGCCGTAAAGTCGGCCATGCCCGCCTGTTGTCCGCCGATAAAATGACGGAAGGTCGCGGTCGGCTGCCCCGCCTCATCGCTGAACACATTACGTCCGCTGCCCAGTTCCACCACACTTTGGTGAATATGCATCGAGCTGCCGGCCGTGTGCGCCAGGGGCTTGGCCATGCACACCACGGTCAGGCCATGTTTGAGTGCGACTTCTTTAAGCAGGTGCTTGAACAAAAAGGTCTGGTCGGCCAGCAGCAGCGGATCGCCATGCAGCAGGTTGATCTCGAACTGGCTGACGCCCATTTCGTGCATGAAGGTGTCACGGGGCAAGCCCAGTGCCGCCATGCACTCATAGACTTCATTGAAGAACGGCCGCAGACCGTTATTGGAACTGATGCTGAACGCCGAAAAACCGTCTTCGCGACGACCGTCCAGCCCCACCGGCGGACGGAACGGCTGGGTCGGATCGGGGTTGGGCGCGAACACAAAGAACTCAAGTTCTGTCGCCACCACCGGCGCCAGGCCGCGAGCGGCATAACGGGCGATGACCGCCTTCAACTGGCCACGGGTCGACAAACGCGAGCTTTCACCGCTGAATTCATCCGCGTCGCAAATGGCCAGCGCCCGGGGTTGCTGGCTCCAGGGCAAGGGATAGATGTGGGCCGGGTCAGGCACCAGTGCCAGATCGCCATCATCGCTGCCGTAAAAGCGCGCCTCGGGATAACCGCCCATGATGCATTGCAGCAACACCCCCCGGGCCATTTGCAAACGCCGCCCTTCGAGGAACCCCGCTGCAGTCATTACCTTGCCCCGGGGAACGCCGTTCAAATCGGCAGTCACACATTCAATCTCGTCAATGCCGGTCAATCGCTGTGCGAGAGAGCGCTGGTCATCGGTCGTCATGACACTTTCCTTGTTGTGGTACGGGCCGCGAACGGCAATCCGTACAAAATACGCACCACCCGTTCGGGATTTCAAGCAGTCGCCGAACAATTCCTGGAATACCCTCGTAGTCGCTGCCGAGGAACGAGGGCTGCGATAAGGGCCCCAGGCCTTCAGATGTTCAGCTCGCTGAATCTGCCCTCGCAGTCTTTGTTCCTTGGCAGCGACGACGTAGAGCGTGATAGCGCGAAAAAACGCCGATACCTATGCAACGGCAACACAAGCCATTAGGGTGGCGATTCTATTTTTCTTCGCAGTGCCCGGCATGCCTAAAGACGACACTCACTTGATCACCGCCCACGACGTCGCGCGCCATGCCGGAGTCTCCCGTTCAGCGGTTTCACGCACCTTCACCCCGGGCGCCAGCGTGTCGCCGCTTACCCGCGACAAGGTCATGGCTGCGGCCCGGGCCCTGGGTTACCAGGTCAATCTGATCGCCCGCACCATGAACAAGGGCTACAGCAATTTCGTCGGCGTGGTCACCGCAGGTTTTGAAAGCCCGTTTCGGGCCAGCCTGCTCAGTCCGATCACCGAGGCGCTGAACAAACAGGGGTTGATGCCACTGTTGATGAACGCCGATGACCCGCGGCAACTCGAACAGTCACTGCACGAACTGCTCAGCTACCAGATTGCCGGGGTGATTCTGACCTCGGCATCACCGCCGCTGTCGGTGGTTCAGCATTACCTGAAACACCAGATCCCGGTGGCCATGATCAACCGCGGACACGAACTGGAAGGCGCCGAGGTAATCGGCAGCGACAACCGCGGCGGCGGCCGCCTGGCAGCCGCCACCCTGCTCGCCGGTGGCGCCAGACGCCTGGCCTTCATCGGCCAGGGGCAAAACAACTTCAGTAGCCGCGAACGCTGGGAAGGCTTTCGCGACCGGCTCGCCGAAGCGGGCCTGAGCCCGGTCGCGGTTCTGGATGCAGCGCCCAGCTATGACGGCGGACTTGGCGCCGTACAACAATTGTTCAGCGGCCGCGAGCGACCGGACGCCCTGTTCTGTGCCACCGACATGCTGGCCCTGGGCGCGCTGGACGGGCTGCGTTACAAGTTGCAGTTATCGGTGCCGAACGACGTGCAAGTCATAGGTTTCGACGATATTCCCCAGGCTGCGCACCTGGCCTACAACCTCACCACCCTGCGCCAGAACAGCAGTGAACTGGCAAAAAGCGCGGTAGCCGCAATTGTCGCCCGTCGCAAAAATTTTCAGCACTGTGGTCTGCACGGCTCTATTGCGGTGTCTCTGGTTCGTCGCGGCAGCACAGTGGAATAATTGTTTTATTTTTATGTTGAATTGAATTTTTGTTTCGTGTTGTATTAGCCCAACAGTGAATCGCCCCCTGCCCGCCCCAAGGCAAAAAGGTCCATTCACTTTTTTTAAACAGCAGATTGCACACGTGTGCAACCCAAGGAAAAAAGCATGCCGGCAACCCTCACTGCTCATCTGGACCTCGACCCAAACCAGCCGCTGGCCCTCGAACATCGCTACCTGCAAGCCCAGCGCATCGCCGTACAGGCGGCGCAGTTGGGGCTTGAATACTATCGCCAGCGCGAAACCCTGGAAGTCGCGCACAAGGACGGTGTTGGCCAGGACGTGGTCAGCATGGCCGACCGCGAACTGGAAGATTTCATCAAGGGGCAATTGGCCCAACACTTCCCCGAAGATGGCTTTCTCGGCGAAGAAACCGGCGGCAGCGATTTGCAGGCACGCTGCATCTGGGTGGTCGACCCGATTGATGGCACCAGCTGCTTCGTCAACGGCCTGCACACCTGGTGTGTGTCCATCGGCTTGCTGGTGGATGGCGTGCCCAGCCTGGGCGCCGTGGCCGACGCCAACCATGACGAACTGTTCCATGCCTGCAAAGGCCTGGGCGCCTACGTCAACCAGACCCCCATCGTGGTCAACCCGGCTGTCGATCTGACCCTGGGCGTAACCGGGGTCGGTACCTCCCATCGACGGGGCAAGGAACACTTTCTGCCATTCATCAAACAGCTGCTGGATGAAGGCGGAATGTTCATTCGTAATGGTTCGGGTGCATTAATGATCGCCTACGTCGCCGCCGGGCGCCTGCTCGGTTACTACGAAACCCATATCAACAGCTGGGATTGCCTTGCCGGTCTGGTACTGGTCAGCGAAGCCGGCGGTCAATGCAGTGACTTTTTAAAGGACCGGGGCCTGATCGAAGGCAACCCGCTACTGGTGGCCGCGCCTCAGCTGTACCCGGCACTGGCCCGTATGATCGGGCCTTCTCTGAACAGCTGACTGCTGTGGCTGCGGGCTCAACCCGGCAGGTCAGATCAATCAGGCTGCACCGGACAGATCCAGAAAAGGTTTTACAAGCAGGCCCCTAGAAAAACAAAAACAGGAAATCTTGCGCCATGAAATCTCTACTCAATGCCTTCAAGGCTGCACCTGCCCGCGAGGGTATCCCCAGCCAGGACATGTAAAGGTTCAGGGTTTTGCGCTGGCAGACCTTTATATCCATGTCACTGAGCTACGCCTTGTTCTCTGTGTGTCGCCTCTCGTTCAACGTGGTCAAGCCGGCACTGGTATCGAACAACATTCTGAGCCCCACCCAACTGGGCATCATCGGCTCGGCGCTGTTCTTCGCCTATGCCATCGGCAAACTGGTCAACGGCTTTCTGGCCGATCACTCCAATGTGCGCCGCTTCATGATGCTGGGCCTGCTGCTCAGCGCCATCGTCAATGCCTGCATGGGCATGACCACCAACACCATCATTCTGACCCTGATCTGGGGCCTCAATGGCTGGGCCCAATCCATGGGGGTCGGGCCGTGCGTGGTCTCGCTGTCGCGCTGGTACACCGACAAGGAACGCGGAACCTTCTATGGCTTCTGGTCGATTGCCCATAGCCTGGGCGAAGCCTTGACCTACGTGGCCGTGGCCGCTGTGGTGGTGACCTGGGGCTGGCAGTTCGGCTACTGGCTCGCCACCCTGATGGGCCTGGCGGGTCTGGCCCTGATTTACTTTTTTATGGCCGACTCGCCACAAAGTTGCGGCTTCCCCCCGGTACAAGCCCCTGAACCCCATGACAAGACGGGGCCGAGCATCTTCGGCAAACAGCTGGAACTGCTGAAAAACCCGGCCCTGTGGCTGCTCGCCCTGGCCTCTTGCCTGATGTACATCGGGCGCTATGCAGTGATTTCCTGGGGCGTGTTCTTCCTGGAAAACGCCAAGGCCTACAACACCCTCAGCGCCTCGACACTGATCTCCATTACCGGGGTTTTCGGGATTATCGGTACCGGCCTGAGCGGGCTGATTTCGGACCGTTTCTTCAACGGCAAGCGCAATGCCCTGGCGATGATCTTCGGCTTGATGAACACCGCGTCGCTGGCCGCATTCCTGTTCGTTCCGGCCGGCCACTATTGGCTGGATGCTACGGCCATGATGTTCTTCGGTCTGTCGATGGGGGCTCTGCTGTGTTTCCTCGGCGGCCTGATGGCCACTGACATTGCCTCCAAAAGCGCTTCCGGTGCTGCGCTGGGCATGATCGGTATCGCCAGCTATGGCGGCGCTGCAGCAGGTGAAATTCTCACCGGCGTACTGATCGAGCACGGCACTACGGTGTTGAGCAATGGCAGCAAGGTCTATCAATTCCAGACCCTGTCGATCTTCTGGGTCAGTGCCTCGCTGATCTCGGTGCTCATGACCGCCCTGTTTGCCCTGTATATCCAAAAGCGCACACAACCGCCTATGGGTAAAACAGCAGCCTTTGCTGAACCGGCAAAGATTTAAACCGCTCTTGATCCTGAAACAAAAAGTGACATATACCTGCAACATTCATCCCGCATAGTTGGCGACTGGCCAGCAAGGAGTTGTGTGTTTCCCAAGAGCAATACCGCCGTGTCTTGGAACTAACAACAACAATAAACGAGCAAACAAGATGACCTATCCATTGAATGAAGCCCTGAACACATCTTTTTTTTCGCCGCGGAATGCACACGTGTGCAAACCCGGTCGCTACAACGGTCTGATCGCCGCCCTGTGCTTCACAGCACTGGAAGGCGCGCTCATGCTGATGCCCACTGCGTCCCACGCACTGGATCTGGACTACCAGCATCAGTACAACGAAAAGGATCGCGACCACACCGACAAGGTGATGATCACCCAGGCCCTGGACAATGGCCTGGCGTTCTCCTTCCAGATGGTTGCCAGCCCCGCAGTCAAGGAAAACGGTCAGCCCGGCCAGCCGTTTGAACACATGACCAAGGATTCCCTGAAAGGCAAGGTCAAGTATTCACACAAACTCACCAAGCGCCTGAAGTTCAAACCCAAGTTCACCTACTCCCAGGGCAAGGATAAAAAGTCCTATAAACCGGCGTTCAAGTTCCCCTACGAGTTGAACAACAGTTTTTCCGTGATCCCCGGTTACTACTACAAGGTCACCACCTATAAAGATGACGGCAAGGAAAGCAAAAGGGACAACGTCTGGTCATTGGGCGGCAAGTACCGAACCGACCGGATGTCCATCGGCATAGCGCGCAAAGAGATTTACAGCAACCAGATAGCGTTTGACGGCAAGAAGCGTAACTACAGCAACAAGTTCGTCATCGACTACAAAGTGACCCACCGGTTTATTCCTTACTTTGAAGTGGCCGACGTGTACGTCGACAAAGACACCGACGAGCGTCAGGCCCGCTATCGCGTGGGCTTTAAATACAAATTCTGATCGCGCGCCCCCCTGCAACCCCCTCCAGGAGACTGTGAATGAACGTTTCTCTTTCGGCCCTTTTTCGCCTCAGCGGCCCGCTGCTGACGGCGGCCCTGAGCATCAGCGCCCCCCAGATTGCCCACGCCCAGGACAACGGCCACTACGTACTGGAAAAAGCCGTGCAGGTCAGCCGCCACGGCGTACGCCCGCAGACCGACACGCAAAAACTGGTGGACGCCACCCGGCGCGAGTGGCCCACCTGGCTGGTGCGTGACCGCGAACTCACCGGCCACGGCTATCTGGCAGCCAGCCTGATGGGCGCCTGGCAGGCCGGGCACTATCGTCAGGCCGGGTTGCTCCCGGCGGGTTGCCCGGACACCACCACGGTGTACACCTTGTCCAGCCCCAAACAGCGTACCCGCGCCACCGCTGGCGCATTGCTCGACGGCATGTTCCCCGGCTGCGGACAAAAGGCCCTGGCCAGCACGGAAAAACTCGACCCGCTGTTCCAGACCGACAAGATGGACTTTGCCCGCATCGATCCGGTGATCGCCAAAGGTGAAATCCTCAAGGCCCTGGGCGGTGACCTGCAGGCGGCGAAGGCCCGACTGCAACCGGACCTGGACCTGCTCAAGGCCGCAGCCTGTATCGAAGGCAAACCATGCCCGTTCTACGAAGCCGAATGGGTGCTTAAACAGAATGATGAGGGGCGTCTGAAGATCAAGGGCCTGGACAAGGCGTCATCCCTGGGCGAAACCTTTCGCCTGCAATACAGCGAAGGCAAACCTTTGTCCGAAGTCGCTTTCGGCCATGCCGCCAACGCCAAACAGGTGATGGCCCTGACCCGACTGCACCGCGCCAAGTACGACTTCGTCAATGACACGCCGCACATTGCCAAACGCGGTGGTTCGCAGTTGATGAACCAGCTGCTGCTGGCACTGGAACAAGGCACCGCACTGGAAAAATCCGACCCGCTGGGCAATCCGCCCAAAGCCCCGTTACTGGTGATTGTCGCCCACGACACCAACCTCTCGCACTTGCGCACCATGCTCGGCTTTCACTGGGCCCTGGGCGAGTACCAGCCCGGCAACATCCCGCCCACCGGCACCCTGGCCTTTGAACGCTATCGCGATACCAACAGTGGCGAACGCTTCATCAGGACCACCTTCGTGACCCAGTCACCGGATCAGATCCGCAACCTGACCCCGCTGACCGGCAACAACGCGCCGCTGCAGGTGGACTTCGAACAGCCCGGCTGCAAGAAAACCGCGGTTGGCACCCTGTGCCCGCTGGAGAGTTTTGCCAGCAACCTGAGCAAAGCCATTGACCGCACAGCGATGACCACAGCGCGCTACCCATAAACCCGCAGGCTGCGATGGGGCCGGACAGAGACGAAGGTCCTTGGGCCCTTATCGCAACCTTTGGCAGCGACTACAGGATTCACCGTACTTGAGTCATTAGCCGACTAGACTCTGCGCCCATTGTGTCCAGGAAGACTAAAAGGAAAACCCATGAAGACCTCGCTCTATGCCAGCCTGCTGCTGGCCGGCATGCTCAGCCCGCCAGCCTTTGCCCAAACGCCATCCAGTGACGGCTACGTCCTGGATAAAGTGGTACAGGTCAGCCGCCACGGAGTCCGCCCGCCTACCGAGTCCAATGAAAAACTGCTCACCAGCGTCACCCAACGCCAATGGCCGACCTGGCTGGTGCCCCTGGGCAACCTGACCGGTCACGGCTACACCGGCGCCGTGGAAATGGGCCGCTACCGGGGCCAGGTGCTGCGCACTGCCGGGCTGATCCCCAAAGGCTGCCCGGACGCCAGCCAACTGCTGGTCCATGCCAGCCCCCTGCAACGCACCAAAGCCACGGCCCAGGCCTTGCTCGACGGCATGTTCCCCGGTTGCGGTTTCCAGCCGACCTACGTTGCAGGCAAACAGGACGCCCTGTTCCAGGCCAATGAAATGCCATTTGCCGCACTCGACCCGGACAAAGCCAAGGCCGGCATATTCAAAGCCCTGGGGGGCAGCATCGAAGCCGCCCAGGCACGCTACAAACCCTATGAAGAAAAACTTCGGGAAGTGGCCTGCTTGCCGGGTGCTGATTGCCCGTACGGCAAACAGCCCTGGGTGCTCGAAGAAAATGCCAAGGGCCGCTTCTCGATCAAGGGCCTGAGCGCCGGGGCCAACATGGGCGAAGTGTTCCGTCTGGAGTACAGCCAGGGCCTGCCGCTGGACAAGGTCGCTTTCGGTAATGCCCGCACCCCGGCCGAAGTGTCGAGCCTGATGGTACTGACCAAAGCCAAATACGACTTCCTCAATGACATCCCCTATATCGCCAGCCGTGGCGCATCCGAGCTGATGAACCAGATTTCCCTGGAGCTCAAGCAAGGCACCTCCTTCGCCAAAAAAGATGCCCCAGGCACCCCGCCCGATGTACCGCTGATGCTGCTGGTGGCCCATGACACCAACATCTCGTACCTGCGCACCATGCTCGGCTTCGGCTGGAAACTGGGTGACTATCTGGAAAACAACATCCCGCCGGTGGGCACCCTGCAGTTCGAGCGTTACCGGGAAGTCAAAACCGGCGAGTACTTTTTGCGCATCGCCTTTGAAGCCCAGTCGATGGATCAGATCCGCAACCTGACCCGGCTGGACGGCGCCGAAAAACCGCTCAAGGGTGATTTCGCCAGCGCCAAAGACTGCCGCAAAACCAGCGTCGGCCTGCTGTGCCCGCTCAAAGAGGCGCTGCTGAAAGTCGATCAGAACATTGATCCGACCGCGCTCACGCCTTACAGCTTCCAATAACCGGCGGCCTGGGGTAAAAGTCGCTTTCTGCGTTGAACCCGGGATGGGCACAATAGCGGCGCGACTCGCCAGGCATTTCCCGGCGTCTGAATCAGCATTTGAGGGGAGCGGTATCGTTTGGAGTTGAGGCAACTGCGCTATTTCGTAAAGATTGTTGAACTGGGCAGTCTTGGACGTGCCGCCCTGGAGCTGGAGGTCGGGGTTTCGGCCCTGAGCCAGCAAGTCTCCAGGCTCGAAAACGAGCTGTCGACCCGCCTGCTGAATCGCACCTCCACCGGCGTCACCCCCACCAACGCCGGTGTTGCCTTTTTACATCACGCCCAACTGACCCTGCGTCAGGCGGAAAACGCCGTGATGGCTGCCCATCGCGGCCGTATGAGCGGGTACGTCAGCGTCGGCCTGGCCCCGACCACGGCTACCGTGCTCGCGCTGCCCTTGATCAATGCGATGCGTGAGCGCTATCCGGACATTCAGTTGCATCTGGTGGAAATGCTGTCGGGCCATTTGGCCACGCAGCTCAATGCCCGCCAGATCGACCTGGCCATCCTGTTTCAGCTCGAAGGCGGGAAGCGCTGGAGCATCACCCCCCTGCTGGATGAAAAGCTGTTTGTCATCGCCTCACCCCAATTGCCCAATGCTCCTCGCGGTGATGGCGTGCAGATAGCCGATCTGGGGGGCTTGCCGCTGGTGATGCCGAGTTCGCAACACGGGCTGCGTTCAACCTTGATGACGGCCTTTGAGCGGTCGGGGATCACCCCCAATATCGTGATGGAAGTCGACGGTCTGGCAATCTTGATGAACGCCGTGCGGGCCGGGCATGCCGCCACGATTCAACCCGGCGCGGCAGCGGCGCTTAAAGGCGAGTCCGGGCTTTCACTGGTGCAAATCACTGATCCCCATGTGGGCCGGCGTAATCTTCTGGCGACCCTGGCCGATGACGAACTGTCCCCGGCGGCGCTGGCCACGCGGCTGGTGATGGTAGAGGTGGCAAAAAAACTGGTGCTCGATCAGCAATGGCCCGGCGCAACCCTGGTTGAAACCGCCAGCGGCTAGCAACCCGAACCGGCCAACCCTTTAATAAAACTAAACACCCCGCGTCGAATCCCGTCTTTCGGCGCTTTGCGCTGTCACCTACCTTCTCCCTCCTTTGCAAGGCGCACTTTGCTCCGGCTGCCTTGGGAACCGAGGAGAAATAATGATCGATGTACTCATCATAGGTGGCGGCAATGCAGCCCTGTGTGCCGCACTGATGGCTCGGGAAGCCGGCGCCAGCGTCATGCTGCTTGAAGCCTCGCCCAAGGTTTGGCGAGGCGGCAATTCACAACACACGCGTAACCTGCGCTGCATGCACGATGCTCCTCAGGATGTGCTGATCGATGCCTATCCCGAAGAGGAATACTGGCAAGACCTGCTGAAGGTCACCGGCGGTATCACCGATGAGAAGCTGGCCCGAATCGCCATTCGTGCGTCGTCCACCTGCCGCGACTGGATGCGCTCCCACGGCGTGCATTTTCAACCGCCGCTATCAGGCGCGCTGCATGTGGCGCGGACCAACGCCTTTTTCATGGGCGGCGGTAAAGCCCTGGTCAATGCTTATTTCCGCAGTGCCGAACGCTTGGGCGTCGAGATCCGCTACAACACGCAAGTGACCGACATTGAGCTCAAGGACGGCAAATTTATCGCCGCCCACATTGGCGCCCATGAGGTCGATGGCCAGGCCGTGGCCGCGCAACGCATTGAAGCCCGGGCCTGCGTACTGGCAGCTGGCGGCTTTGAGTCCAACCGCGAATGGCTGCGCGAAGCCTGGGGGCAGAATGAACGGGGGGAATGGCCTTCGGACAACTTCCTGATCCGTGGCACACGGTTCAACACCGGTATCCTGCTGCGGCGCATGCTTGATCACGGTGCTGATGGCATCGGCGATCCGACCCAGGCGCACATGGTCGCCATTGATGCTCGCGCCCCTCTGTATGACGGCGGTATTTGCACGCGCATCGATTGCGTATCCCTGGGTGTGGTCGTCAACCGTGACGGCGAGCGGTTCTACGATGAGGGCGAAGATTTCTGGCCCAAGCGCTATGCCATCTGGGGACGGCTGGTGGCGGGCCAACCGGGTCAACAGGCGTACTCGATCATCGACCAGCAAGCCATCGGCCGCTTCATGCCGCCGGTCTTCCCCGGTACCCGGGCCAACACCCTTGAGGATCTGGCCCGCCAGTTGCAGCTGCCCCAGGCTGCGTTCGTGAAAACCGTGGAGGACTACAACCAGGCCTGTCACGTCGGCACCTTCGACCACACCGCGCTGGACGATTGCCACACCCGGGGGCTGACCCCGGCCAAAACCCATTGGGCACGGCCGCTGGTGCAACCACCGTTCTATGCCTATCCGCTCAAACCGGGCGTTACCTTCACCTATCTGGGCCTTGCCACCGACGAAACCGCTGCCGTGCATTTCAATGGCGAGCCCAGCCCCAACCTGTTCGTTGCCGGCGAAATGATGGCCGGCAACGTGCTGGGCAAGGGCTACACCGCGGGTATCGGCATGGCCATCGGTACTGCGTTCGGGCGTATTGCCGGCGTCCAGGCCGCGGCCTCCGTGGGCTATGGCCCTTCCTCCACGATATCGGAATCTCGACATGCAACTGTTTGATCCCAAGGCATCCGGCGAATTGATCCCGGTATTGAACCTTGATGAAACCGAAGTCCAGCGCCAGCTGGCGATATGCAACTCCTGCCGTTACTGCGAGGGCTTCTGCGCGGTGTTTCCGGCCATGACCCGGCGTCTTGAGTTTGGCCAGGCCGATATCCACTACCTGGCCAATCTTTGCCACAACTGTGGTGCGTGCCTGCATGCCTGCCAATACGCAGCTCCCCACGAATTCGCAATCAATATACCCAAGGCCATGGCCAAGGTACGCCTGGACACCTACGCCGAATACGCCTGGCCCAAGGCCCTGGGCACTTTGTATCAGCGCAACGGCCTGACCCTGGCTCTGGCCACTGCGGCGGGGCTGACGCTATTTCTGTGCCTCATGCTGCTGGTGATGGGCAATCTCTTTACCGCTATGCCCGGGGGCAATTTCTACGGAATTTTCCCGCACAACACACTGGCATTGATGTTCGGGCCGGTGTTCGGCTTTGCAGTGCTTGCCCTGACCCTGGGCGTACGCCGCTTCTGGCGCGATGTATCACCTGCCAGTGCCAGCCTGGGGCTTAAAACCTCAGCGGCCCTTGAGGCGACGTCCAGCGTTGCCCGGCTCAAGTATCTGGACGGCGGGCATGGCGAGGGCTGCAACAATAGCGACGACGCTTTCACCCTGTGGCGTCGGCGCTTCCACCACCTGACCTTCTACGGCTTCCTGCTGTGCTTCGCAGCGACCGGCGTCGCCACCCTCTATCACTTTGTCCTGCACTGGTCGGCTCCGTATCCCGTGTTCAGCCTGCCCGTGATGCTGGGGATTGTCGGTGGGCTTGGCCTGCTGGTCGGCCCCGCCGGGTTGTTGTGGCTGAACCTGCGCCGTCATCCGGATCAGGGCGACGAGCAGCAAAAACCCATGGACCGCGGCTTTATCGCACTGCTGCTGTTGATCAGTGCCAGCGGCCTGGCGTTACTCGCCCTGCGTGAAACCAGCGGCCTGGGGCTGGCTCTGGCGATCCATCTCGGCCTGGTCATGGCGTTCTTCCTGACCATGCCGTACAGCAAATTTGCCCACGGCATCTTCCGCAGCGCAGCACTGCTCAAATACGCCATCGAAAAGCGCCAGCCAAACCCGATCAACGCGGCAAGCGACTGACACCAGAAGCACTCATTCCAATAACAATATCCAGCAAGACGGTAGCCATGATGAAAACAACAACAGAAACAAGCCGCAAAAAGGGGTCCAAGCTGGGCGCCATTTTGCGGGTCACCAGCGGTAACTTCCTCGAACAGTTCGACTTCTTCCTGTTCGGCTTTTACGCCACCTATATCTCCAGGACCTTCTTTCCGGCGACCAGCGAATTTGCCTCGCTGATGATGACCTTTGCAGTCTTTGGCTCCGGCTTTTTGATGCGCCCGCTGGGCGCCATCATTCTGGGTGCCTACATCGACAAAGTGGGGCGGCGTAAAGGGTTGATCGTAACGCTGTCGATCATGGCCGCGGGCACGGTACTGATTGCACTGGTGCCGGGCTACGCCAGCATCGGCATTGCCGCACCGGTTCTGGTGTTGCTGGGACGGCTGCTGCAGGGATTTTCTGCGGGTGCAGAAATGGGCGGTGTTTCGGTTTATCTGGCTGAAATCGCCACACCCGGGCGTACCGGTTTCTACACCAGCTGGCAATCAGCCAGTCAGCAGGTGGCGATCATTCTGGCCGCCGCTCTGGGATACTCGATCAATACCTATATGGAGGCATCCGAAATTGCCGCCTGGGGCTGGCGCATTCCGTTCTTCATCGGCTGCGCGATTATCCCGTTCATCTTCGTCATTCGCCGTTCGCTGGAAGAAACCGAAGACTTCAAAGCCCGACGCCACCATCCGAGTACCCGTGAAGTGTTCCGCTCCATGCGTGATAACTGGCGGACCGTACTGGCGGGCGGCCTGCTGGCTTCCATGACCACTACCACCTTCTACCTGATCACGGTCTATACCCCGACCTTCGGCAGAACCGTGCTCAACCTGAGCACCACCGACAGTCTGGTGGTGACCCTGTTCGTCGGCCTGAGCAACTTCATCTGGTTGCCCATTGGCGGTGCGCTCTCCGACAAGATCGGCCGTCGGCCCCTGCTGCTGGGCATTTCCCTGCTGTGCATGCTGACCGCCTACCCGGCCATGCACTGGCTGGCCGAGGCCGCGAGCTTTGAACGGCTGCTCATCGTGCTGCTGTACTTCTCGTTCTTCTTTGGTCTGTACAACGGCGCAATGGTGGCGGCCCTGACCGAAGTCATGCCGCAAAACGTGCGGGTGGTGGGGTTCTCTCTGGCCTTCAGCCTGGCTACCGCGTTGTTCGGTGGCTTTACCCCGGCTATCTCGACCATCCTGGTGCAAACCACCGGAGACAAGGCATCACCTGCGTTCTGGCTGATGTTCGCGGCCTTCTGCGGGTTCTGCGCAACGATGGCGCTCTATCGTCAGCATAAAGCGCCGGTGCTCAACGCGGCATAAGCAAATAGCCGTGCCCCCTGTGTAGATACGCTCACGTGAGATACATTGAGCTCGCATCTAATAACAACACTCCCACAGGGGGAAACTTGAACACTAATCAAAAGCTCAGAACTTTCGACCGTATCCGTGAAGCAGTACTCCCTGAATTTCGCGACCGGGTAGCTGAATACCTGGTGGTGTATGAAGAGGCATTGCACGACGAACATGCACCTGTGGACGTCGTGCGCTCTACCGCAAATCAGCTCAGGGGCTATCTGCGCGGCCTGAACACCACCCGGGTACTGGGCATGGCTGATCTGGAAGAGCTGGACCGGCGTATCAGCGAATCCTGGCTGTGATCACGGCGCTTACTGAGCGCTGCGACTGAAAATCCGGATCACTTCATCCAGATGCTCGGCCATCGCCTGACGCGCAGCGGCCGGGTCATGCTGCTCCAGCGCCTGCAGCACTCGCCGGTGCTCATCTTCGGAACGATGGGGCATGTCACCTGAGCCGTAATGACTTTGCAGGCGCTGGAACATGCTGCCGTAACGATGGCCCAGCAGGTGCTGGATCATCAGCGCGTAGGCCGGATTGTCCGAGGCCTGGGCGATGCGGATATGGAACAGGCGATCACCGGGATGGGTGTGCGAGTCCTGGCGGTTGTCCTGCACGTTGCGCTCGAACGCTTCGCGGATGCCTGCCAGTTCTTCATCGCTGGCATTCACCGCCGCCAGCGCCGCGGCTTCGGGTTCGATCAGACGGCGCGCCTGGAGCAAGGCGAAGGGCGGGATCTCGGCACTGAAATCCACCTCGATACCCAGCTCGGGGTCCAGTTCTTTCCACTGGTTGCGCGTAACCTGGGCCATCACCGGTTCATTGGATACCGCTTGTACCGGCGGCTCGCATACCAGCACCCCGTTACCCACACGCACATCCACCAGACCAATCACTTCCAGCGCAATCATCGCCTCGCGCACAGAAGCCCGGCTCACCCCCAGCAACTTGGCCAGCTCGCGTTCGGCCGGCAAACGGCTGCCCGGCGGAAATTCTCCGCTGTCGATCAAGGCCCGCAACTGATCGGCGATCTGTCGATAAAGTCTTTGGTTATCAATTACTTGAAATGGCATCGTGAAATAAGCTCTGGTCTGGACAGCGTTCGACGAGCACTTTTGGGGAAAAAAGACGCTTGTTGATGCTTGAGGTGCATGCTACAAAAGGCCCAATGGCCTGACCATTGAACGGATAACGTAAAGCGATCATAGCAAACCTTATCCCGATACTTGCGTGGTTTTGCCATTTGCTACGCCCACAATGGCCTGACCATTGGGCCAAAATAAAAATAATGAACTGCAACACGGAGCATCTATGGATCTTTCCGGCAAACGCGTACTGATCACGGCCGCCGCCCAGGGCATTGGCCTGGCCAGTGTCCAGGCATACCTCGCCGCTGGCGCTGAAGTATTCGCCGCCGACATCAATGCCGCCGCCCTCGACGCCCTCGAAGGCGCACACCCTGTTCTTTTAGACGTTACCGATGCCGGTGCCATCGAGCGCCTGGCCAGTGAGCTTGGCCCGCTGGATGTGTTGTTCAACTGTGCGGGTGTGGTGCACAGCGGCAATATCCTGCAGTGCAGCGAAAAAGACTGGAGCTTCGCCCTGGACCTCAACGTCACCGCCATGTACCGCATGATCCGCGCCTTCCTGCCGGGCATGCTGAGTAACGGCGGCGGTTCGATCATCAACATGGCGTCGGTGGCATCCAGCGTCAAAGGCGTGCCCAACCGTTTTGCCTACTGCGCCAGCAAGGGTGCCGTGATTGGCCTGACCCGTTCGGTGGCGGCTGACTTTGTGAGCCAGAACATCCGCTGCAACGCCATCTGCCCCGGCACCGTCGACTCCCCTTCCCTGCGTCAACGCATCAGCGAACAGGCCCTGCGCGAAGGCCGCAGTGTCGAGGAGGTGTACGCCGCCTTCGCTGCACGCCAGCCCATGGGCCGCATCGGCAGCGCCGAAGAAATCGCCCAGTTGGCGCTGTATCTGGGTTCCAGTGCCAGCGGCTTCACCACCGGCACCGCACAAATCATCGATGGCGGCTGGAGCAACTAGCCCCTCTCCACACCTGTAGGAGCGAGCTTGCTCGCGAGCTGTTGATCTTGAAAAAAGCTCGCGAGCAAGCTCGCTCCTACAGGGACTTGATAATTGATAAAGGAATTTTCATGAAACTGCTGCGCATCGGTAACAAAGGCCAGGAACGTCCCGCCCTGCTTGATAACAACGGTCAATTGCGCGACTTGTCCGCCGTAATCCCCGATATCGCAGGCGACAGCCTCAGCCTGCAAAGCATTGCCCGCCTGCAAGAGATCGACCCATCGACCCTACCGCTGGTACAAGGCTCGCCACGCATTGGCGCCTGCGTCGGCCAGGTCGGAAAGTTCATTTGCATCGGCCTCAACTACGCTGACCACGCCGCCGAAACCGGCGCCGCCATCCCGGCTGAGCCGGTGGTGTTCAGCAAGTGGACCAGCGCCATTGTCGGCCCCGACGACGATATCGAAATCCCGCGCAATTCCCGTAAAACCGACTGGGAAGTCGAACTGGGCGTGGTCATCGGCAAGGGCGGGCGCTATATCAGCGAAAGCGACGCCCTTGAGCATGTAGCCGGTTACTGCGTGATCAACGACGTGTCCGAGCGCGAGTTCCAGCTGGAGCTGGGCGGCACCTGGGACAAAGGCAAAGGCTGTGACACCTTCGGCCCGCTCGGCCCGTGGCTGGTCACCCGGGATGAAATCGCCGATCCGCATCAGCTCGACCTGTGGCTGGAAGTCGACGGCAAGCGCTATCAGAACGGCAACACGCGGACGATGATTTTCCAGATCCCGAAAATCATCAGCTACCTCAGCCAGTTCATGAGCCTGCAACCCGGTGATGTGATTTCCACCGGCACCCCGCCCGGGGTCGGCCTGGGCATCAAGCCCGAGCCGGTGTACCTGCGCGCCGGCCAGCAAATCCGCCTGGGCATCGCCGGCCTTGGGGAACAAAACCAACGCACCGTGAATGCCGAGTGACAGGGAGCTGCGCCATGACCACCATTACCGCCGTACGCGTTGAAGATATTCGCTTTCCCACATCGCAATCCCTGGACGGTTCGGATGCGATGAACCCGGACCCGGACTACTCCGCCGCCTATGTGATTCTCGAAACCGATACCCCGGGTCTGGAAGGCCACGGCCTGACCTTCACCATCGGCCGCGGCAACGAAATTTGCTGCGCTTCGATCAAGGCCCTGGCCAGCCTGCTGGTGGGCTTGAAGCTGGAATGGATCGCCGAAGACATGGGGCGTTTCTGGCGCCACGTCACCAGCGACAGCCAACTGCGCTGGATCGGCCCCGACAAGGGTGCAATTCACCTGGCCACCGGCGCCGTGGTCAACGCCGCCTGGGACCTGTGGGCCAAAGCCGAAGGCAAGCCGGTATGGCGCCTGGTGGCAGACATGAGCCCCGAGCAATTGGTGCGCTGCATTGATTTCCGCTACATCACCGACTGCATCACTCCCGCCGAAGCCCTGACCTTGCTGCGCGAACGCGCCCACGGCAAAGCCGGGCGCCTGGCACTGCTCGAAGCCAACGGCTACCCCTGCTACACCACCTCGGCCGGGTGGCTGGGCTATGCCGACGACAAGCTGCGCCGCCTGTGCCAGGAAGCGGTCGATGCCGGGTTCTCCCACGTCAAACTCAAAGTCGGTCACGACCTGCAGGACGACATTCGCCGCGTACGCATTGCCCGTGAAGTGCTGGGCCCGGACCGCCAGTTGATGATCGACGCCAACCAGGTCTGGGAAGTCGATACCGCGATCGACTGGGTGCGTGAACTGTCGTTCGCCAACCCCTGGTTTATCGAGGAGCCCACCAGCCCGGACGACGTCGAAGGCCACCGCAAGATCCGCCTCGGTGTGGCCCCGGTCAAAGTGGCCACCGGCGAGATGTGCCAGAACCGCATCGTGTTCAAGCAACTGATCATGCGTGAAGCGATTGATGTGGTGCAGATCGATGCCTGCCGCCTGGGCGGGGTCAACGAAGTGCTGGCCGTGATGCTGATGGCCGCCAAGTACAACTTGCCGGTGTGCCCGCACGCCGGCGGGGTTGGCCTGTGCGAGTACGTGCAGCACCTGTCGATGATCGATTACCTGTGTCTGGCCGGCACCCATGAAGGTCGGGTGGTGGAATTTGTCGATCACTTGCACGAGCACTTTGAAGACCCGTGCGTGATTCGCAACGCGGCCTATATGCCGCCACAGGCGCCGGGGTTCTCGATCCAGATGAAAGCCGCGTCCCGCGAACAGTACCGCTATCGGGGCTAAACCAACGGACGGAGCACAATAACAATGTCGTCCTCACCCTCACTACGGCTCGATGCACACCAGCACTTCTGGCGCTATGACGCCGCGGCCTATCCCTGGATCGGCCGTGACATGAGCGCTTTGCGCCGGGATTTTCAGCCCGCTGATCTGCGCCCGTTGCTGGACGCAGCCGGGTTCGACGGCTGCATTGCCGTGCAAGCCCGGGCCTGCGAAACAGAGACCGATCAGTTACTGGCACTGGCTGAACGCTACCCGTGGATTCACGCCGTGGTGGGCTGGGTCGACCTGTGCGCCGCCGACCTTGAACAGTCGCTGGAACGCTGGGCGCAAGCGCCGGCCTTGCGAGGCTTTCGTCATCAGTTGCAAGACGAACCCGCGCCGCCCGACTTCATGCAAAACCCGGCGTTTAACCGGGGGTTGAACACCTTGCAACGCCGGGGGCTGGTCTATGAAGTGCTGATCAAGGCTGCGGATTTACCCGCTGCAACCGCTTTGTGCCAACAGCACGACCAGCACGCCATGGTGCTCGATCACTTGGGCAAACCCGATGTACAGGCCAACGATTTACCAACCTGGGCCCGGCAACTCGCCCCCTTGGCCGCCCTGCCCCATGTCAGTTGCAAACTGTCGGGGTTGATCACCGAAGCCCATTGGCAACACTGGAACAGCGCACAACTGACGCCTTATCTGGACACCGCACTGCAGCTGTTCGGCCCCGAGCGCCTGATGTTTGGCTCGGACTGGCCGGTGTGCCTGCTGGCCAGCCAATACGCCGATACCTGCAGCCTGGTCGACAGCGCGCTGCAGGGTTTGAGTGCGCCGCAGCAAGCAGCGGTTTGGGGTGGCAATGCCTGCGCCATTTACGGGATTGAAGGAGTGAAGCAATGAATCTTTATCTGCAGGACAAGGTTTTTATCGTTACCGGCGGTGGCTCGGGCATTGGTGCAGCCATCTCTTTGGGCCTGGCTGACGAAGGTGCGATCCCGGTGATTTTCGGCCACAGCCCGCTGTCCGATGAACTGGCGCGGCAACTGGATCAGCGTGGCGCGCAAAGTCTGTTCATCCAGGTTGAATTGCGCGATGAAGACGCCTGCCGCGCCGCCGTCGCCAGCGTGTTGCAGCGTTTCGGGCGCATCGACGGGCTGGCCAATAACGCCGGGGTCAACGATAGCGTGGGGCTTGAAGCCGGGCGTTCGGCGTTCGTCGAATCCCTGGAAAAAAACCTGATCCACTACTACCTGATGACCCACCTGTGCGTTGACGCGCTGCGGGCCACCCGCGGTTCCATCGTCAATATCAGTTCCAAGACTGCCCTCACCGGGCAAGGCGGCACCAGCGGCTACACCGCGGCCAAAGGTGCGCAACTGTCGCTGACCCGGGAATGGGCCACCTCTTTACTGGCTGATGGCATACGGGTCAACGCCGTGATCCCGGCCGAAGTCATGACCCCGCTCTACGAGCGCTGGATCAGCAGCTTTGCCGACTCCGAGGCCAAGCTGGCGAGCATCGTCGAAAAGATCCCCTTCGGCCAACGCATGACCACCAGCGAAGAAATCGCCGACAGCGTGCTGTTTCTGTTGTCGCCACGCGCCTCCCACACCACTGGTCAATGGCTGGTGGTGGATGGCGGCTACACCCACCTCGACCGGGCGCTGACATGAACCGCCAATGCCTGGCCCTGGACCTGATCGACGACCCGGCGCTGATTGCCGAATACGAGCGCTTGCATCAACGGATCTGGCCACAGATCAGCGCCCACCTGCACCGCCATGGCGTACTGGACATGCAGATCTGGCGCCTGGGTACACGGCTATTCATGGTCATGGACACCGGCCCGCAGTTCAGTAGCGACGCGTTTGCACAGGCCGCTGCCAGCGACCCCAACGTGCAGCAATGGGAAGCACTGATGTGGCGCTTTCAGCAACCTACGCCCTGGACACCACCGACAGAGAAATGGGCACCAATGACCCGAATCTTCAGCCTCACATAACCCTGTAGGAGCGAGCTTTCAAGATCAAAAGATCGCGAGGCAAGCTCGCTCCTACAGGTGATTCGGTGATTCATGCCGGCAGATACAACGCTCTAAAAACAACAGACAGAGAAGTAGGCACCAATGACCCGGATTTTCAGCCTCACATAACCCTGTAGGAGCGAGCTTGCCTCGCGAGCTTTCAAGATCGAAAGATCGCGAGACAAGCTCGCTCCTACAGATGATTCGGTGATTCATGCCGGCAGATACAACGCTCTAAAAACAACAGACAGAGAAATAGGCACCAATGACCCGGATCTTCAGCCTCACATAACCCTGTAGGAGCGAGCTTGCCTCGCGAGCTTTCAAGATCAAAAGATCGCGAGACAAGCTCGCTCCTACAGGTGATTCGGTGATTCATGCCGGCAGATACAACGCTCTAACAACAATAACAAGGAGATGCGCCATGTCATTCAAGCACTCGAACGTCGCAGCACCGCCCATTGTCCGTGGGGTTACGTCCTATCGCTGGGCACTGATTCTGGTGACCTGCCTGTTCTTTCTATGGGGCCTGTCCTATGGCCTGCTGGACGTGCTGAACAAGCACTTTCAGGAAACCCTGCACGTCAGCAAGGCGCAATCGGGCTTGCTGCAAAGCGCGTACTTCGGGGCGTATTTTCTGATCGCCCTGCCCGCCGGTTTGCTGATGGACAAGTACGGCTACAAGGCGGGTATCCTCCTCGGTCTGTGTCTCTACGCCACAGGCGCCCTGCTGTTCATGCCGGCCGCCGCCGCGCAGAGCTTTCAGTTCTTTTTGTTCGCCCTGTTTGTGATTGCCTGCGGCCTGGGCTGCCTGGAAACCGCCGCCAACCCCTATGCCACGGTATTGGGTTCACCTGCGGGCGCTGAGCGACGTTTGAATCTGGCGCAATCGTTCAATGGCCTGGGGCAGTTTTTCGGTCCATTGATTGGCGGTGCACTGTTCTTCAGCGGCGCCAACAGCGCCGACACCACGCAATCGCTGCAAATGACCTATCTGGTCATTGCCGCGATGGTGTTGCTGGTCGCTGTGCTGATTGCCCGTACCCCGCTGCCCGACTTGCGCGAGCAGGAAGCCGAGGTTCAGCAGCACAACCCCAAAACCCTGTGGCAGCACCGCGAGTTCGTCACCGGGGTCATCACCCAGTTCTTCTATGTCGGCGCGCAGGTCGGCGTCGGCGCGTTCTTCATCAACTACGTGACCGAACACTGGGCGCAGATGAGCAGCCAGCAAGCCGCGTATTTGCTGTCGGTGGCCATGCTCAGTTTTATGTTCGGCCGTTTCTTCAGCACCTGGCTGATGGGCCGGGTCAATGCCCAGCTTATGCTGCTGATTTATGCGCTGATCAACGTCGCACTCTGCGTGGTGGTGGTGCTGGGGTTTGAAGGCGTTTCGGTGGTGGCACTGGTGGCGATGTTCTTCTTTATGTCGATCATGTTTCCGACCCTGTTCGCCATGGGCGTGAAGAATCTGGGCGCGCATACCAAGCGCGGAAGCTCGTTCATGATCATGGCCATTGTCGGCGGTGCGTTGCTGCCCTACGTGATGGGGCTGGTGGCCGACCACTCGTCCACTGCCGTGGCTTATCTGTTGCCGATGGGCTGTTTTGTGATCGTCGCAGCTTATGCCCGTGCGGCCCTGAAAAAAATCTGATTGCTGTACTCCATAAAAAAAACAAACGGAGCACTTCATGTCCAACCCCGTATTGCAACAAGCACTCAGCAAAATCCGCTGGCGCATCCTGCCCTTTGTCGCACTGATGTTTGCCATGGCAATCATCGACCGCTCCAACATCGGCTTTGCCAAACACGCCTTGCAGGCAGACACCGGCCTGAGCAACGCCGCGTTTGCGCTGGGCGCGGGTATTTTCTTCATCGGCTATGCGGTGTTTGAAGTACCCAGCAACCTGATGCTGCACAAGGTCGGCGCGCGTATCTGGCTGAGCCGGATCATGGTCACCTGGGGCCTGGTGTCGGCGGCGATGATGTTTGCCCACGACGAAACCAGCTTCTACATTCTGCGCTTTCTGCTGGGGGTGGCCGAAGCCGGCCTGTCGCCGGGGGTGGTGCTGTACCTGACCTACTGGTTCCCGCAGAACCAGCGCGGTTCGGCCTATGGCATCTACTACTTCGGGGTGCCGGTGTCGCTGATGGTGGGCGGCCCGGTGTCGGGCTGGCTGCTGGAGTCCGCGCAGTTCGGCCTCACCGGCTGGCAATGGATGTTTCTCACCGAAGGCCTCGCGGCCTCGGTCATCGGCGTGTTTGCGTTCTTTTACCTGACCGACAAACCCCGGGACGCCAAGTGGTTGAGCAACGATGAAAAGGCTGCCATCGAACACGAGCTGGACAAAGAGCAACAGCTCAAAGCCAACAAAGGCCCGTCTTCGTGGCGCGCCGCGCTGATCAACCCCAAGGTGCTGTACTTCACCCTGATCTACTTCACGATTCAGGTCAGCGTGTATGGCGTGCTGTTTTATCTACCGACCCGGATCGCCGAACTGCTGGGCACCGGCATTGGCCTGAAGGTAGGCCTGCTGACGTCGATCCCGTGGATCGCCACAGTGATCATGCTGTATGCCGTGACCCGGCATGCCGACCGCAAAGGCCAGCAAACCCGCTTCGCGGCAATCATGCTGGCACTGGCAGCGGTGGGCATGGTCGGCTCGACCTTGAGCGGCAGCTTGCCACTGGTAATTCTGGCGTTCTGTGTCGCGGCAGCCGGATTTATCACGGTGCAACCGCTGTTCTGGACCTTGCCAACCCGTTTTCTGGGGGGTGCGGCAGCGGCCAGCGGGATTGCGGTGATCGGCGCCCTGGGCAACCTCGGCGGCTTCCTCGCGCCAACGGTCAAGACCTGGGCTGAGCAACACTTCAACAACCCCCATGCGGGCATGTACTTCCTGGCCGCTATGGCGTTGCTGGGAGCCTTGATGTTGATGCGCTCGGCAAGGGCGGGCAAGCAGGCCGACGGCGCGCAGACGGTGCAGTCACCGGGATAAAAACCCACCCACCCCCCTGCCCCCCCTGTAGGAGCGAGCTTGCTCGCGAGCCCTTGAAGAGCTCGCGAGCAAGCTCGCTCCTACAAGAAGCTCGTTCCGACAAGAAGCTCGCGCCTGCAGAAGTTCGCTTTCAGGCCGCTGCCGGTGCGCCATCCGGCTTGAGTCGCGGTTCTACGGGTACACCCGGCTCTTTGAGCAGCGCGAAGTAGGCAAACGCTGAACACACCGCCACCACCGCGCTGATCACGAACGCCGTGGAAAAAGAGCCGCTCTGCTGCACGCTGAAGCCGGTCAGGATCGGCGCCACGGAGCCCGCCAGATAACCACCGAAATTCTGGATCGAGCCGAACGACGCCACCCGCTCCGAGGGCACGATGGTGTTGACGATCATCCACGCGGTGGCGCTGGAGATGTTAATGAAGAACATGGTCAGGCACAGCAGCACCACACAGGCCACAACGTTGGTGGTGAAGGCGACGATCAGGGTGAACAGCGCCCCGCCGAGCAAGCCGAGGATGACCATCAATTTGCGGCTGGCCAGCACCCGCATGCCGCGCGCCACCAGACGGTCGCAGCACTTGCCGGCCACGATGGTGCCCAGCGCGCCGAACAGATAGGCCAGGGATACCACCCACGCCGTGCGATACAGGTCCAGGCCGTGTTCGCGCTCAAAGTAACCGGGCAACCAGGTGAGGTTGAGCCAGATCATGTAGATCACGCCCATGAATCCGAGAAACGCACCCCAGGTGTTGCGGTCTCTGAACAGTGAGGTCCAGGCCACCTTCGGCGCCTTTTTCTGTTGCACCGCCACCGGCTCGGCGCGGCCCGTCTCAGCCATGTACTGGGCTTTGCTTTTGTAGAATTTGAACCAGCACACCGCCAGCAACAGCCCCATGACACCGGTGAGGATGAACATCCCGCGCCAGCCCAGATGAACCATGAATACGGTCAGCAATGGTGGCGCCAGGCATGGCCCGATGCAGGTCGATGACCAGACCCAGCCGGTGGCCGTGCCACGTTCCTGGGTGTCGAACCATTCGGACAAGGCCTTGGCCGCCGAAGGAAACACCGGGGCTTCGCCAATCCCCAGTAATACCCTTAGCCCCACCAGATGCCCGTAGCTGCTGAACAGGCCGAATGCCGCCTGCGCCACCGACCACACCACCAGGGATCCACCCAGCGCCAGTTTGCTGCCGAGTTTGTCGATCAAGGCGCCAAGGGGTAACTGCGAGAAGGCGTAGGCCACGGAAAAGGCCGAGAGCATTACCCCCATCTGCATGGGGCTGATGGCCAGGTCGTGCTGGATGGTGGTGTTGGCAATGGACAAGGCGCTGCGGTCCAGGTAGTTGACCACGCCAATCAGGAACAGGAAAAAGATCGTCAGGTTTTTGTAGGTTTTTATTGTTTTCATGCACGCCTCTCGTGAGCGGTTGCGCTCCTGCCCGACAGGTGGAGCGTTGCTCACTGTAGTTGGCGTCCCGGTTACTGCCCAATCACATGATTCGATCGACTAATAACCTCGAGTTATCAAGGCGTCTGGGGGGGACCGCGCAGAGCATCCGGGCCACTCAAAAGTGCATCGATAAAGGCTTTCGCGGACCATTGCGCTACTTCGTTGCGCCGGGTAATGACCCCGTAATCGGCCAGCACCAGCGGAAACGGCAGCGCCAGACGGGTCAAGCGCCCGGCGCGGATTTCCGGCTCCACCATCGACTCTGCCAGCATCGCCACCGTCGGGGTGGTTTGCAGCAGTTGCATGGTCGTTTGCAGCGACACGGTTTCTACCGTGTTTTCCGGGGTCTGCATGCCCGCTTCGACAAAGGCCTGCTCCACCCGCATGCGCATCGGCGTGCCCGTGGGGTAAATCACCCACGGCCAACTGCCCAGATCAGCCAGCGGTACTTCGCTGGCCCCGGCCAGCGGGTGCTGGCTGCCCGTGACCAGGCACAGCGGCTCCGGCGCCAGGGCCTGAAAATCAAACAGTTCGCGATGACGGTCGAGGGTAAAGCGGGCCACCACCACGTCCAGCTCCTTGTGTTCGAGCATGGCCAGCATGTTGGCGCTGGTGCCCTCGAGCACCTGCAAGGTGAGCAGCGGCCAGTCTTGTTTGACCCGCACAATGGCCGCCGGAACGGCCAAAGCCGTGGCGGCGTAGATGGTGCCGACTTTCAGCAGGCCATGGCCGCCCTGGCGCAAATGATTGATCTGACCGACAAACTGCCCGGTGTCATTCAATGCGATCTGGGCAAACCGGGCCACATGACTGCCCAGATCGGTCAGCGACATGCTGCGTGGCAAGCGCGCAAACACTTCAAAGTCCAGCTGGTGCTCGATCTCCCGCAACATCTTGCTCACCGCGGGCTGGCTGATGTTCATTTCATGGGCGGTGGCATGCATGTTTTGCGTGCGCGCCAGGGTGTCTATAAGCACCAAATGGCGATAGCGCAGCCAGTTGCACAGTTGATTAAATCCGACATCAGCCATCCGATAACCTCCGGTTATTGAGACTTAAGAATATCTCATTGGCGATTATCGAGAAGCAATATTAGGGTGAACCGGTCGCGCTAAATAAAAACAATGGAAACCGCCCATGAACCTTGCCAATAAACGCGTAGTGATCACCGCTGCGGCTCAGGGAATCGGACTGGCATCGGTGCTCGCGTTCCGCGATGCAGGCGCCGAGGTCATTGCCACCGACCTGCACATTCAGGCACTGCAGGACATTCCCGGGATCCGCGTGCTGCAACTGGACGTGACGCAACCTGCGGCCATCGCTGCCGTCTGCCAGCAGGTCGGAGCGGTGGACGTGCTGTTCAACTGCGCCGGTTACGTTCATAGCGGCGCACTGCTGGACTGCGACGAACAGGCCTGGCAGTTCTCCTTCGATCTCAATGTCACGGCCATGTACCGCATGATCAGCGCCTTCCTGCCCGGCATGCTGGCCGCGGGCGGTGGCAGCATTATCAACATGGCCTCGGTGGCTTCCAGCGTAAAAGGCGTACCCAACCGCTTTGCTTACACCGCAAGCAAGGCCGCAGTTATCGGCCTGACCAAATCGGTGGCCGCGGACTACGTGCGCCAGGGTATCCGTTGCAATGCCATTTGCCCCGGCACGGTGGACTCGCCGTCCTTGCGCCAGCGCATTGCCCAACAGGCGCTGGAACAGGGCCGTACGCAAGCCGAGGTGTATCAGGCATTCGTCGACCGCCAGCCCATGGGCCGCATCGGCACCGCCGAAGAAGTCGCCCGCCTGGCCTTGTATCTGGCCAGCGACGCCAGCGCCTACACCACCGGCACCACCCAGGTGATTGATGGCGGGATGAGTAACTGAAATGCATAAATCCTCTGCAGGAGCGAGCTTGCTCGCGAGCTCTGGCTTGAAACGCTCGCGAACAAGCCCGCTCCTGCAGGCACCGTTTTTCTTATTGGATGAAGGAGTTTTTATGAAACTGCTGCGCTACGGCGAGAAAGGTCAGGAAAAACCGGGGCTGCTGGATGCCCAGGGCAAGATTCGCGATTTGTCGGCACACATCGCCGATGTAGCCGGCCAGGCACTGGATGCCGCAAGCCTGGCCGCCCTGGGCAAAATCGACCCTTGCAGCCTGCCGCTGGTCAGCGGTTCGCCACGCATTGGCGCCTGCGTCGGCCAGGTCGGCAAGTTCATCTGCATCGGCCTCAACTATGCCGATCATGCCGCCGAGTCGGGCCTGGATGTGCCATCGGAACCGGTGGTGTTCAGTAAATGGACCAGCGCCATCTGCGGCCCCAACGACAACGTCGAGATCCCCCGCGACTCGACCAAGACCGACTGGGAAGTGGAGCTTGGCGTGGTGATCGGCAAAGGCGGACGCAATATCGATGAACACAATGCCATGGACCACGTGGCCGGGTTTTGTGTGATCAACGATGTCTCCGAACGCGAGTGGCAACTGGAACGTGGCGGCACCTGGGACAAGGGCAAGGGCTTTGACACTTTCGGCCCCCTCGGCCCGTGGCTGGTCACCCGCGACGAAATCAGCGACCCGCACCAGCTTGACCTGTGGCTTGAGGTCGACGGACAGCGCTACCAGAACGGCAATACCCGCACCATGGTGTTCCAGATCCCGGCCCTGATTGCTTACCTGAGCCGCTGCATGTCGCTGCAACCGGGGGATGTCATCTCCACCGGCACTCCGCCGGGCGTGGGCCTGGGGGTAAAACCGGCACCGGTGTATCTGCGTCCCGGGCAGGAAATACGCCTGGGCATCAGCGGCCTCGGCGAGCAACGCCAGCGCACGGTACAGGCTGACTGACCCACAGCAGGCCTTGAAAATAATCATAAGAAACAGGAGCAACACATGCGGATTCTGATCACTGGCGGTACCGGCTTCATCGGCAAACAACTGGCCCAACGCCTGCTCGACCTCAACAGCCTGACGCTTGAAGGCCAGGCCCCCCGCGCGATCGAGCGCATCGTGCTGTTCGACACCTTTGCCGGTGAAGACCTCCCCGTCGACCCGCGTATCGAACTGGTGACCGGCGATGTAGCCGACCCCGAAGTGATTGCCCGGGTCACCGACGGCGTGGACCTGGTGTGGCATTTGGCAGCGGTGGTCAGTTCGGCTGCCGAGGCCGACTTCGACCTGGGCATGCAGGTCAACCTGCACGGCCTGATGCTGTTACTCGAAACCCTGCGCAAACAGGGCAACGCCCCGCGTTTTGTGTATGCCAGCGGCTTCGCCGTATTCGGTGGCGAGCTGCCGGACGTGGTCGACGACAACACGGTACTCACCCCGCAATCGTCCTACGGCATGCAAAAAGCCGTGGGCGAACTGCTGGTGGCCGACTATGCCCGCAAGGGCTTTGTCGATGGCCGCGTGCTGCGTCTGCCAACGGTGGCAGTACGCCCCGGCAAACCGAACAAGGCGGCATCGACGTTCTTCAGTTCGATTATCCGCGAGCCGCTGGTGGGCCTGCCTGCGGTCTGCCCGGTACGCCCGGACACACAGGTCTACCTGACCTCGCCACGGCGGATTATCGAGTCAATGCTGCTGGGCATGACCCTGTCGCCAGAGACCCTGGGCAATCAACGGATCATCCCGCTGCCGGGTGTGACCACCACCGTTCACGACATGGTCTCGGCGCTGCAACGGGTCGCGGGTGAGCAAGTGACCAAACTGATTCGCTGGGAACCGGACGCGACCATCCAGCGCATCGTCGAGAGCTGGCCGAGCAAGGTCGAGGCGCCCCGCGCCCGCGCCCTGGGCTTCACTGCCGACGCCGATTTCGACGCCATCGTGCGCGCGCATATTGAAGACACTGCCGTTTGAGACCTCGCCTATAACCTGTAGGAGCGAGCTTGCTCGCGATCTTTAGATCTTGAAGAGCTCGCGAGCAAGCTTGCTCCTACAGAACACTGCACAACAGGTTCACGTTACTCACAACAATAAAAAACTGAGGCCGTGCGATATGACCACTCCACTCACCGATGTCTCGGACATCGAACAACAGACGATC
Source organism: Pseudomonas sp. TMW22089 (assembly GCF_022496645.1). Classification (NCBI taxonomy): domain Bacteria; kingdom Pseudomonadati; phylum Pseudomonadota; class Gammaproteobacteria; order Pseudomonadales; family Pseudomonadaceae; genus Pseudomonas; species Pseudomonas sp. TMW22089. The sequence goes on from NZ_SCFG01000008.1 coordinate 88,178, forward strand.
AAACGCGTTACCAAACGCATGATCCCCTTTCTGATCCTGCTGTTTGTGGTCGCCTTTCTGGACCGCAACAACGTCGGTTTCGCCGCCCTGCGGATGAACGAAGACATCGGTATCAGCCAGACCATTTATGGCCTGGGCGCCGGGATTTTCTTCCTCGGTTACTTCATGTTCGAAGTGCCGAGCAACATTCTGCTGCACCGCTACGGCGCCCGGGTCTGGATCGCCAGGATCATGGTGACCTGGGGCATCATCGCCGGGGCCATGGGCTTCCTGCAGACGCCGGTGCACTTCATCTCCCTGCGCGTATTGCTGGGTATTGCTGAAGCCGGGTTCTTCCCGGGGGTAATTTATCTGCTGTCGCTGTGGTTCCCGAGCCGTTACCGCGCCCGCATGATCGCCACTTTTTACCTGGGCGTACCCATCGCGCAAATCATTGGCGCCCCGTTGTCGGTGGGCCTGATGGAGCTGGGCGATGCCTGGGGCTTCGTCGGCTGGCGCCTGATGTACATCGTCGAGGCCGTACCCGCGGTGATTCTCGGTGTGGTCTGCTATTTCTACCTCACTGACCACCCGGCCGATGCCCACTGGCTGACCGACAAGCAGCGCAACTGGCTGATCAGCACCCTGGAACAGGAAGAACGCAACAAACCGCTGGTGGTGGGCCTGCAACCAACCAAAGGCCAGATGATCCTCAAGGCACTGAGCAGCCGTCAGGTCTGGCTGCTGGCGCTGGTGTATTTCGGCATCACCTCGGGCTCCAACGCGATGAACTTCTTTATGCCCACGGTGCTGGCATCGTTCCGCGGCTCGTTCGGGCTGGAGATCGGCCTGATGCAGAACGGTCTGATCACCGCCATTCCTTACGCCGTCGCCGCCGTCGCGATGATCTGGTGGAGCCGTCGTTCGGACCGTCTGCAAGAACGCCACTGGCATGCCGGCGGTGCCGCCATGCTGGCCGCCGTGTCCATCGCGGTCGCGCTGTGGCTCAACCAGCCGTGGATCATCGTCATCGGCTTCATCCTGTTGGCCATGGGTGTGTACAGCGCCATCAACGTGTTCTGGGCAGTGCCGGGGCAAGTGCTGACCGGGGTCGGAGCCGCCGCAGGGATTGGCCTGATCAACTCCATCGGTAACCTCAGCGGTTTTGTCGGCCCATATCTGACCGGCTACCTGTTCACCGTAACCGGCAGCTATACCCCGGGTTTCCTGGTGATCGCCGCACTGGTGGGCGCCGGTGGTCTGGGCATGGTGCTGATGCCGCGCAACAAGGTGTCGCAGATTGGCAGCGCCATCCCCGCAGCCGCAGGAGGTAAAGCATGAGTCTGGCGACCGTAGGGTTTATCGGCACCGGGATCATGGGCAAACCCATGGCCCGCAACCTGTTGCAGGCCGGATATCCGGTACGGGCCTGGAACCGCTCGCCGGCCAAGGCCCAGGAACTGGCTGCCCATGGCGCCGAGGTACTGCCGACCCCGGCTCTGGCGGCCAAAGGCGCCCAGGTGCTGGTTTGCATGCTCAGCGATGGGCCGACCTGTGATGAGGTGCTGTTCGGCGAAGGCGGCGCTGCGCGGGTTCTGGCCCCCGGGGCGCTGGTCATTGTGATGAGTTCGATTGCGGTGGACAGCGCCGTGGAGCAGGCCCGCCAGTGTGCTGCCCTGGGGCTGCACTACCTCGACGCGCCGGTGTCGGGCGGTGAGCGCGGGGCGCGTGAAGCCAGCCTGGCGATCATGGTCGGCGGTGAAGTGGCGGCCTTTGAACAGGGGCGCCAGGTGCTGGCGGCCATGGGCCGTCCGGTCCACGTAGGCCCGGCCGGAACCGGCGAATTGTCAAAACTGGTCAATCAGCTGATTGTCGCCAGCACCATCGCCACCGTCGCTGAAGGCCTGCTGCTGGCCGAACGCGGCGGTGCCGACCCGGCCAAGGTTCACGAAGCGCTGCTGGGAGGCTTTGTCGATTCGCCGATCTGGCGCCAGCACGGCCAGCGCATGCTCGACAACGACTTCACTCCCGGTGGCCCGGCCAAATGGCAACTCAAGGACACCCGCACTGCCCTCGCCCAGGCCCAAAAGCTGGGCCTGAGCCTGCCGGTGGGCAGCCTGGTGGATGGCCTGTTCCAGGCCATGATCGAAGCCGGTGACGGTGAACTCGACCACGCCGGGCTGATCCGCCAGTTACGCCGCCACAACCAATTGCCTGAATAATCTGCTGGAGCCTGTCATGACCGAATCAACCCCTCGCCGCCTGCGCAGTCAGCTGTGGTTCGACGATCCCAGCCATGCCGATCTCACTGCGCTGTACGTAGAGCGTTACATGAACCAGGGCCTGACCCGCGCCGAACTGCAATCGGGGCGGCCGATCATCGGGATCGCCCAGACCGGCAGCGACCTGACGCCCTGCAACCGGCATCACATCGAACTGGCCAAACGGGTCAAGGATGGCATCCGCGATGCGGGCGGCATTCCGATGGAGTTTCCGGTGCACCCGATTGCCGAGCAGTCGCGCCGGCCGACTGCCGCTCTGGATCGCAACCTGGCGTATCTGGGCCTGGTGGAAGTGCTGCACGGTTACCCGCTGGATGGTGTGGTGCTGACCACCGGCTGCGACAAGACCACCCCGGCCTGCCTGATGGCGGCGGCGACCACCGACCTGCCGTCCATCGTGCTGTCCGGCGGGCCGATGCTCGACGGCTGGCACAAAGGCCAGCGCATCGGTTCGGGCACTGTGCTCTGGCATGCGCGCAATCTGCTCAGCGCCGGAGAGATCGATTACGAAGGGTTTATGACCCTGACCACGGCGTCATCACCCTCGGTCGGCCACTGCAACACCATGGGCACCGCCCTGTCGATGAACGCCCTGGCCGAAGCCCTGGGCATGTCTTTGCCGGGCTGCGCGAGCATTCCGGCGCCTTATCGCGAGCGCGGGCAAATGGCCTATGCCACCGGCATGCGTATCGTCGATCTGGTGCGTGAAGATGTTCGCCCCTCGCACATCATGACCCACGCCGCATTCGAGAACGCCATTGCCGTGGCCTCGGCACTGGGGGCCTCCACCAACTGCCCGCCGCACCTGATTGCGATTGCCCGCCACAGCGGCATCGACCTGTCGCTGGAAGACTGGCAGCGGGTCGGCGAAGACGTACCTTTGCTGGTGAACTGCATGCCGGCCGGTGAATACCTGGGTGAAGGTTTCCACCGTGCGGGCGGCGTGCCGGCGGTGATGCATGAACTGGACAAGGTGGGTCGCATGCACCGCGACTGCCGCTCGGTGAGTGGCCGCAGCATGGGCGAGATCGTGGCCGACGCCGTCACCGGCGACCGCGACGTGATCCGTTCGTACGAAGACCCGCTGATGCATCGCGCCGGTTTCATCGTGCTCAGCGGCAACTTCTTCGACAGCGCGATCATGAAAATGTCGGTGGTGGGCGAAGCCTTTCGCAGCACCTATCTCAGCGATCCGTTGCAACCCAACAGCTTCGAAGCCCGGGCCATTGTGTTCGAGGGGCCGGAGGACTATCAGGCGCGAATCAACGACCCGTCGCTGGACATCGACGAGCGCTGCATTCTGGTGATTCGCGGCTGCGGTACTGTGGGTTTCCCGGGCAGTGGCGAGGTGGTCAACATGGCCCCGCCTTCGGCGCTGATCAAGGCCGGCATCGATTCGTTGCCGTGCCTGGGTGACGGTCGCCAGAGCGGTACTTCGGCCAGCCCATCGATTCTCAACATGTCCCCGGAATCGGCGGTGGGCGGCGGCTTGTCGTTGCTGCGTACCGGCGACCGGCTGCGGGTCGACCTCAATGCCCGCAGCGTCAATTTGCTGGTGGACGAAGTTGAACTCGACGCCCGTCGCCAGGAACCGCTGCCGCCACTGGCGCCGTCGCAAACCCCGTGGCAGGAGCTCTATCGCCAACTGGTTGGCCAGTTGTCTACCGGCGGCTGCCTGGAGCCGGCCACCTTGTACTGGCGCGTGATCCCGGAAAACGGCCCGCCGCGCCACTCCCATTAAACAATGAAACCCCTGGAACCCTGAACCCTGAACCCTGTAGGAGCGAGCTTGCCTCGCGATCTTTTGATCTTTTGATCTTTTGATCTTGTAAGCGCTCGCGAGCAAGCTCGCTCCTACAGAGGTGGAACGGGTTATGGGCTACACCATGAATTCAAGGAATGACCTTATGAACCCGCTGCAATTGAGCATTGAAAATTCCCTGCCTGAGGACTGGCAGCGCGCGACGCTGGTCGGGCGTGTGTGCTTGCCGGGTGTACGCGGCGGTCCGGCGGTGGTGGTGATTCGTGACGGTGAAGTCATTGACTGCAGCGCACAGTTCCCGACCCTGAGCCTGCTGCTGGATACACAGAATCCGTTACAGGCAGTACGTGAAATCAGCGGTCACTCCCTGGGGACGATCCAGGATCTGCTGGCCAACAGTGGCGAACAGCGCGACCCGGCCAAACCCTGCCTGCTGGCCCCCGCAGACCTGCAAGTGATCAAGGCCGCAGGGGTCACCTTTGCCGCCAGCATGATCGAACGGGTGATCGAGGAAAAAGCCGGGGGCGATGCCCTGAGGGCCGAGCAGGTACGCGCCCTGGTGCAAGAGGTGATCGGTGACAACCTGCGCGACCTGCGCCCCGGATCGCCCGAGGCCATGCGTCTGAAGCAGGTATTGATTGAACAAAACATGTGGTCGCAGTATCTGGAAGTCGGTATCGGGCCCGACGCCGAAATCTTCACCAAGGCACCGATTCTGGCCGCCGTGGGCAGCGGCAACGCAATCGGTGTCCACCCCGGGTCCAGCTGGAACAACCCGGAACCGGAAGTGGTGCTGGCCGTCGACAGCCGGGGGCAGATTCATGGTGCAACCCTGGGTAATGACGTCAACCTGCGTGACTTCGAAGGGCGCAGCGCACTGCTGCTGAGCAAGGCCAAGGACAACAACGCCTCTTGCGCACTCGGCCCGTTCATTCGCCTGTTTGACGAACATTTCAGCCTCGACGATGTACGCCGCTGCGAAGTGACCTTGCGCGTCGAAGGGCGGGACGGTTACGTGCTCAATGGCAAAAGCTCCATGGGCCAGATCAGCCGCGACCCGGCCGACCTGGCGCAACAGACCCTCAATGAAAATCACCAGTATCCGGATGGATTCGTGCTGTTCCTCGGCACCCTGTTCGCCCCGACCGACGACCGCGACCAGCCGGGCCAGGGCTTCACCCACAAGGAAGGCGACGTGGTGAGCATTGCCAGCGGCAAGCTGGGCGCCCTGCACAACCGCGTGACCAGCAGCGACCAGGCGCCGCAATGGTCATTCGGCGTGGCCGCGCTGATGAAAAATCTGGCGGGCCGGGGCTTGCTGGGGTAAAGGACGACTGTCGCCACCCCGAGCGCATGCACGCCATGCACTCGGGGCCGTCGCCATCACGGCCCGGGTGTTACCTGCCGCAACCCTTTTCGTGTAATATCCGGCGCTGGGTGCCACCGCAACAACGCGGCAGGGCAGGTTAATTTAGCGAAGGTCGGGCCGCCATCGCGGAGTCGCCGCACCTATGAGTCATGAACCCTCGCGTCTGGATAAAGCCGCAAACACCCGCAAGTCTGCTTCCTCCCTCGCGTTTATCACGCGCTTTTTCGCCGCTGAATCTGCGGGCGGCTTGATCCTGATGGCCTCTGCCCTGGCAGCCCTGCTGCTGGCAAACTCCCCCTGGGCTGCTGCCTACTTCTCCACCCTGCAAATCAAACTCGCCGGACTCTCCATCGAGCACTGGATCAATGATGGCCTGATGGCGATCTTCTTCCTGCTGGTGGGCCTTGAGATCAAGCGTGAAATGCTCGCAGGCCAGTTATCCAGCTGGAGCCAGCGCGCGCTTCCGGGGTTTGCCGCACTGGGCGGCATGCTGCTGCCGGCCCTGATCTATATCGCGGTCAACTGGGGCAACTCGCAAACTATCGGCGGCTGGGCCATCCCCGCGGCAACCGATATCGCGTTTGCGCTGGGGGTACTGTCACTGCTGGGCAAGCGGGTTCCCGTTTCGTTGAAGATCTTTCTGGCGGCGCTGGCGATTCTCGATGACCTGGGGGCGGTACTGATCATCGCCCTGTTCTACACCAGCGGACTGTCCATCAGCATGTTGCTGGCCTCCGTGGCTGTGGTTGCGGTGCTGGTGGTGCTCAATCGCTGCGGTGTACGCCGACTCGCCCCTTACCTGATAGCCGGCGCCCTGCTCTGGTTCTTCATGCTGCAATCGGGCATCCACGCGACACTGGCCGGGGTCATCCTTGCCCTGTGCATTCCGCTGGGTAACACGGAACACAAACACCAATCCCCTCTGCTCCACCTCGAAGAAAAGCTGCATCCGTGGGTCGCTTTCGCCGTGGTCCCCATCTTTGGCTTTGCCAATGCCGGTGTATCCCTGGCCGGCATTTCCCCAGGTGACCTGCTGGACCCGGTACCGCTCGGGGTCACTCTGGGTCTGTTGCTGGGTAAACAACTGGGCGTCTTCGGCCTGGCCGCCCTGGCCATCCGCTTTGGCCTGGCAAAACTGCCCGAGGGTAGCAACTGGGTCCAGCTCTATGGCGTGGCACTGCTGTGCGGTATCGGCTTCACCATGAGCCTGTTCATTGGCGCCCTGGCATTCCCGGGGGCCCCGCATCTGGTGGATGAAGTGAAAGTCGGCGTGCTGATGGGCTCCATCCTGTGTGCCATCCTCGGCGTCGTGGTACTGATGAAGGCCGGCCGTCAAAAGGCATCTGCCTGACCCGTGCCGGGGTGCGTCCGATCACGGGCGCACCTGCGGGGTAACCCGCTCCCTCCCGCCAAAGCCCCGCCAGGTCTAACCTGAGCGGGGCTTTTTAGTGCGCGACTGGTTGAGCATTACGCTGCTGGTCCGGGGCTTTTGGCAGATGCTTGCCATTATCCGGCTGACTACTAGACTCCCGCTCCTCGCGAACAGGCTGATGTTGGGCAGTAGCTTTCGCAAAAAACTGCAGGATCGCAGTTTTCAAATACTCAGGAGAGGATTGAACATGACTCGCAAAGAGCAATCACCTTTAGCACTTAAAAACCAAGCTGCCGCACTCCATTTTCCGGATCAAACGATGGGTCACACCTTGAGTTCCCGGATGGCGCTACTGTGGCGGATATCGCAGGCGCAAGGGAGAGGACCAGTAAAGCGGTTGAACCGTTGTCGGCCAGCGCAGCTCTGCGACTGAAGCGCATCATTGATACGGGCTTACGTATCAATCATCGAGACCTGCGCGGTGTAACGAGCAATGTACGGAGCAGCATGGGATTTTCGAGATCATTTCCTGCCCGGGATATTGGGCAATGATCGATGCTGCTTCGCCTGCGTGATTGGCCACTGCTCGTAGCCAGCGACAACGTTCTTACTCCTTTCGGAGAGCCTCTGCATGAATACACTCGCCATAGTCGGCGCCGGTGCTGCTGGCGTCGCGACTTTTATTGCTGCGGTCAGAGCCCAAGTGGCACGAAGCATCTACATGATCGATCCGCAGCCAATTGGTCCGGGCGCAGCATTCTCAAATACGGACAACGATATTCTCTGTAATACCTCGGTCGACACCATGTCGGTGCTGCACGACATGCCGCTGGATTTTCTTGAGCACCTGCGGTGCGAGGGCTACGCCTTTACAGCTGAAAGTTTTGTCCCGCGGTTTCTGGTAGGCCGATATCTGGCCAGCCGGTTTCTGCAGTACTCAGCCATTGCCCGTGAGCAGGGAGTACGGGTTCAGTATGTTTGCAGCAGGTTCAAGGCATTGAAAGTTCACGGCCATCGCCATTACGAGCTTGAGTTCTGTGACGTGCAGATGAAGCCAGCACCCTCACTGAGGGCGACCGATGTGGTGTTCTGTACGGGGTTTGGGCCGCCACACATACCGGCAGTTGCCCGGCCTTTTTTCAACCACTCGAGCTTCATCAAGAACCCCTATCCTGAAGCAAGCATGCTGGCCATGATTCCTGAGAATTCCCGGGTGCTCATCATGGGTAGCAAGCTCTCGGCCATCGACAGTGCAATCGTTCTGTGCCGCGACGGACATCAAGTGACCATGCTATCGCCGTCAGGAGAGCTCCCCTCTGTGCGCGCCCGCTTCATGCGCAGTCCAAAAACGGCATTCGACGTTGAGGCCATTGCAGCAGTAATGAAGCAGGAGCAACACGAAGCGCAAACCTGCAGCCCGGCCATGGGCTATAGATACCTGAACTATTTCTCCAGGGTGCTTCGCCAGAACCTGGGCAAGGACTGGAGCCTGCAGTTCTCCCGTGCATCAAGCGTTGTCGACAGGCTAAGGGAGGAGGTGGAAATTGCCGGCAGCGGTGCCAGTCACTGGCAGGAATACGTGGTTGATTTCATACATGCCATCAACCGGCTGCACAGCAAGGGTGACCTCTATTTCGAGGGTTGCTTCCATCCCGCCTTCGAGCAGCTGCTTTACCGATACATATCCGCACTGGCACTCCCCAACGCACGCAAGCTGCTGAAGTACTTGGAGGACGGTGTTCTGTGTGTGCAGAGCGGCGAAGTAACCCGTATCGGCTACTCCCAGGGTCGCCCTCACCCATGGCGGGTGAACTGGGCCGCAGGCGACCACCGCTTTGACGCCATTGTCTCGGCTACTGGCTACCACCAGTCCAGATATGTCATGGGCGATGACGGCAAGATTGAGCTGGACATGCGCGGCGATCGCAGCCAAAGACAGCCGATTACTGTCTTGCCGACCATGGCAGGGGCCCATGAAAGCTTCGGTGAGCACGAGAGCATCTGGTTCCTGGGCGCGCCGGCCAGACCCCGGCTGTGGCACCCGAATGCACTTGTGGTGGTCACCCCGATGGCAAACCGGATTATCGAGAGCATGCGTCGGCTGCCCCAGGTCGGGAGTGCTGCTTGATGCCAAAAGAGACAGGTTTGCGCAAGTCGTCGAAGGATGGCCCATGAAGTGAAACCGCTTCACCTGAAAAAGGGCCTGTACAGGCCCTTTTTTTGCTAGTCGCACACGACTTCGAGGGTGGCGGTACAACTGAGCAAAAGGCGCGATTACAGGTGGAAATGGCCCGCGGCCTCTGGCTGGTAAAGCACTTTCCTGATCTCGATCCGGCGGGTGCGATCCGAGATTCGCCAGTCGATGGCGTCCCCCTCCTGATAACCCAGAATGGCAGCGCCGATGTCGGAATAGACGGAATGCTTCCCTGCGTTGCTGTCTGCATCTTCAGGGTAAACCAGGGCCACTTCGATCTCTTCGTCGTCCAGCTGCAGCAAGGCCCTGGAGTTCATCGTGACGACATTGCACGCCACCTGCTGCGGCTTGACGACAATGGCTCGCTCAAGCTCATGCTCGAGTTCAACCACGGCCGGGCCTTGCTCGAGCACGATCAGACTCTCCAGCCTGGCCTTGTCGATTTCAGTGATGTAGATCCTGGTGGAGTCACCAACGGCACCTTCGCGCAACAACTGGCGATAGCGCCCCGCCGTCATGGAAAATGACTTCAATGTCGGGGTTTCGCTCTCGAGCACAAAGCCGCTGCGCACAAAGGCTTTCAGCGAGCGCCCGTTGTCAGGGTGGATCTTGGCGATGAGCTTCTGGGCCCGCATATCGAGGAAGGCCAGTTTCATGCCTTCGCGGATCGTGCGGGCGCCAAGGTTGCGGCCCCATTTGTCACTGTCCCCGATGACCAGGACTATCTCGCAATTGGGCCCGGTCTTGATTAGACGGACAAAGCCCACCGGGGCATCATGCCGGTCATAGGCCATGAAGAATCGGCCGCCCTGGTTGAATAGATGGGTCAGGATCGGCGATTGAGTCCGATCGATAGCTTGCCCGATGGAGCGAGAGACATGACGCGAATCGCTCAGATAGCAGGTAACGCGCTCATCCTCCAACCAATCCATCAGCGTCAGCGCGTGCGCCCGAGTAATTTCAGGGCACAGAGAAACGAAAGGCTTGTTCATCTTCAACACACATATTTGTAAAAGGATGAAAGCCCTTCATGGCTATGGCCATGACGGTTCTTTCGGCAACCGGCTATCTTAAGACATAACGCGAGTAATGCCGAACAGGGTGGAGGACATTCGACACCGTTCAGCTCTGCCGGCGGGGGCCAAACTCAGGACTATCAGTAACAATCCCTTAACCACCGGCTACAAAAAAGCCCCGATCAGCAACATATGATCGGGGCTTTCTTTTGCCTGCAGCTGGCACCTTGCTGTCACCGTCGTTTGCACGGTAAGTCGAGAATAGCCGGAGGTCTTGAATTGTATGGTGTCCCAGGCGGGGTTCGAACCTGCAACCTTCCCCTTAGGAGGGGGATGCTCTATCCAATTGAGCTACTGAGACAAATCATGTGCACTGCACGCGGTGTGCGGTGCGATCAACGGCGTGCATGGTAACGGGCAAGGCTTTATTTGTCATGTCGTGCGTTGGCTTTTTAACTGTCACAAGCATCGCGTACAAGTCTCGCGCCCGCAGAGGTCCTGCCCTGCCCCGAATATGTTGCCGTTGCCCAGGCACGCCGGGGCGATCAATTGCAGGCGCCCCGCTGCTGATAAAGGGTCATGAGCACGGTCAAATAATCGTATACAAAATGTCACGTAACGGTGCACCAGAAATTCAAATACTGCTTTTTTGCATCAAAAAGTAACAACCCCGCAAATGGCCATCATCGCCAATCGGCCATGCTTTTATCCCTCGCCTGATCCTCCTGCCCGAAATCTTGAAAAATAAAATCCATATTTTTCAGTCAGATAAATAGCAACTTTGAAATCTTCCGCTGCTGATAGCCACACGCAATTTTTCGCTGGCATGAATATCGCTTACACCAACACGTCACTTGTATACAAAACAGACAAAAACTAAGTACAGATTATTTCGTGGCCTGCGACATCAAGCAGGCATACCGCGGACTTTCATAACCAGTGATTCTCGCTAGCCGTGACGAAGATTTGTCGAGCCCGTGCTCATGAACAGTCATCACGCTGCAGGTATCAGGAGCTTGCCAGAATGCGTTCAAGACTCTCCCCTACCATCGCTCTGGATTTACCTTCCCCGGTTTCAACCCCCGCCCTCGCTCCTGACAGCGTGTCGTCAACCCTGGCGCTCAGTCCGCGCTTGCACAACAGCGACCTTGCCCCCACCAAAACCGAAGGCCGGCGTTGGGGCAGGTACAGTATTTTTGCGTTGTGGACCAACGATGTGCACAACATTGCCAATTACTCATTCGCCATCGGCCTGTACGCACTGGGCCTGAACGGTTGGGAAATCTTGCTTTCCCTCGGAATCGGCGCGGCCCTGGTGTTCAATTTCATGAACCTGTCGGGCTATATGGGGCAGCGCACCGGGGTGCCTTTTCCGGTGATCAGCCGTATAAGTTTCGGCATTCATGGAGCGCAAATTCCGGCATTGATACGCGCAGTAATCGCTATCGCCTGGTTCGGGATTCAGACCTATCTGGCATCGGTGGTGCTGCGGGTGTTGCTGATCGCAGTTCATCCGGGGTTTGCCGAGTATGACCACAACTCGATTCTTGGTCTGTCGAGCCTGGGCTGGCTATGTTTTGTCGCCATCTGGTTCGTACAGCTGGCGATTCTTGCCTACGGCATGGAAATGGTCCGGCGCTATGAGGCGTTCGCCGGGCCGGTGATTCTGTTGACGGTGATCTGTCTTGCCGGCTGGATGTATTTTCAGGCCAACGGCACCATTGCCTGGTCAAGCCGCGAGCCGTTGAGCACCGGTGAAATGTGGCGCAACGTGTTTGCTGGTGGCGCGCTGTGGCTGGCGATCTACGGCACGATGATTCTTAATTTCAGCGATTTCTCCCGCTCTTCGCCCTGCTGCAAAACGATCAAGGTCGGGAATTTCTGGGGCTTGCCGGTGAACATTCTGGTATTTGCCGGTATCACTGTGCTGTTGTGCGGCGCGCAGTTCCAGATCAATGGAAAAATCATTGAGAGCCCGACCCAAATCATCGCTTCGATTCCCAACACTTTATTTCTGGTGCTGGGCTGCCTGGCGTTTCTGATCGTTACAGTGGCCGTGAATATCATGGCCAACTTTGTCGCTCCGGCATTTGTACTGAGCAATCTGGCACCCAAATATCTGACCTTTCGCCGCGCCGGGCTGATCAGTGCAACCATTGCGGTGCTGATCCTGCCGTGGAATTTGTATAACAGCCCGCTGGTGATCGTTTACTTCCTGTCCGGTCTCGGCGCCCTGCTCGGCCCGCTGTATGGCGTGATCATGGTCGATTACTGGCTGGTACGAAAAGGTCAGGTCGATGTGCCGGCGCTGTACAGCGAAGACCCCAGCGGCACTTACTACTACTCCAATGGCGTCAATCTACGTGCGGTCGCAGCCTTCGTTCCTGCCGCACTGATCGCCATCGTGCTGGCCCTGGTCCCGGGCTTCCACACCGTTTCGCCGTTTTCCTGGCTGATTGGTGCAGGTATCGCGGCGATGCTCTATCTGATCATCGCCAAGCGCCAACCCTATTACGCCCAGGTCAGTGGCGAATCGATTGCCGTCGAGAATGCCAGCCATTGATCTGTCACGGTCTGCCTGGTGCAGACCGCCCCCCCCCTCACTTCAAGGAGAGCCCATGCGAATTCTCGTGGTTAATGTCAACACCACTGACAGCATCACCCAGGCCATTGCCCGCCAGGCGCAGTCGGTGGCAGCGCCCGGCACCGAGATCATCGGCCTGACCCCCGCTTTCGGCGCAGAGTCGGTGGAAGGCAATTTTGAGAGTTATCTGGCGGCCATCGCGGTAATGGACTGTGTCATGGCCTATGACCGGCCTTTCGATGCGGTCATCCAGGCCGGGTACGGCGAGCACGGCCGTGAGGGGTTGCAGGAACTGCTTGATGTGCCAGTGGTGGATATCACTGATGCGGCGGCGAGCACGGCGATGTTTTTGGGGCGGGCCTATTCGGTGGTCACCACCCTGGATCGCACCGTCCCGCTGATTGAGGACCGCCTGAAGCTGTCGGGACTCTGGGAACGTTGTGCGTCGGTGCGGGCCAGTGGCATGGCAGTGCTGGAGCTTGAGGCGTCACCGCACAAGGCGTTGGAAGCCATTGTTCGCCAGGCCGAACTGGCAGTTATCGAAGACAAGGCCGAGGTTATTTGCCTGGGTTGCGGGGGGATGGCCGGGCTTGATGAACGCATTCGCCAGCTCACTGGAGTGCCGGTGATCGATGGCGTGACGGCTGCTGTAACCATTGCCGAATCACTGGTGCGCCTGGGGCTGTCTACGTCCAAGGTACGCACTTATGCAACGCCCCGGCCCAAGGCGATTGCCGGCTGGGCGGCACGGTTCTGCCGATAGCTACGGGCGGCTGACTTGCCCATGACTGCATGACTGGCGGGGTGCTGCCGGCAGCTGTCGTGCAATTTGCACTACAGCAAAAAGCCATCATTGCAATCTGCAATCATCCGCCCTTTAAAAACCCACTCAAGATGCTGTTTTATAAGGGTTTTACCCTATAAAAAAGTTGGCACGAAGAGTGCTCTATCAACAGTAATCAGTCCATGCCCTCAGAGATGACCGCCATGAACAGCACTCTTTTACTGTTGAACGCCCTTGGGCTTGCCGTCCTGGTGGCTTTTCACTTTCAACCAGCCCCCACCGCCCCACAGACTGCCGAGCTGGTCACTTACAACAAACCGCTGACCCCCATGCCACAACTGGCTGTGATGACAGAGACCGATCAGGTTGCACCTCGATTGACGGCTGAGCTCCCCGTGGCCAGCGCAAATATTCAAGACGAGCGCTGGTTTTTCTAAAGCAGCGCCTGAACAACCCGGGCAAGGCCGTCGACTCGCAGTTACGCCGAGTGGGCAGCAGGGGCCACGCTCGCATCAATAAGCGCCAACAAACCTTGAACGCCCCGGGACAGCGTGGCCGAGTTATTCAGTAGCGACACCTGCTCTGCCTGCAGCTCATCAGTGGTATCGAGAAACAATTGATTGCGCTGCAGACGGGCGCTGATTTCAGCCGGTGTCTCCCGGCCACGCGCCAGCAAACGCTGGTGCAGCACCCGGGTATCGACGCAAACCATGATCGCCAGCAGATCCGGGTAACGTTCACGGGCGTTTTTGAGGTAGCCGCGGGAGCCGTTGACCAGTACATGGCGCCCGCTATCGAGCCACTCGTCGATCTGAGCCGGAATACCGTACTCAAGGCCATTGGCCTGCCAATGCATGGCAAACGCGCCCTCCTCCTTGAGAGACTGAAAGACTTCCCGGGAAACCCCCAGCGCATCCTCTCCCACAGCCTCGCAGGAGCGGGTAATCACTCGCCGGATAACCTCACAGCCGCGCTCGGGCAGATAAGGTCGTGCTGCATCAATCAGGCTGTCCTTGCCTGAGCCCGAAGGGCCCATCAAATAAATCAATTTGCCTGGCATGATTTGGATCTCCCGGAACCTGACTGCCCGTAAACCGAGCCACCCGCAGAATGCGCAAACACATAAGGGCCGGCTAGCGGCTTTCAAGCATTCGTCGTAAAAAACGTGCCAGCGCTGCTTTCGGATGAAGAACACGACTATCAGCTTCCCAAGCCAGCGCAGATTTCCGATAATCGTTACTGGCAAAAAGCCTCTATCCGGTTCAATATTTGTCACAGAATTGACGCCAGGGAAGTGGCGGACTTAAGGCATGATGCGTGCCTCTTAACAATTCAGGTTGAACATTTGGCCACAGGGACGGTCTTAAACCACATCCTGCGGCCAATTCCGAGAACCGCTCCCCTGAACTAACCGGTTAACTATAATGCGCCCATTGAAACAGGCAATTTACTCAAGCCGTACGGCCGACAAGTTTGTCGTACGCCTGCCAGACGGAATGCGCGAGCGCATTGCCGAAGTGGCTCGCGATCATCACCGCAGCATGAACTCTGAAATCATCGCCCGACTGGAGCAAAGCCTTATTCAGGAAGGCAATCTGGGTGAAGAACTCAGCATGCGCCTGGACAGCCCCGAGCTTTCCCTGCATGAGCGTGAACTGCTGCAACGCTTCCGCCAACTCTCCCATCGCCAGCAAAATGCGCTGGTGTCCCTGATTGCTCACGACGCCGAAGCAGCATCCAGCGCGTCCTGATTCAATACAGATACAAAAAAGCCAGCACTGCGCTGGCTTTTTTATGGGCGTTATTTACGCCTGGCTGATCTGGCGCGGGTCATAGCAAGAAGATCGTTGCCAGGCCCAGAAAGATAAAGAATCCGCCACTGTCTGTCATGGCCGTGATCATCACGCTTGCCCCCATCGCCGGATCACGCCCCAGTCGGGACAGCGTCATGGGGATCAATACCCCCATCAGCGCAGCCAGCAACAGGTTGAGGGTCATGGCAGCCGTCATCACCACCCCCAGCGACCAGCTGCCATACAGCAGGTAGGCGACAACACCTATCACGCCACCCCACACCAGGCCATTGATCAGGCCTACGGCCAGCTCTTTGCGCATCAGGCGCGAGGTGCTGCCGGTATTGACCTGGTCAAGGGCCATGGCGCGCACGATCATGGTGATGGTCTGGTTGCCGGAGTTGCCGCCAATCCCCGCCACAATGGGCATCAGCGCAGCCAGGGCGACCAGTTTTTCAATGGATCCTTCAAACAGCCCGATCACCCGCGACGCAATAAATGCAGTCACCAGGTTGACCGCCAGCCAGGCCCAGCGGTTACGCAGGGATTTCCAGACCGATGCAAAGATGTCTTCCTCTTCACGCAGACCGGCCATGTTGAGGACTTCGTTTTCACTTTCTTCCCGGATCAGGTCGACCATTTCATCGATGGTCAAACGGCCAATCAGCTTGCCGTTCTTGTCGACCACGGGCGCAGAGATCAAGTCATAACGCTCAAATGCCTGGGCCGCATCGTAGGCATCTTCGTCCGGATGGAAACTCACCGGGTCGCTGGCCATGACTTCAGCCACCTGCTTCTCCGGGTCGTTGACCAGCAAGCGCTTGATCGGCAGCACGCCTTTGAGCACGCCGTCGTAATCGACCACAAACAGTTTATCGGTGTGCCCTGGCAACTCTTTGAGGCGGCGCAGATAACGCAACACCACTTCAAGACTGACATCCTCGCGGATGGTCACCATCTCGAAGTCCATCAGGGCGCCGACCTGATCCTCGTTATAGGACAGTGCGGAGCGAACGCGCTCACGCTGCTGCCCGTCCAGGGTTTCCATCAGCTCATGGATGACGTCTCGCGGCAGCTCAGGGGCCAGGTCAGCGAGTTCGTCGGCATCCATCTCCTTGGCCGCAGCCAGGAGCTCATGATCGTCCATGTCGGCGATCAGGGTTTCACGTACCGAATCCGAAACTTCCAGCAGGATGTCGCCGTCGCGATCAGCCTTGACCAGCTGCCAGACCGTCAGACGGTCGTTCAGGGGCAATGCTTCAAGGATGTAGGCAACGTCTGCAGAGTGCAGGTCTTCAAGCTTGCGCTGGAGCTCAACGAGGTTTTGCCGGTGGACCAGGTTTTCAACCCGGTCATGGTGCTGGCCTTCCTGACGATGGGTCAGGTCCTCGACCACACGCTGGCGATTAAGCAGCTCAATGACTTGAGCGAGGCGGCTTTGCAGGCTGTCTTGAGTTTTCTTTACTTCAACTTCGGTCATAGGCGAACTCCACTCCCAGCAGCAGGGCACGCCGGAAGGATCAATCAGTCAATTCATGATTGGAAAAACGGGATGCTGAGTTTCTACTGGGTAAGTCCATGGAGGTCTTCCACAAGCCCCGGCGGGGCTGACGGGCGCAATCATACACGGCTTAAAAATTAATGACGCGAAAAATCTCGGCGATAACAACTGCTTGCGCGATGCCTGTGGTCGCTGCCGCGGTACCAACCCCAAACCTCGATCGATCCATTATGGCAGGCGCCTGAGTTTTACGACTGCCGCGCTGCCGATCGCAGCCTGGCGCCTCGACAGTCACTACCGAGAATCCAAATCGCAGACAGCAAAAAGCCCGCACAATGTGCAGGCTTTTTGGTGTTTGGTGCACTCGACAGGATTCGAACCTGTGACCGCTCGGTTCGTAGCCGAGTACTCTATCCAGCTGAGCTACGAGTGCAAGTTGTGTTTGTTAGACCAGACCACCCTGGTTGAAGCAAAGTTAACTGCCGAAGCAACTAACTCTTAAATGGTGCACTCGACAGGATTCGAACCTGTGACCGCTCGGTTCGTAGCCGAGTACTCTATCCAGCTGAGCTACGAGTGCAAGTTGTGTTTGTTAGACCAGACCACCGCTGGTTGAAGCAAAGTTAACTACCGAAGCAACTAACTCTTTAAATGGTGCACTCGACAGGATTCGAACCTGTGACCGCTCGGTTCGTAGCCGAGTACTCTATCCAGCTGAGCTACGAGTGCATTTGAAGCTGCGTATTATAGACCGTTGAATCTCTCTGCCAAGTACTTTTTTCAGTAATTTCAACAACTTACCGAAATGGCTAGATTCGAACGTGCTACTTGAATAAATGGCGGAGAAGGGGGGATTCGAACCCCCGACACCCTTTTGAGATGTACTCCCTTAGCAGGGGAGCGCCTTCGGCCACTCGGCCACCTCTCCGCAACACGGGGCGTATAATAACCAGCCTTTTCCCCGTATGCAACTAAAAACTTAAATAAAATTAGAGACTTGGTTCTTCATCCTTTTCTTTCTTGATCCGCAGGTAGATTTCCTCGCGGTGCACGGCCACTTCCTTGGGTGCATTCACACCAATCCGCACTTGGTTTCCTTTGACGCCGAGCACGGTCACAGTAATTTCGCCATCGCCTATGATCAGGCTTTCCGCACATCGGCGAGTCAGAATCAGCATACGTTTCTCCTCACGCTATTCATTTCAGGGACAACAGTCTGCAAAAAAAAAGGGCTTCGGCCTACTAGCTGAACAGCTATAGCCCGCCGCGCCTTAAGTATTGACCAACATGACGAAAACAGCAGAGTTCGTTCACATCTATCAAAAAACAAAGGGCGCGGATCAACCGCGCCCTCCGGGCAACGCTTTACTCACCCTGTCGGGCAGGAGCGTCCAGTTCAAAAGCGGTGTGCAACGAGCGCACAGCCAGCTCCAGGTACTTCTCTTCGATCACCACCGAGACTTTGATCTCCGAGGTCGAGATCATCAGGATGTTGATGTTCTCCTTGGCCAGCGACTCAAACATGCGGCTGGCAACGCCCGCATGGGAGCGCATGCCAACACCGACGATCGACACCTTGGCAATCTTGGTATCACCGACCACTTCACGGGCGCCAATTTCACGCGCCGTGTTTTCCAGCACCGTCTGCGCTGCAGTGAAGTCATTGCGATGCACGGTGAAGGTGAAGTCGGTGGTGTTATCGTGCGCCACGTTCTGCACGATCATGTCGACTTCAATGTTGGTCGCACTGATCGGGCCCAGAATCTTGAACGCCACGCCCGGAGTGTCAGGCACGCCACGGATAGTCAGCTTGGCTTCATCGCGGTTGAAAGCGATACCAGAAATGATCGGCTGTTCCATGGATTCCTCTTCATCAATAGTAATAAGGGTGCCAGGACCCTCTTTGAAGCTGTGCAATACGCGCAGCGGAACGTTGTACTTGCCTGCGAACTCGACCGCCCGGATCTGCAACACCTTGGAACCCAGGCTGGCCATTTCCAGCATTTCTTCGAAGGTGATTTTTTCCAGACGCTGAGCCTGCGCCACAACCCGCGGGTCAGTGGTGTAGACGCCATCGACATCGGTGTAGATCTGGCACTCATCCGCCTTCAAGGCTGCCGCCAGCGCCACACCGGTGGTGTCAGAGCCGCCACGGCCCAGGGTGGTGATGTTGCCGTGCTCATCCACGCCCTGGAAACCTGCCACCACAACCACGCGCCCGGCCTTGAGGTCGGCGCGAATCTTCTGATCGTCGATTTGCAGAATCCGGGCCTTGGTGTGCGCGCTGTCCGTAAGGATCCGCACCTGGCTGCCGGTATAGGACACCGCTGGCACGCCGCGCTTGTTCAGCGCCATTGCCAGCAGGCCTATTGTCACCTGCTCGCCCGTGGACAGGATCACATCCAGTTCACGGGGCAATGGCTGATCGCTGATTTGCCTGGCCAGTTCAATCAGGCGATTGGTTTCGCCGCTCATTGCAGACAGCACAATCACCAGGTCATTGCCGGCTTCACGGAACTTCTTAACTTTCTCGGCGACCTGTTCGATTCTCTCGACAGAGCCGACCGAGGTGCCTCCGAATTTTTGTACGATCAAAGCCATTTCAAAGCAGCCTCAGCCCATAAAGGGCGCCCATTTATCATTCAAACGACGCGCCGTAGACGACGGCGCGTGCTGGACCTCAGATACCTTGCTCGACAAATGGCACAGTCAGGGCCAGTGCGGCGTCCAGGGCTGCAGCATCAACACCGCCGCCTTGCGCCATGTCCGGACGACCACCGCCCTTCCCGCCCACTGCCGCAGCGGCCTGCTTCATCAAATCACCGGCTTTGAGTTGGCCAGTCAGGTCCTTGGTTACGCCTGCAACCAGAACGACCTTGTCTTCATGAACACTGCCGAGCAGGATCACTGCACGGCCGAGCTTGTTCTTCAGCTGATCTACCAGCGCCAGCAGCGCCTTGCCATCCTGACCGTCCAGGCGAGCGGTCAACACTTTCACGCCTTTCACATCCACTGCAGACGATGACAGATCATCACCGGCAGCACTTGCGGCCTTGGCCTGCAATTGTTCGAGTTGTTTTTCCAGCTGGCGGTTACGCTCCAGCACAGCCGACAGTTTGTCGACCAGGTTCTCACGCGAGCCCTTGATCAGGCTGGCGGCTTCCTTGAGCTGCTCTTCAGCGGCGTTCAGGTAAGCCAGTGCGGCAGCACCGGTGACCGCCTCGATACGACGAATACCGGAGGCTACACCACCTTCACTGGTGATTTTCATCAGACCGATATCACCGGTGCGATTGGCGTGGATACCGCCACACAGCTCGACCGAGAAATTACCGCCCATGCTCAGCACGCGCACGTTGTCGCCGTATTTCTCGCCAAACAGCGCCATGGCGCCTTTCTGCTTGGCGGTGTCGATGTCGGTTTCTTCAGTCTCGACCGGGGTGTTCTTGCGAATCTCGGCATTGACGATATCTTCCAGCGCCTTGATCTGCTCGGGCTTGATCGACTCGAAGTGGCTGAAGTCGAAACGCATGCGCTGACTGTCAACCAACGACCCCTTCTGCTGAACGTGCTCGCCCAGTACCTGGCGCAGGGCCGCGTGCAGCAAGTGGGTAGCCGAGTGGTTCAGCGCCGTGGCATGACGGACTTCAGCATCGACCTGCGCTTCAACGGTTTCGCCGACCTTCAGGCCGCCCGCTGCAACCACACCGTGATGCAGGAACGCGCCGCCGGTTTTAGTGGTGTCGCGCACGTCAAAACGGGCACTGCCCGCCTGCAGATAACCGCAGTCGCCGACCTGACCGCCAGATTCGGCGTAGAACGGGGTTTGATCGAGAACCACCACGCCCTCATCACCTTCATTCAGGCTGGCAACAGACTGGCCATCCTTATAGAGGGCAACTACCTTGGCCGGGCTGTGGGTGGCGCTGTAGCCGATGAACTCGGTGGGCACGTCGACCTTGACCAGGGTGTTGTAGTCCAGGCCGAACGAACTGGCCGAACGCGCACGCACACGCTGGGCTTCCATCTCGCGCTCGAAACCTTCTTCGTCCACGGTCAGGTTACGCTCGCGGGCGATGTCGGCGGTCAGGTCCATCGGGAAACCGTAGGTGTCGTAGAGCTTGAACACTACATCGCCCGGCACCACGGTGCCTTTAAGGTCAGCCAGGTCCAGCTCAAGGATTTTGAGGCCTTGCTCAAGGGTCTTGGAGAACTGCTCTTCTTCGGCTTTGAGCACGCGCTCAATGTTGGCCTGCTCGCGCACCAGTTCAGGGAAGCTCGCCCCCATCTCGGCAACCAGTGCCGCGACGATTTTGTAGAAGAAGTTGCCGGTGGCGCCCAGCTTGTTGCCGTGACGGCAGGCGCGACGAATGATGCGGCGCAGCACGTAGCCACGGCCTTCATTGGACGGCAGCACGCCATCGGCGATCAGGAAGCTGCACGAACGAATGTGGTCAGCCACCACTTTCAGCGACGCCTGGCCGTCGTTGGCGCAACCAATCGCTTGGGCTGCAGCTTGCAACAGGCTCTGGAACAGATCGATGTCGTAGTTGGAGTTGACGTGCTGCATCACCGCACTGATCCGCTCCAGGCCCATGCCGGTGTCTACCGACGGCGCAGGCAGCGGATGCAACACGCCATCGGCGGTGCGGTTGAACTGCATGAACACGTTGTTCCAGATTTCGATGTAACGGTCACCGTCTTCATCCGGCGAGCCCGGCGGGCCACCCCAGATTTCAGGGCCGTGGTCATAGAAAATTTCGGTGCACGGGCCACACGGGCCGGTATCACCCATGGTCCAGAAGTTGTCCGAAGCGTACGGAGCACCTTTGTTGTCGCCGATGCGGATCATGCGCTCGGCAGGCACGCCGACGTCTTTGGTCCAGATGTCATAGGCTTCGTCATCGCTGGCGTAGACCGTCACCCAGAGCTTGTCTTCAGGCAGCTTCAAGACACCGGTCAGGAAGGTCCAGGCAAAATTGATCGCGTCTTTCTTGAAATAGTCGCCAAAGCTGAAGTTGCCCAGCATTTCGAAAAAAGTGTGGTGACGGGCGGTGTAGCCGACGTTTTCCAGGTCACTGTTCTTGCCACCGGCACGCACGCACTTCTGGCTGCTGGTAGCACGGGTGTATGCCCGTTTTTCCTGACCCAGGAAACAGTCCTTGAACTGGTTCATCCCCGCGTTAGTGAACAGCAGGGTCGGATCGTTGTTCGGGACCAAGGAGCTGGACGGGACACGGGTGTGACCTTGCTCCTCGAAGAAGCGAAGGAAGGCTTCACGGATTTCTGCGCTTTTCATAGGTTCTTCCACGGAGGCTGCGGCCAGAGGCAAGTCAATCACGTCCATCGACAGTGCGACTCGCAAAGGGCCGCATTATATCGGCCCTTCGCCTTGGGTACAGCGTGTTTATACGATAGGCGCAGGCAATTGGACGGCCTGCACACTCATTGTTGGTTAAATTCAGTTAAAACCGAGATTACCTGCTCAATCTGCTGGCGACTGACATCCATGTGCGTGACCATTCGCAGACGCGGTGCGGCACTCAGTTTGATACCACGTTCACCGGCAAATATCTTGAGCGCTTGCGCCCGCTCACCCAGTTGCGCATAAACCATGTTGGTCTGGACCGGCTCAACTTCATAGCCGCCAGCACGCAAGCCATCGGCCAGCAGCCGGGCGTGCTCATGGTCATCGGCCAGGCGCTCAACCTGATGGTCCAGCGCGTAAAGCCCCGCAGCCGCCAGCTGACCGGCCTGGCGCATGCCGCCGCCGACCATCTTGCGCAAACGCCGGGCCTTGCCGATCAAGTCCACAGTACCGCACAGCACCGAGCCCACTGGCGCGCCCAACCCTTTGGACAGGCATACCGACACCGAATCGAAATGCCGGGTGATATCCGCCGCATCCACCCCCAGCCTGACGGCAGCGTTGTACAGCCGCGCACCATCGAGATGCAGGCCCAGCCCGTGCTCACGGGTAAGACGGCTTGCCGCAGCCAGATACTCCAGTGGCAGGACTTTACCCTGCATGGTGTTTTCCAGCGCCAGCAAGCGGGTGCGTGCAAAGTGAAAGTCATCAGGCTTGATCGCTGCCGCGACCTGATCCAGGTCCAGCGAACCATCCGCCTGTACCTCCAGCGGCTGCGGCTGGATGGAGCCCAATACCGCCGCACCGCCACCTTCATACTTGTAGGTGTGGGCCTGCTGCCCGACGATGTATTCATCGCCGCGCCCACAATGGGCCATCAGCGCCAGCAGGTTGCTCATGGTGCCCGTGGGCACGAACAGTGCCGCGGCAAAGCCCAGTCTTGAGGCCAGCTCCCACTCCAGCTTGTTCACCATGGGATCTTCGCCATACACATCGTCGCCCAGTGGCGCATTCGCCATGGCCTCGCGCATGCCGCGGCTGGGTTGGGTCACGGTGTCACTACGAAGATCGATAACAGTCATTGAACAAGCCTCGGCAATGGGGGGATCAGCACTTGATGCTAATCGGGGACCTCCCTTGCTAACAAGAGTACTGCGGGCAACCCCGCCATATTCAAGGCGTAACCTGACAATGGACAAATAAAACAATCTGCAAAATCGATGACTATTAGCAAAAAGCAGCAATGCATATTTAAAACATATGTGATACAAAATGCCCGCCGCCAGAAAGGCTGGCGGCAACGTTCTCAGGGCGGGGTGCAACTCCCCACCGGCGGTAATTGCGCGCAATGCGCATAGCCCGCGAGCGCTTGGCAGGTCCTTCAGCTTTGGCTGATGACCGGCCAAGGTCAGCAGACCCGGTGTGATCCCGGGGCCGACGGTCATAGTCCGGATGAAGAGAGAACGGGATTGGCGCCAAAGGGCCGTCAACCCGGCGGGCTTGTACTGCTGCTTTATTGCCGCGTACAGCCCACCGGAGCGCACCCTTAAATCCCATTCGATTCATATGCCCTGTTTTTCACACAAACAGGAGTCAGAACATGCAACCCACCGCAATTCACCACAACGAGCGTGTAGCGTTTATCCAGGCCAGCTGGCACAAAGAGATCGTCGACCAGAGCCGTAAAGGTTTCCTCGCCGAAATGCTGGTGCAGGGTTATCAGGAAAGCGACATCGATTTCTTTGAAGTCGGCGGTGCGTTTGAAATCCCGCTGCACGCCAAACTGCTGGCCAAGACTGGCCGCTATGCCGGTATCGTCGGCGCAGCCCTGGTTGTCGACGGCGGCATCTATCGCCACGACTTCGTCGCCCAGTCAGTGGTCAGCGGCCTGATGCAGGTTCAACTGGAAACCGAAGTTCCGGTGTTCTCGGTCAGCCTGACCCCGCATCACTTCCACGCAGGCGAAGAACACCAGAAGTTTTTCTTCGAGCACTTCGTGCACAAAGGCCAGGAAGCGGCAAAAACCTGCGTCGATACCCTGCAGAAAATTCGCGCTATCAAGCGTATGGATACCCAGCAAAAACGCGCGGTGTAATTCAGGTCAATCGCGATGACTGTTGACGATGGCGCCGTGTTTACCCGATAAACACGGCGCCATCGAGCGCATCGCGAGACAAGCCCGCGCCTATAGCTAAACGAGCACCGCCGCCTTCGCCGGCTCGATAATCATCCCGGCCCGCAAACCATTCTTCACCTTTGGATTGGGGAAGATGATCCGCGCACCCTCCTCTTCGACGATCCAGTGCGTCCTGGGCGTGTCTTGCGCCAGCAAATAGCCCTTGGGCAATTCGCAGAAATTCTCGACATCCGCCGGCAAGTGCAGGACGAAGGCATCACTGTGCTTGATCACTTCGCGAGCCACGCTGAACAGCTGCAGACCTTCCAGCGAAGCATCAGCCAGGGGCGGTTCGGTGCCCTCGATGATCTGCTTCAAACGCAACTCAAGACGCTCGACGTTAACCCCGTCGTTCTGCCCGAAAGGTCGTGCCTTGCCCAGCTCCAGGGTAAAGGCTTCAGCGCCCAGCTGCTCGTAGGTGTAGGCACTGAAGACGATTGAAGGCTTGTTCTGCAGCAGGACCGCTTCCATACCGGCAGCACGCAGGCGGGCCAGCTCGTCACGGGAATGGACCCGACCTTCTTTGTAGGGATAGAGCGCGAACTGCTCGATCTTCGAACCGCGAATGGCGGTGTGCAGGTCGTAATGAAGGCGGGTACGTTCAGGAAGGCTGAAAAATGTTTCGGCCAGATGTTCAAGTTCGCACGCACGCAAGGCTTCTGGGCCGCTGCTGTTCTCGTGCCGACCGTTGAACAGCCGGTTCAGGTCCTCTTCGACAAACCGCGCTCCGGTGCGCATGGCACCAGGGTTGCCGAACAGGAACAGAATTCGGGTTCGGGGCTTGATGTCGCCCCGGGCAATGTCATTCAACAGGCGATCGAGCAACTCGATAGGCGCTGTTTCATTGCCGTGGATGCCGGCCGACAACAGCAGATCCATACCATCGTCGCGACCTTCAGGAGGGCGCACTTCAAGTGCCCCCTCGGCCAGCCAGCGCATCCGCACGCCGTCGACAGTCAGTTGAGTCTTCTCGGCCGGTTCACGTCCGGCCAGGGTCAGTTCAAGCAGTTTGCCGAGGGCGAGCATAGAGCATCCTTTATCAGTGGTTGCAGTCTGGGCCGTGAACGTGACCGTCTTCGTCGTCGCCCAGGTCAGCCGGTTCCATTTCCAGTTGCAGGCTTACAAGGTTAGTCGCCAATGGGCGCAGCAACAGGTTGGCGTATTCGGCATCGCCTTCCTCAACGTCCACACCGATCAGCAACTGGCCACGGCCGTCTTGCTGAATCCACAGTTCCTTGCCCTGCCACATGACAGCGACGCGGGTGCAGGAGGTTTCCAGCTGGGTGCCGTCGGTATCTTCAAGGATCAGCTTCAGGGTATCGGTCATTATTTAGCTCTCATTTGCGGGTGACGTTGCGTGCCCGGGGCGATAAAACCCCGGGCACGCACGTGTTCAATTGATCTGGAACGGGTAAACCGCGCCCAGTTTAAGGATTTGCGTCAGTTCATCCAGTGCCGTCCGGCATTCAAGCAACAATTGCGGGTCTGCCAGATCGCTTTCGCGCAAGGCATCGCGGTAGTGCTTGTTGACCCAACGGGTCAGCGTGTCGTACAGCGCAGGGGTCATGATAACCCCGGGATTGACCGCCGCCAGCTCAGTTTCATTAAGTGCGACCCGCAGCCGCAGGCACGCCGGGCCGCCACCGTTCTGCATGCTTTGCTTGAGGTCGAACACCTTGACCTCGCGAATCGGTCCGCCCGCCGCCGTCAGCCCTTGCAGGTACTGCCACACACGGGGGTTGCTGCGGCACTCTTCGGGCACGATCAACAGCATCGAGCCGTCAGCACGACTCAGCAACTGGCTGTTAAACAGATAAGAGCGCACTGCATCTTCCACTGCTACCTGATCACGGGGCACGCTGATCGACTGGAAGTTGCCACCACGTGCCGCCAGCTTGGCGTGCAGCTCGGCCAGCATCTGCTCGGTGTTGAGAAACGCATCCTGGTGATGGAACAACAACTCGCCATTACCGACAGCGATCACGTCGTTGTGAAACACCCCTTGATCGATCACGTCAGGGTTCTGCTGGGCAAACACTACCCCCTCTTCACTCAGGCCGTGCAGACGCGCCACGGCTTGCGAAGCTTCAAGGGTCTGGCGCGCCGGATATTTTTGCGGCGCCGGGTAGCGGCTGTCGAACGCACTGCGCCCGTATACAAAAAACTCTACCCCCGGCTGGCCATAATCCCGGCAAAACCGCGTGTGGTTGGCCGCACCTTCATCACCAAACTGAGCCACCGCCGGCAATGCCCCGTGGTGCGCAAAATGCTGCGGATCAGCAAACATCGCCCCCAGTACACGGCTGGTGGTCGGATGCTCGATGCTGCGGTGAAATTTGCAATTGAGGTTGGCAGCCGTAAAGTGCACGCGGCCGTCTGCCGTATCCGCGCCCGGGCTGACCGTGGCCGCGTTGGCCACCCACATGCTCGACGCCGAACAACTGGCGACCAGCAAGGGCATTGCTTGCTTCGCGGCGCGCTGGATGACCTGCGCATCGCTGCCGCTAAAGCCCAGGCTGCGCAAAGCGCCGACATCCGGACGTTCCTGAGGCGCCAAAACCCCCTGGACAAAGCCCATGTCCATCAGCGCTTTCATTTTTTCCAGACCCTGCAGCGCGGCTTCCTTTGGATTGGAGGCCTGCTGACTGTTGCTCTGGGAGGCGACGTTGCCAAACGACAGACCGCCGTAGTTATGGGTCGGCCCCACTAAACCGTCAAAATTGACTTCAAAGGACTTCATCGGCGAGGCTCCGGCAAACGGTTGTAATTGGCATGAATCAAAATTCTGAGGCAAACAGGCCCTGATCCTGGAGCCGGCTTGCCAGCGATGCAGGCGACGCGGGGTATCGAACGGACCACGCTGCCTCAATCGCTGGCAAACCAGCTCCCACAGGAATCGGCGCTTTAGGACATTCGCACACCGGGGGTCAACGCCGCCGGCAACGCCAGGGTCGGCGTCTCCAGAGAAGCAACCGGGTACGCGCAATAGTCAGCGGCGTAATAGGCACTGGCGCGATGGTTGCCCGACGCCCCGATACCGCCAAACGGTGCGCTGCTGGCCGCGCCGGTCAGCTGCTTGTTCCAGTTAACGATCCCGGCCCGGCTTTGCAGCCAGAACTGCTGATAACGCGCTTCGGAGTCCGACAGCAGCCCTGCTGCCAGGCCAAACGCGGTGTTGTTGGCCTCGGCAATCGCTTCGTCGAAACCGCTGTAGCGAATCACTTGCAGCAACGGTCCGAACAGCTCTTCGTCGGATCGTTCACTGACTTCAGTGACGTCGATAATGCCCGGAGTCAGCAACGCGGCATTGCTCTGCGGCTGAGTCATCTCCAGCAGAGCCACAGCCCCAGAGCCCAGCAATACTTCCTGAGCATCCATGAGGGCGCGCGCGGCACCCAACGAAATCACCGAGCCCATGAACGGTGGCGGCTGCTGATCAAAAGCCCCCACTTCGATGCTCTGGCTGACTTCGACCAGGCGCGTCAACAGACTGTCGCCCCACGCCCCTTGCGGCACCAGCAAGCGCCGGGCGCATGTGCAACGCTGCCCGGCCGAGATAAAGGCCGACTGAATGATGGTGTAGACCGCAGCGTCCAGATCGGCCACCTGATCGACCACCAGCGGGTTGTTGCCGCCCATTTCCAGGGCCAGGATTTTGTCCGGGCGACCGGCGAACTGCTGATGCAGCGCGTTACCGGTACGGCTCGAGCCAGTGAAGAACAAGCCGTCGATGCCCGTATGGGCCGCCAGTGCGATACCGGTTTCGCGCGCACCCTGCAGCAGGTTCAACACACCCGCCGGCAAGCCGGCTTCGATCCAGCACTTGACCGTCAGCTCGGCAACCCCGGGGGTCAGTTCGCTGGGTTTGAATACCACGCTGTTACCGGCCAGCAAAGCCGGGACGATATGCCCGTTGGGCAAATGGCCCGGAAAGTTATACGGACCAAACACCGCGACCACGCCGTGGGGCTTGTGGCGCAATACGGCAGTGGCATCGCCCAGCGGGCCGCTCTTCTCGCCCGTGCGCTCGCGATAGCTTTGTACCGAGATTGCCACCTTGTTGATCATGCTGGTGACTTCGGTGGCCGACTCCCACAGGGGTTTGCCGGTTTCTTCGCCGATGCAGCGCGCCAGCTCATCGGCGCGGCCCTTGAGACTGGCAGCGAACGCTTCGAGTACGCCCAGGCGCTCCTCGAAAGAACGTGTGGCCCAGCCCGGAAAAGCCTGACGCGCCGCCTGCACGGCAGCATCGACCTGGGCCGCATTGGCCCCGTTACCCGTCCACAGCACTTGCTGGGTGACCGGATTCAGCGACTCAAAGGCTTCGCCCTGCCCGTTCTGCCAGGCGCCTGCGATATACAACGTGCTCATTATTTCGACTCCCGTGGGGTCACTGGCTGGGCGGACAATGCCACTGCGCGGACTTGATCGCCGGCAGTCAGTTGCAGACGTCTGGCGGTCAATTGATCAACCACCAGCGTGCCTGCAGCAAGACGTGCCGGTGCCGCGGTAATACGGCAGTCTTCGCGCTTGCGGTTGTGGATCAGGTAAGGCGTGGCATCGTCACCCGGGGTGCCGATGGCCAGCACCAGCGCTTCACTGTCGCGCACAGCACGGATCTTGCTGGTTTCGCACTCCACTGCCGGGCCGGCGTCGAAAATATCGACATAGCCCTGGTAGCTGAAGCCTTCGCTTTTGAGCATGTTCAGCGCCGGCTCGGTGTGAACATGCACTTTGCCGATCACGGCGCGAGCGTCTTCAGACAGGAAGCAGGTGTATACCGGGAACTTGGGCATCAACTCGGCGATGAAGGCCTTGTTGCCGACGCCGGTCAGGTAATCGGCCTGACTGAACTCCATTTTGAAGAAGTGCCGGCCCAGGCTTTCCCAGAACGGCGAGCGGCCCGCTTCGTCGGACATACCGCGCATTTCGGCAATGATCTTGTTGCCGAACAGCTCGGGAAACTCGGCGATAAACAGCATCCGCGCCTTGGCCAGCATGCGGCCGTTGAAGCCGGTGCGATAATCGGCGCTGAGGAACAGGGAGCACAATTCAGAGTTGCCGGTCAGATCGTTGGCCAGAAACAGGGTCGGGATTTCCCGATAGATATTCAGCTCCTGGGAGGCGCTGACCGTCAGGCCCACCCGGAAGTTGTACCAGGGCTCGCGCAGGCCTACCGCGCCGGCAATGGCAGAAATGCCGACCACCTTGCCTTCGTCGTTTTCCAGCACAAACAGGTAGTCCGCGTCGCCGCGCCCGGCTTCGCCACGGAAGGTTTTTTCAGCCCAGGTGACACGGTGCAGCAGGCGTTCTTCATTGGCCGGCAAGGTCGTCAGGCCGGTGCCAGTGCTGCGGGCCAACTCAATCAGGGCCGGTAAATCGCTATTGCGTACAGGACGAACGATCATGCTATCTCCTCAAACGGGGCTCGCTGACGAACCCCGCGAAACTCGCTAAACGCGTTAAACCGCCACCACTCGTACGCTGGCGCCTTCGCCAACACCGAGTGCTTCGGCCGCTTCCAGATCCAGCATCACCGGTTTGCCCGGCGCCCAGTCGAGTTCCAGCAGTACCGCGCGGTAATCCTGCAACTGGGCGTTGGCCACCAGATACTGGCGACCGCCGCCTTTGCCTGGCTCCCCGATCTTGACCGGTACCACGCGGCTTTGAGCAATCGAACGGATACCCGAAACCCGTGCATGCAGGGTCGGGCCACCGTCGAAAATATCGATGTAGTGATCGGTTTCGAAGCCTTCGCGCATCAGGATGTCGAAGGTAATCTGCGCCCGCGGATGCACTTGCCCCATGGCCTCCTGGGCGGTGTCGGGCAGCAAGGGCACATAAATCGGGTAGTGCGGCATCAGTTCGGCGAGGAAAGTGCGGCTTTTAAGCCCGCACAGGCGCTCGGCGGCGGCGTAGTTCAGGTCGAAGAAGTTGCGGCCAATGGCGTCCCAGAACGGCGAGTCACCGTTTTCATCGCTGTAACCGACGATCTCGGTAACCACCGAATCGGCAAAGCGCTCCGGATGGTTGGCCACAAACAGCAGTCGCCCGCGGGAGTTGAGCTCGGACCAGGCCGAACCCACCAGTTCAGGCAGTACATAGAAGCTGGTCAGCAGACTGTTGCCAGTGAGGTCATGGCACTGCGACAACACGTGAATCTTGTTGTGAATCTTCAGCTCGCGGGAGGCATGTACAAAGGTCTCGTTACGAAAGCTGTAGAACGGTTCCGAGTAACCGGCCGATGCCACGATTGCCGAACAGCCCACCAGTTTGCCGGTGGCGGTATCTTCGAGAACGAAGAAATAACTCTCCTCGCCGTTGAAGCTGACTTCAGCGGCAAACGAGGTTTCAGAGGCTGCGATCTTGTCGCGCAGGCGCTCGATATCGTCCGGCAATGAAGTGACACCAATCGGGCTGTCCGCAGCCAGACGCTGTACTTCGCCCAGATCAGCCATTTGCGCGGGGCGCATCACCAGCATGGTGTCACTCCTTAATCCTTGAACAACACAGAAGAAAATACCGAACCTGCAACCCCTGCAGCAGCGAGCTTTATGGGATCGCGATGCATGGCTCGCGAGCAAGCTCGCTCCTGCAGGGGTTGCGGTTCAGCATATAAAAGGGTCAACGCCTGAAAAATCAGGCGTTGAAATCACGATCAGGCTGCGTCAGCTTTTGCACGGCACGCTCGAAGCGGTTCAGACCTTCTTCGATATCGGCCTCTTCAACCACCAGACTCGGGGCGAAACGCACCACGTCAGGACCGGCCTGCAAAATCATCAGGTTTTCTTTCTCACAGGCGTTGAAGATGTCTTTGGCCTTGCCTTTCCAGGCATCGCTCAATACACAACCAATCAACAGGCCCATGCCACGTACTTGCGTGAACAGGCCGTATTGCTGGCCAATTTTCTCAAGGCGGGTCTTGAACTGCTCGTGCCTGGTTTTCACACCGTTCAACACTTCAGGGGTGTTGATCACGTCGATCACCGCGTTGCCCACGGCGCACGCCAGCGGGTTGCCGCCATAGGTGGTGCCATGAGTGCCGACAACCAGGTGTTTGGCCAGTGCTTCAGTGGTCAACATGGCTGCGATCGGGAAACCGCCACCCAGGCTCTTGGCACTGGTGAGGATGTCCGGGGTCACGCCGTAATGCATATAGGCAAACAACTCGCCGGTGCGGCCCATGCCGGTTTGCACTTCGTCAAACACCAGCAATGCATTGTGTTGATCGCACAAATCGCGCGCGCCTTGCAGGTAAGCCTGTTCGGCCGGGAGCACACCGCCTTCGCCCTGGATCGGCTCCAGCACTACCGCGCAGGTCTTGTCCGAAATGGCCGCTTTCAAAGCGTCGAGATCGTTGAACGGGACATGGGTGATGCCGGTGATTTTCGGACCGAAGCCGTCGGAGTACTTCGACTGGCCACCCACGTTCACGGTGAACAGTGTGCGTCCGTGAAAGCTGTTGAGGGCGGCGATGATTTCGTACTTCTCAGGGCCAAAACGGTCATGGGCCACACGACGGGCCAGCTTGAACGCGGCCTCGTTGGCTTCTGCGCCCGAGTTGCAGAAGAACACCCGCTCAGCGAAGGTCGAGTCCACCAGCTTTTTGGCCAGGCGCAATGCCGGCTCGTTGGTGAACACGTTGGATACGTGCCACAGGGTGTTCGCCTGTTCAGTCAACGCGCCGACCAGTGCCGGATGTGCATGACCCAGAACGTTAACAGCGATGCCGCCTGCGAAGTCGATCAGTTCTCGACCTGCCTGATCCCAAACCCGGGAACCGGCACCGCGCACAGGAATGAAGGCGGCAGGTGCGTAGTTAGGAACCATGACCTGGTCGAAATCGGCGCGTTGCACCGGGGCTTGCTCAACGGACATCGGAGTCTCCTGAAGAGGAACGCCTGCCTGAACTGGCAAGCGATGGGGGGATTGTAAGGACACGCGGGGGGCAAGCCTTGTCGCCAAGCGACAACTTCTTACAGCGTCCTACCACGATTTTCCAAGGCTTGCGGCAATGCGACATATTCCGTCACAAAGGCGCAGTTTAAACGCTGGGCCGACTTTTCGGCAGCATCAACGCACTTTGATTGCTCATCCTGTTGCGGGGCGCACTCAGGCAAAACCAGGCCGCTGACTCTCAGCCGCGCTCGGCAGGCGCCGATGACAATTCGAACGGGCTGCTGCTGCGACGCTGATTGCGATCTTCACGAGGCGTTGCGCCAAAGAAGTTGCGATAGGCACTGGAAAAATGCGGCCCCGATGAAAAGCCGCACGACAGGCCGATTTGAATAATCGACTTGCTGGTTTGCATCAGCATCTGACGCGCCTTGTTCAGACGCAACTCCAGATAGTACTGGCTCGGAACACGATTCAAGTATTGCTTGAATATCCGCTCCAGTTGCCGGCGAGACACGCAGACATGCTGGGCAATTTCGTCGGTGGTCAGCGGCTCTTCAATGTTGGCTTCCATCAGCAGCACGGCCTGGGTCAGCTTGGGATGGCTCGAACCCAGACGGTTTTGCAGAGGAATACGCTGGCGCTCGCCGCCTTCACGAATGCGCTCCACCACCAGCTCTTCGGAGACCGCGCCCGCCAGCTCGGCACCATGATCCCGGGCCAGCACTGCAAGCAGCAGATCCAGTACCGACAGGCCGCCGCAAGCACTCAGGCGATCGCGGTCCCAGTCAAACAAGTGACTGGTGGCAATCACCTTAGGGAAGCGCTCGGCGAAATCATCCTGCCAGCGCCAGTGCACGGCAGCACGATAACCATCGAGCAAACCTATTTGCGCCAGCGGGTAAACCCCTGCCGACAGCCCGCCAATCACACAGCCCGCGCGCACCAATTGCTTGAGTGCGCTGCTCAGGGCCGGCGCGATGGTCGCCGGGGGTTCGTCAGCCAGCAAAAACAGTTTCTGGCAGCCTTCCAGCTTGCCCGTCCAGGGTTCACCGGGCAACTGCCAGGCGCCCTCTGCCGGCGGTTCGGCCTGTAAAAACAGCAACTCGTAAACGACTTCGGGGTGCACGCGCTGAGCAACACGCAACGCTTCCTCTGCCAGCGCCAGGGTCAAGGCTTTGGTGCTGGGCCAAATAAGGAAACCAATTCGATGGGCGGTCATAGCGTGCTATCCGGAACGAAAACAGAAGGAAAACCAAATGCGCCAACACTCAGCCTGGGCCAACTGCGCGAGACGCGGAGCATGACCTATTTTGGTGCACAGAGGCAGTCTTATAGCTGCAGTTATTTCAAGCTGCCTGACAGGAATTGCTGCAAACGCTCGCATTGCGGGTTTACCAGTACTTCACGCGGATCGCCGCTTTCTTCAACAATGCCTTTGTGCAAAAACACCAACTGGTTGGACACTTCACGGGCAAAGCCCATTTCGTGGGTCACCACAACCATGGTCCGGCCTTCGAGTGCCAGATCCTGCATCACTTTCAGCACATCACCCACCAGCTCCGGGTCGAGGGCTGAAGTCGGCTCGTCGAACAACATGACTTCAGGCTCCATCGCCAGCGCCCGGGCAATCGCCACACGCTGCTGTTCGCCACCGGACATATGCCCCGGGTAGGCGTCCTTGCGATGGGAAACACCCACTTTGTTCAGGTAATGCTCGGCCTTTTCCCGGGCCTCGGCCCTGGACATGCCCAGTACATGCACCGGTGCTTCCATGATGTTTTCCAGCGCAGTCATATGCGACCACAGATTGAAATGCTGGAACACCATCGACAGTCGCGAACGCATGCGCTGCAATTGCTTGGGATCAGCAGCCTTGAGCGCGCCGTCCTTGTTGGCAATCAGCTTGAGTTCTTCGCCATTGAGCAGGATTTTGCCGGCATGGGGCTGCTCAAGCAGGTTGATGCACCGCAAAAAGGTACTTTTGCCAGAGCCACTGGAACCGATGATGCTGATCACATCACCTGCTTTGGCGGCCAGCGAAACGCCTTTGAGCACTTCGTGACTGCCATAGCGTTTATGCAGATCTTGGACTTCAAGTTTGTACATGTTGTCGGTTCTCACAAAAACAGTCAGTCGTTGAGCAAGCGCCCGTGACGCAGAGGCTCACGCCCCGCCACTTTAGCCAGCCAGAAACCGGGTTGGGCATAACGCAGTCGCTCAACGGCAAATAATACGCCGGCCGTACCCGCGCATACCGTACTGACCCGGTCAGATAAAGGATCAATCACTTCAAACAGCGGCTCGCCGGCTTCAACCCAGGCGCCCGCCGGACGTAAAAAGCTCACCACACCGGGGTGCGGTGCGTACAACAGTTCGGTGCCTTCGAACGGCATGCCTTCGCACGCCGGGTGCTGCGCGGCCGGCCAGTCCCCGGTAATCAAACCTTGCTCGGCCAGAAACGCCAGAATGGCTTCGGCATACGCCTGGGCCTCTGGACGTCCGGTATCGGACTGCCCGCCCAGCTCCAGGGTGGTAGCCATGCACGCCAGGGGAATCTGTGCATCGGCGAACTGGCGCTGCAAGCGCAACCACGGCAACGAACAGGCTTCATCGAACGAGCTGCCGCCGGAGTCTTCGGCCAATAATCCAACCCGCATGTTCAGATGCGCGGCCAGGGAGCGCCACTGCGGCCAATGCTGGGGCAAGGCGTACATGTGCAACGCCGCTTCCGCATCGCAATGCAGGTCGAGCACGATGTCCGCATTACAGGCATGGCTCAACAGCACCCGCTGCAGGCCCTGCAACTGGCTCGCAGCAGGTGGCAATTGCTCCAGCACATCAAGCATCGCCTGACGGATCAGGCGGATATTGGCATGGGGATCATCCCCCAGACACCCTTGCAGCGCAGCTGCCACGGGGGCACTCAACTCAACGAAATCGCGGTTGAAGTTCTTGCCGCTGCCGGACTCGAAACGCCCCTGGTGGTTGCCTTGCAGCAACTGTCCCAACCCCAGCGGATTGGCCACAGGCACCAGTTCGATCACGCCGTTCAGGGCGCCCTGCAACTCAAGCTCGGTCAGGCGCTTTTTCAGTTCCCAGGCGCAACGCATGCCCGGCAGCTCATCAGCATGCAGGCTGGCCTGAATGTAGGCCTTGCGCTCGCCGGTACCGAAACGGAACACCGTCAGCTGGCGCTCGGTTCCCAGGCTGCTCCACGGCAGTACATGATCGATACGTTCCATGGTCAGGCCTTGCGCGGGGCCATGTAGCCCAGCCAGCGGCGCTCGGCCAGTTTGAACAGGCGCACCAGAATGAACGTCAGGCACAGGTAAAACACACCGGCGGTGATATAGGCCTCGAACGGCAGGTAGTACTGCGCGTTGACCGTGCGTGCCGCACCTGTGATGTCGATCAGCGTCACGATGGAAGCCAGGCTGGTGGTCTGCAACATCATGATCACTTCGTTGCTGTATTGCGGCAGTGCCCGGCGCATGGCCGACGGCAGCAAAATACGGCGATACATTTTGTAGCGCGACATGCCCATGGCCTTTGCTGCCTCGATCTCGCCATTGGGTGTGGCCTTGAGGCTACCGGCAATGATTTCGGCGGTGTAGGCACTGGTGTTGATGGCAAACGCCAGACAGGCACAGAAGGTCGCACTGGACAGTAGCGGCCACAGGAAGCTGTCACGCACGGCCTCGAACTGAGCCAGACCGTAGTAGATCAAAAACAGCTGGACCAGCATCGGCGTACCGCGAATCACATAGGTGTACAGCCAGGCCGGAAAGTTGACCCAGGACTTCTTGGAGACCCGCATCAAACCCAGCGGCACAGCCACCAGCAAACCGAAAAACAGCGAGATGCCCAGCAGTTTAAGGGTTTCCAGCAGCCCATCCAGGTACAGCGGCATGCTGTCCCAAATGACGTTGTAGTCGAAGATCATAGATCAGCCGCCTTTACGCCTACCGAGTAGCGTTTCTCAAGTTGTCGCAGCGCCAACAGCGAAACACTGGTCAGCACCAGGTACATCGCCGCCACGGCCAGAAAGAAAGTAAAGGGTTCGCGGGTGGCATCCGCCGCCTGCTTGGCCTTGAACATCATGTCTTGCAAGCCGACCACCGAAATCAGGGCCGTCGCCTTGGTCAGTACCAGCCAGTTATTGGTGAACCCCGGAATCGCCAGGCGAATCATCTGCGGTACCAATACCCGGAAAAACACCTGAAAGCTGCTCATGCCATAAGCCATGCCCGCCTCGGCCTGACCTTTGGGGATCGCCATGAAGGCCCCGCGAAAGGTTTCGGACAGGTATGCACCAAAAATAAAGCCCAGGGTGCCGATACCCGCAGCCAGAGGGTTCAAGTCAATGTAATCGTCATGGCCCAGCATCGGCGCAACGTTGTTCAGCAAATTCTGACCGCCATAGAAAATCAGCAGGATCAACACCAGATCGGGTATCCCGCGGATAACCGTTGAATACAGATCGCCCAACCAGGCCAGCCAGCGCACCGGCGACAGGCGCAAGGAAACACCGATCAGACCTAGAACAATGGCCAGGGCCATGGACGACAAGGCGAGCTGAAGCGTCAGCCAAGCGCCATCGAGGATGACAGCCCCGTAGCCTTTCAACATGATTCAGGTCCTCGAAAATTAGGATGAAAAAATGGCGCAAACTTCAGAGATCCTGTTGCTTGCGCCATTTCGGACTTACCGCTGCGACGGTTTACTTGGCTTCTGGGCCGTAAATATCGAAGTCGAAGTATTTGTCCTGGATTTGCTTGTATTTACCGTTGTCACGAAGAGCCGTGATCGCGGTGTCGATCTTGTCTTTGAGCTCTTTGTCGCCCTTGCGTACCGCGATACCCACGCCGTCACCGAAGTATTTGACGTCGGTGAATTGCGGGCCTACGAAGGCATAGCCTTTGCCAGCCGGGGTTTTCAGGAAACCGTCATTGAGCAGGGTGGCGTCGGCCACGGTGCCATCAAGGCGACCGGCTTCGATGTCCAGGTAGATTTCGTTTTGCGAGCTGTAAGGCACGACAGTTGCGCCTTTGGGTGCAAAGACTTCCTTGGCGAAACGGTCGTGAATCGAACCGCGCTGCACGCCGATTTTCTTGCCCTTGAGCTCGTCAAGGCTGTCGCTGACCACAGCACCGTCCTTCATCACCAGACGCGCCGGAGTGAGGTAGTACTTGTTGGTGAAGTCGACAGACTTTTTGCGGTCTTCGGTAATCGACATCGAGGACAGGATGGCGTCGATCTTGCGCACTTTAAGCGCCGGAATCAGGCCGTCGAATTCTTGTTCGACCCACACACACTTGACCTGCATCTGCTCGCACAGAGCATTACCGATGTCATAGTCAAAACCTACGATGCTGCCATCCGGCGCCTTGGAGGCAAACGGAGGATAAGCGGCTTCAATACCGATTTTCAGCGGTTTTTGATCAGCGAAAGCCTGCAGGGACAGCACGGACAGTGCCAGGGCGCCAAGAAGCACGAGTTTCTTCATCTTAGGACTCCATCGGTAAAGGGCAATAAATGCAGAATGAGCGTTAGCCCAAGATGCGGAGGTTAAACCGGGAATGCGGCGCCACGTCCTACTGGCGATGCACTGATATCAGCACAACGACGACGAGCGAGTGATCGGCATTCTAACGACAGGCTTCAAGCCGTTATTTCTCCAATGCGACAACAAATTACAGATGCATCGAGAAATGCGACTCCAGTCATTGACAGCTCTTGGAATTCATGCAAGAGCAAAAGACATAGAACCTATGTGAGTTGCAAATAGCGGGCCTATTATTCGCAAAGCCTTCTATTCCGGCAAGTGTAGCGTTTCATCTTATTTTTCAGGGGAGTCAAAACAGCTCTAAAACGGTGCTTTTGGTGTCGCAAGGCCCCGTTTTTGTGCGCCTGGTTACACCTGCGGTAACACTGCCCGAGGCACCCCCAACTCCGCCAGCCGCCAAATAAAAACCCCGCCGGGCAATGCCGGGCGGGGTTCGGGAGCGCAAAGAAGGTTTATGCCTGCTTCATGCTCTTGTGGGTTTCGATCAAATGCTGCACCACACCCGGGTCGGCCAGGGTGGAAATATCCCCCAGACCGTCATATTCACCGGTGGCGATCTTGCGCAGGATACGGCGCATGATTTTGCCGGATCGGGTTTTCGGCAAGCCTGGCGCCCACTGGATGACATCCGGCGAGGCAATCGGACCTATCTCTTTACGCACCCAGTTTTTCAACTCCAGACGCAGCTCTTCACTTGGCGCTTCACCGCCATTGAGGGTGACGTAGACATAAATGCCCTGCCCCTTGATGTCGTGGGGCACGCCTACAACAGCCGCCTCGGCGACTTTCGGGTGAGCCACCATCGCGCTTTCGATCTCGGCGGTCCCCATGCGATGGCCAGAAACGTTAAGCACATCGTCCACCCGGCCGGTGATCCAGTAGTAACCGTCTTCGTCGCGACGGGCCCCGTCACCCGTGAAGTACATGCCGCGGAAGGTCTTGAAGTAGGTATCGACAAAACGGTCGTGATCGCCATACAGGGTGCGTGCCTGACCCGGCCACGAATCCAGGATCACCAGGTTGCCTTCCGCCGCGCCTTCAATCAGGTTGCCCAGGTTGTCCACCAGCCCCGGCACCACACCGAAGAATGGACGCGCCGCAGAACCCGGCTTCAGCGCATGGGCTCCCGGCAGCGGGCTCATCATGCAAGCACCGGTTTCGGTCTGCCACCAGGTATCAACGATAGGGCAACGCTCTTTACCCACGGTTGTGTAGTACCAGTTCCAGGCTTCCGGGTTGATCGGCTCACCTACCGAACCCAGCAGACGCAGGCTTGAACCGTCAGCATCCTTAACCGCAGCCTGACCTTCGGCCATCATGGCGCGAATGGCCGTTGGCGCGGTGTAGAGGATGTTGACCTTGTGCTTGTCGACAATTTTCGACACCCGGGTGATGTCCGGATAGTTCGGTACGCCTTCGAACAGCACTGTGGTCGCGCCATTGGCCAGGGGGCCGTAGACGATATAGGTGTGACCGGTTACCCAGCCGACGTCAGCCGTGCACCAGTAGACCTCGCCGGGACGATAGTCGAATACGCGTTCATGGGTCAGCGCGGCATACAGCAGATAACCGCCCGTGGTGTGTTGCACCCCTTTGGGCTTGCCGGTGGAGCCGGAGGTATAAAGGATGAACAACGCTTCTTCGGCGCCCATCTCTTTTGGCGCGCAGTGGGTGGAAGCCACGGCCATCAAGTCGTGATACCAGATGTCTCGGTGCTTGTACCAGGCGATATCGCCGCCGGTACGCTTGAACACGATGATTTTCTGCACGCTCGAGGTATCAGGGTTGGTCAGTGCCACATCGACATTGGCCTTGAGCGCCGTACGCTTGCCGCCGCGCACGCCCTCGTCGGCAGTAATCACCACCTTGGACTTGCAGTCGATGATGCGTCCTGCCAGCGCCTCGGGCGAGAAGCCACCGAACACCACCGAGTGAATGGCACCGATCCGGGTACAGGCCAGCATGGCGACCACAGCTTCGGGCACCATCGGCATATAGATAGTTACTACGTCGCCACGGTGAACGTCCTGACCGCGCAACGCGTTGGCGAGCTTGCACACTTCTTCGTGCAGTTCGCGATAGGTGATGTTGCGCTGCTCGGAAGGATCATCGCCCTCCCAGATAATCGCAACCTGATCGCCGCGCTCGGCAAGGTGGCGATCCAGGCAGTTGTAGGAAACGTTAAGCGTGCCGTCGGCGAACCATTTGATATCGACATGGTGGTCGTCGAAAGAGGTCTGCTTGACGGTGGTGAACGGCTTGATCCAGTCGAGACGCTGAGCCTGCTCGCGCCAGAAGCCATCGGGATTGACCACGGACTGCTGGTACATCGCCTTGTAGGTCGCCTCATCGGTCAGCGTATTGGCTGCTACTTCAGGGCGTACGGGATACAGGGAAGCGGCACTCATGTTTCATACCTCGATGTTTGTAGTTGTTGTTTTATGACCCTGTTTTAGCCGGGCCGGGGCATGAGATCCATTCGACGTTGGTAGTAAGAAATACCCGGAAAAACCCTGATTTCTCTGCCGAAGCCTCAAGCACAGTACTTACAGCGCTTTATCCTTTGATTCAGGAATTGCCAAAAACCAAATCCGGGTCTGTTTTCGACGATTGTTGCAGAATCTGTCAACAGTCTTTATCAAAACCCCCTCTTTATGCCTGTAGCGCCCGGGCCTAAAATTGACCTCGCCAACCAAGGCACTGCGATTGATACAAGTTACAGCCCCCACGAAGGCATGTTTAATCGCTCTTAACTCATCAAGTTTTACACGCAGCCCCACAAGGGCTGTGTGATCCCACTCGACCAAAAACAGGTAATTACGAAATGAAAGCGTTGTTAGTTCTGGCCCTCAGCAGTGTGTGTTTAACCGCCCTGGCGGATGAAGCAACTATGCCCGCCGGACACCCGCAACCCGCCGTAGAACAGTACTCCTACTCTTCCGAGCTGGATATCGCCAAGGTCATCTCCATGAGCGAAATCCCCAGTGTTTGCGAAGTGGTGCCGGCCCAGATGGTCTATGAAGACTCGCAAGGCACCCAGCACATCCTTGAATACCGGGTAATGGGCAACGGCTGTTCCAACGGCTGATCCGCAACTTACAAATCCCCCGCTACTTAATTACATCCCTTGTTAACGCGATCCAACGCGGCACTTTATTGCAACTTACAGCGCTATTTATTGCGCATTGAAAAGTTGCCTGCCTGCGCCTCAATCGCCAGGAGTTAAACCCATGAAACGCGCATTAATATTGGCTTTAAGCATGTCTGTACTTGCAGGTAGCGCCTTTGCCGCTGACGGTTATGACCACACCCATTCAGCGACCTTTACTGAAGACGGCTATGACAACACCCGCTCGGCCAGCTTTGCTGAAGACGGTTACGACAGCACCCGCTCGGCCACTTTTGCCGAAGACGGCTACGATCGCACCAACGGCCATCGCCTGAGCTGACAGCGTATCGACTTGATGCCCGGTTTCGACCGGGCGTAGTCTGCCCCGCCACCGCCCCTCGCCCCATCAAAGCCACACCACATTCGTGGTCCCCGGCACATACCAGAAATACTTCCTCGCAAGCAAACCCTCGCCCAGCAACGGCCATGCTTAAGTCCAGGCCGGATTTAGGGCATTTCGTCGCATCGTACGAAAAAAAACTGGCTGAAATACCCTGTACAAAAGCCGTATACTGCCGCCATCCAAAGGGTGTTCCATACCCCTTGAGCGGGCTGTAAACCACGTAGCTCCGGCCTTCTGGGCCAGGGTGAGATGCTGAACAGACAGCATCCCCTCAGCGACAGCCGGGACAGCCCCCGAATATATTCATGTTTTTGCGTGCGTACATCGCTACTGCAGCAACATTTCTTAGATCCAAGTGGCCTATGGCCGTGTGACAACCAAACAATCAGTGTTACCACACGGGCACAGGCCCTCACGCAGGAGACGACACGTCATGCTGAGCTGGGACGAATTCGACAAAGAAGAGGAAGGTGAAGTCGCTGTCAAAGGCGCCAATGCCGGCCACGCAACCGAAGCCAACATGGACCGCCTTGACGCTGCTGGCGGCGTTGCGGCTCAGGAAGCCCGTGCAGTCACTGCTTCTGACTCCGCTGCAATCCAGCGCGCCAAGGCAGCCCTGGACAATCTCGACATCGCGGAAGGCCTGGCCGAGCTCGAAGGCGCCAGCGCCCGCGTTGCCGTCGATGAAAAGATGATGATCAACTGCCGCGCCGACCTTAACCAGCTCGTACCCTTCAAGTACGACTGGGCATGGCAGAAGTATCTGGACGGTTGCGCAAATCACTGGATGCCGCAAGAAGTCAACATGACCGCCGACATCGCCCTCTGGAAAAACCCGGAAGGCCTGACCGACGACGAACGCCGCATCGTGATGCGCAACCTGGGCTTCTTCTCCACCGCCGACTCCCTGGTTGCCAACAACCTGGTACTGGCCGTATACCGCCTGATCACCAACCCGGAATGCCGCCAGTACATCCTGCGCCAGGCGTTCGAAGAGGCGATCCACACCCACGCCTACCAGTACTGCATTGAATCCCTGGCCATGGATGAAGGCGAGATCTTCAACATGTACCACGAGATCCCGTCGGTCGCTAAAAAAGCTACCTGGGGCCTGAAGTACACCCGTTCGATCTCCGATCCGAAGTTCGAAACCGGCACCGTTGAAACCGACAAGGAACTGCTGCGCAACCTGATCGCTTACTACTGCGTTCTGGAAGGCATCTTCTTCTACTGCGGCTTCACCCAGATCCTGTCGATGGGTCGTCGCAACAAGATGACCGGCGTCGCCGAGCAGTTCCAGTACATCCTGCGCGACGAATCCATGCACCTTAACTTCGGCATCGATGTGATCAACCAGATCAAAATCGAAAACCCGCACCTGTGGGACGCTGAAATGAAGGAAGAGGCCTCGCAGATGATCCTGCAGGGTACTCAGCTGGAAATCGAATACGCACGTGACACCATGCCACGCGGTGTATTGGGCATGAACGCGGCCATGATGGAGGACTACCTCAAGTTCATCGCCAACCGCCGCCTGTCGCAAATCGGCCTGAAAGAAGAATACCCGGGCACCACTAACCCGTTCCCATGGATGAGCGAAATCATGGACTTGAAGAAAGAGAAAAACTTCTTCGAGACACGGGTTATCGAGTACCAGACTGGCGGCGCACTGAGCTGGGATTGATTCCGGTTTGGTCATACGCTGTTTAAAAGGGCTGCCGCGAGGCGGCCCTTTTTATTGGGCGCAATATTTGTCGTGCACGTATCGAAATTTTCGACTGTTACCTGTAATGCAAAACGCCTGAAACGGGGGCTTTTCGGGTGAGAGCTCCACCCCAGAACTGATCAGAAAAACGGGTTTGATTGCCTTTAAAAACAACTGTATAAAAACACAGTATATTTTCAAGCACTGACTCAGCCCCGGAGAATCGCCATGCCCAATCCAGCCATGCACAGTACGTTGGAACGCATCATCATCAATCAATTCACCCCGCTGCACTGCACCCAGGCGCGGCAAATGCTCGACTGGAGTTTCGAGCAACTGAGTCAGAAATCCAGGGTTTCAGTCCCCGCCATCCAGCGTTTTGAAGCCGGCGAGCCCATTCGCGATGTCACTCGACTGGCTCTGGCTTATAGCCTGGAAGCAGAAGGCCTGGTGTTCTTCCCGGGGTTCGCGCCAGGTCGCGGCGGCAACATCCGCGGCACAACCCCCGATCCGACAGGTCGTGAAGACTTCGCACTGCTTGAATAAGCTTATTTGCCATTCTTGCCCGGGGTGTCCTGCATGGTTTGTACTTCCAGCCACCATGCACGCCCGGGGTGAGGCTGCAACAGGTTGAACACCTCCCCCATTGATGGCGTTGTGATCAGAATATTGCGTTGCTCCGCCAGCGCCACGATACGGTCAAAAGGCTCATGCCAGGCATGAAAGGCCAGATCGAAGGTGCCGTTGTGGACAGGCAATAACCAGCGACCTTTCAGGTCGATATGGGCCTGCAAGGTCTGCTCGGG
Source organism: Pseudomonas sp. TMW22089 (assembly GCF_022496645.1). Classification (NCBI taxonomy): domain Bacteria; kingdom Pseudomonadati; phylum Pseudomonadota; class Gammaproteobacteria; order Pseudomonadales; family Pseudomonadaceae; genus Pseudomonas; species Pseudomonas sp. TMW22089. Next base: position 131,846 of record NZ_SCFG01000008.1, read on the forward strand.
CTGCATGTGCACGTCAGGCCAGTCGACGTTATAGGCCCCCGTTTCCATCAGGGTCAGATCAAACGGCCCAAACTGTTCACCGATCAGTTTGAAACCGTCGAAATACCCGGAGTCACCACTGAAGAAAATCCGTACTTCGTCAATGATCATGACCCACGACACCCAGAGCGTCTGGTTGTGATCAAACAACCCGCGACCAGAAAAATGCTGGCACGGAGTAGCTATAAAACGAATGCCTGCCAGCTGTGTTTGCTGCCACCAATCCAGTTGCTGAACTTTACTGGCGGGGACTCCCCACTTGACCAGCAAGTCCCCCACTCCCAGCGGGGCCAGAAAATGCCTGGTTTTGGCGGCCAGCTGCAACACCGTCTTTTGATCAAGATGATCGTAGTGATTGTGTGACAGGATCACTGCTTCCAGGGGCGGAAGCTCATCCAGGCTGATGGGTGGCGCATGAAAACGCTTGGGGCCCGCCCACTGGAACGGCGAGGCGCGCTCGGCATACACCGGGTCGGTCAGCCAGTATTTGCCTTTGAGTTTGAGCAAGAGGGTCGAATGCCCCAACCGGTAGACACTAAAATCCGGCGCCTCCTCCAATTGCCGGCGACTCAATGAGTTGACCGGAACCGCCCCTGCCGGGCGTGTATTCGCAGGTTTATGGAAGAACATCTTCCAGAAAATCCCCAGCGTCTTGCCCAGACTGGAAGGCGGCCGTGCCTGCTGGTTGCGAAATGCTCCTTGATGACGCTCTGCGGGTTTAAGCGCCTCTGAACTGGCTGAGTCGCGTGTCATTCTTTCAAACCTCAGTAATGAATGATTATCAGGCTTGCTTTTCGAGCCGTAGAGGGTCAAACGTAACTCAGCGCATTCGGAGGCTGCATTGAAGACTCCAGAGTCACACCGACCGGCCTGCCGATACCAACGGAACCAGTATTGATGAGAACGGCCCCACACGCTGAGTTGTTATCCGGATGTGGCCAGCGTAAAAATCCACAACGCGCTACTCGCTGAATATCAAAGATCAGCAGTGCTGTCCCATGGCAAAGACGCACTCCACTATCCAGACATCTGCCGGATAACTATGGACAATCAAAAAGGCAAAGGTTTGTCGTTCGCCCGGCGAATTTATTTGCCGCGAAGCATTGGCCTGGCGATTGGCTGCTTCAGCGTGATGGCTGCCATCTACCCCCTCAACTTGCCGACCTGGGTATGGGGGCTGTTGCTGATCAACGGCTTTATCTGGCCACACCTGGCCTTTCAATTGTCTTGCCGTTCTATTTACCCGTATCGGGCCGAACGCCACAACATGCTGATTGACTCTTTGTTCGGAGGCTTCTGGGCCGCCAGCATGCAGTTCAATCCGCTGCCGACAGTGACCATCCTGTCGATGATGATCATGAACAACGTAGCCGTCGGCGGCCCCAAAATGCTGATCCGCGGGCTGCTGGCACAATTGGCCGGAGTCCTGCTGTCATGGCTGTTATTTGGCGCGGCCTTCAACCCGGACACCACGGCAATACAAATCTATGCCTGCTTGCCCATGTTGACGCTCTATCCGTTCGCCGTGGGCATGATCAGTTATCAACTGGCGACCAAACTGGCCGAGCACAAACGTACGCTGCGCGCCCTGAGCCGTACCGATAGCCTGACCGGCCTGCTCAACCACGGCTCATGGAAAGACTTGCTGCAAATCAGCTTCCAACACTGCAAGCAGACACATTCCACTGCCACCCTGGTGTTGATTGATATTGACCACTTCAAGCGCATCAATGACACCCACGGACATATCGTAGGCGACGGCGTGCTGCGCGAGTTGAGCAACGAACTCAAAGATAACCTGCGCGTAGAAGACCTGGCCGGGCGTTATGGCGGTGATGAATTCTGCGTCATTTTGCCTGATCGCTCACTGGCCCAAGCGCAGGAAATCATGGAGCGATTGAGCCAGTTGTTCAGTAATTACCGGCACTGCGATGAACCTGAGTTGCGCGCAAGCTTGAGCATCGGCTTGGCAGCTTTCCGGGCCGAATATCAGGATGCTTCGATGTGGCTGAATGAAGCCGACAAAGCGTTATACATCGCCAAGAATACCGGTCGTAACAAGATCAGCCTCGGAGCCGCAGACACGCTGATGGATATAGTCTTGAGCAAGCCATAAAGCACGCAAAACAAGAGCGAGAGCCCTGTGAATACAGATAAAAACGACACTGCGCACGCCCCTGAAAAAGTTGACCACCTACGTTTTCATCGAGCCCACGCCCACCTGGAACCTACTTTCGGCAGTGACAAGTTCGCCTTGAGAGCCGAAGCCTTTGCCCGCTTTTTTGGCACGCCCACCTTTCTTGGCGCCCAGACATTGATCGTGGTGATATGGGTGTGTTTGAACCTGTTTGGCGTGACGCATTTTGATATCTACCCGTTCATCCTGCTCAATCTGGCTTTCAGCCTGCAATCGGCTTACGCCGCCCCCTTGATTTTGTTGGCGCAAACCCGCCAGGCGGCACGGGACAAGGCCCAGGCAGATGCTGACGCCCAGCACCGTGAAGCACTGGCCGTGGCCAATACCGAGCGACAAGCCGCTGCAGCGCAAACCAATGAGAAAATCATGACGTTGCTGGAGCAAAACACCCGGCTGACCGAAATGACCAAGCAACTGACCGAGCGAATTGAAAGCCTGACCTCGGAAATGCACCAGCATCTGGTGCGCAAGGCGCCTTAACTGACACAGCGGCGCACCGCGGTAATTTCAGGCAAGTCCTGACGTTGCATGTACACACGCAAAGGCTCGGTGATGTTCAGGCGGTCGTCGATATTCTGCTCCAGTAACAACTGGATCAGCTCGCGCTTGAGTGTCATGGTGTCCTGCGCCGCGGGCTGCCAGACGAACTCGCAAGCAGGCGTGATGTTGTCGTCGGCGACATCCATCCCGAAAGAATCTTCACTGAAACGAACAATGTACTGTTGAGTCTTACGATTGAAACCGACAAAACCGTAAAGTAGATCGGCGGCCTGGCAGATTAGCTGCGAAGTGATGCGCATGGTAAACCTCACTGAAGAGCCAGGAAGGCTCTAGGGTCGATGATTTACACGCAAGATTGAACACTCGCCCCTCTGCCGGGGACGCTGATGACACCAAGAGTACTGCACAAATTTTCTAATACCAAGGACCTCAACAATGCCTGTTACTTTTGCCAAAAGCACTCTACTGCTGAGCTTGCTGCTAGGAATCGGTGGCGCACACGCCGCCAGCGCCCCAGACGCATCCGAAGCAGCCCTGGCCAGCGCTCATGGCATCCCGCATCCGGCAGTCATCGCCCATCGAGGGGCATCTTTCGACGCACCGGAGTCTACCGCTGCGTCCTACAAGCTTGCCCGTGACCTGGGTGCCGACTACCTGGAGATGGATCTGCAACGCAGTAAAGACGGAGTGCTGTTTGCGCTACATGACAACAGCTTGTTACGCACCACGGATGTTGCGCAAAAATTCCCCGAGCGCAAAGACAGCCCGGCCAGCGCCTTCACCCTGGCAGAGCTGAAAACCCTGGATGCCGGTAGCTGGTTCAACCAGGCCTATCCTGACCGCGCCCGCCCCGCCTATGTCGGACTGCCAATCCTGACGCTGGACGAAATTATCGATATTGCCCAGGGCAACCCGCAGCACAAGCCAGGCCTGTACATCGAAACAAAAGAGCCCAAGCAGTTTCCGGGTATTGAGCGCGACCTGAAAAACAAGCTGGGCGAACGCGGCTGGCTAAAACCGGTCGTTTCAACTGCTGACAAGGGTGCGCTTCAAACCGGTGAGGGCAAAGGCCGGGTGATGCTGCAAACCTTTGAAAAAAGCAGCCTTGAATTACTGCAAAAAGAAATGCCCGAAACACCAAAAATCTTGCTCCTGTGGGTCGGCGAAGGCGGCATGGCAGCAAACTCCAGCGTCAGCTTTGCCGACTCGGGCGCGAAGGACAAAGCAGCCTATTACGCCAGACTTCAACCCAGGGACAAAGCCGAGTTCATGCAGTGGCTCGACTTTGCCAAGGCCAACGGTGCCATCGGCACAGGCCCGTCTGCGGCCTTGACCGCGGGAGGTGCCCAGAGCTATTTCGACCTGATTCAGCCGTGGATGAACCAGGCGACCCACGACAAAGGCATGCTGGTCCATGTCTACACCCTTGACGAGCCAGTGGACTTCAAGAAGGCCATGGATGTCGGCGTAGACGGCATCTTCACTAACCGCGCCAGCGAACTGCTCAAGTACTACCAGCGCCCCGCGACAAAGAGCGTGAACCAACTACTGGAACAGAACGGCTACTAAGAACTTGAGTAAGTGATTCAGACACAGGGCGAAAATTAAGGATTAATTAAGTTGTCATGGTTAATCTGATCCCACTTAAAGAGTTCACCCTGGAGGGATTAAACATGAAACCACTTAACCTGATGTTCGCCGCTGCCGCCCTGACCCTGACTGCCGGCCTGGCCCAGGCCGATGTACGCCCCGACCATATTCCGGGCCTGCTCAAATCGGGTGAGATCGCTTCATTTGAAAAACTCAATCAAGCGGCACTGGATAAACACCCCGGTTCGACCATTGTCGACACCGAGCTGGATCACTCCTACGGCAAACTGGTTTATGAGGTTGAACTGCGTGACGCCAAAGGCATCAAGTGGGATGTAGACCTCGATGCAAAAACCGCCGAAGTGCTGCAAGACAAACAAGATACTTGAGTCGCATAAATAAAAAGCCGCGCCCCTCGTCATGAGGGGCGCGGCTTTTTTATTACCCCTGCTCTCCTCGGACTTTCACACTCACCCAGTATGAATTTGCACGAGCTCCAGTTGTTCTAGCTAGAATCAGGTTTTTTCTGCGAGAACATTTCCCATGGGGCACAGTACGGCCGCCGATATCGCGACGATTAACCGGATCAGTGCCGTACCGGCGATTCTTCAGGTCATCACTGAAATGACCGGAATGCGCTTTGCCGCCGTTGCGCGTGTCACCCAACAAACCTGGACCGCGTGCGCGGTGCTCGACAACCTGGGTTTTGGCTTGCAGGCCGGCGGGGAACTGGATCTGATCAGTACCTTGTGCTTTGAAAGCATGACCTCACACCTGCCGATCATCATCGATCAGGCCAGCGCAGATCCGATGTACCAACACCATGCCACACCCAAAATGTATCGCTTCGAGAGTTACATTACGATTCCGGTATTTCGCACTGACGGCACGTTCTTCGGCACCCTCTGCGCCCTGGACCCGGAACCCGCAAGGCTCAAAAACAGCGCCATACAATCGACGATGGAGTCATTTTCGCGCCTGCTTTCGCTGCAAATTGAAGCCGAAGAAAACTTGCAGCGCACAGAGATGGCACTGATCAAGGAGCGTGAAAATGCTGAATTGCGCGAGCAGTTCATTGCCGTCATAGGCCACGATTTACGCAACCCGTTATTCTCCATTACCACAGCAGCCGAACGTCTATTGCACAAACACCCCGATCCGAAGACCGAGCATCTGGTGCAACACATTCTGACCTGCGGCTATCGCGCTTCGCAGCTGGTAGAAGATGTACTGGACTTTGCCCGTGGCCGACTCGGTGGCGGAATTCCCTTGACGCTGCGCGAATGCTCCGACCTCGATCAAGTGTTGCGGCATGTCATCTCGGAAGTACAAAGCGTTCATCCCCACCGCCTGATTCAGTTACAAATAGAGCCACTGGACAGCATTCGCTGTGACAGCGGCCGTTTGGCACAACTGCTTTCCAATCTGCTGGCCAACGCCATCACCCATGGTTCTGCCACCGATCCGGTTCACGTCGAAGCCCGGATCCTTGACCGGGTCTTTAGCCTTAGCGTCACCAATCAGGGGCCGCCCATTCCGGCAGAGGTCATGCCGTACCTGTTTCAACCCTACTACCGTCCCGCTAACGACACACCACAGGCCGGGCTGGGGCTGGGCCTGTACATTGCCAGCCAGATCGCCCTGTCCCATGGTGGCCATGTCGAGGTGATTTCCAATGAACAGCAGGGTACGGTCTTTACCTTTGAATTCGAGGCGCAACCTGGCTCGTGACGGGCAGTTTTCGCCGCAACCAGGAGCCACATTGCACGGGGAGTGATTTTTTGGCGCCGACCACTGGCGCGGGCCAGCTGGCCGATATGAACTAAGTTGGAGGACGTGTAGCTCTGTTTTTCCATCTTCGAAAGGACTCGTTCATGTTGACCAGATCCGAACACAAACCTCGCCCCCTCAGTCCCACAGCAAAAATTGCCTGCCTGCTCTACAGCCTGCTCTGTTACCTGTGTTTCCTGCTGGGCTTTCTCTACTTCATAGGCTTTCTGGGCAATGTAGCCGTTCCCAAAAGTATTGATTCAGGCCCGGAAATTCCGTGGCCGCAGGCACTTCTCGTCGATGTGCTGTTGATCAGTCTGTTTGCCGTACAACATAGCGTCATGGCCCGTAAAAGCTTCAAACTCTGGTGGCAAAATTTCGTGCCTGCCCCGATTGAACGCGCTACCTATGTACTGGCTTCCAGTGCTGTTCTGGCATTGATGTGCTGGTGGTGGCAGCCGATCGACACCCTGGTCTGGAAGGTCGATTCACCCTTGGCCACCGGGCTGCTCAGTGGCCTGTTCTGGCTCGGATGGGGCCTGGTATTCCTGGCTTCCGCGTTGATCAGCCATTTTGAGCTATTCGGGATCAAGCAGGCCCTCGATACCTTGCGAAAACCCAGAGCAGTGGACAGTACCTTCAAGACCCCACTGCTCTACAAAATCGTACGCCACCCGCTGTACCTGGGCTTTTTGATTGCATTCTGGGCCACGCCCGCCATGACTGTCGGGCATCTGGTGTTTGCGCTGACCAGTACGGTTTACATCATGATTGGCTCGTACCTGGAAGAAAAAGACCTGGTCGAAATATTTGGTGAGAAATACCGCCACTATCAAAAAACCGTCGGCATGTTACTGCCCTTTCCACATCGCAAGCCTGACCCTCAGGACTGATATGCGGATATTTTCTGTATTTGAACTGCAGATGGGTAGAAACTGACGTGATCTTCAAACGGCCACTGAACCAACGGTTCGGTGGCCCCCATTGCACTTCGACAGAACCCCAGCATGAACACCCGACTCTGTGCCTATGAAGACCTGACACCGCGCCAACTCGAGCAGTTACAGACGCTTGAAGTTCATGCTGAACAAATTGCCTACTCGGGCAACATCGAGTCAGCCTTGTATTCACTGCCGGCCGAACCCCATCCGGGGATCAAAGGTTTCGTACTCTTGGGTGATGAGCGGCCAGTGGCCTTCTTGCTGCTCAGGCGCAAGCCGCTTTTGGCCCATTGGGCTGAAGCTGATTGCGCCACCCTGCATGCATTGCAGGTCGACAAGCGAGTACAAGGCCAGGGCCTGGGCAAAGCCTGCCTGCGACAACTGCCCCTGGCAGTCAGTCTGCTATGGCCCGAGATCCGGCAGTTGATGCTGTCTGTCAGCCCTTTCAATACCAGCGCACTGGCCTTTTACCTGAGCCAGGGCTGGGTTGAATGTGGCGAGGCATATCTGGGTGAGCGACGCCTGGTGCTCGATCTTGCCGAGGCCCACGGCACACATGCACAGGCGAGCTAGGACCGCGGCTTGACCGGCAACCAGATTTCCAACAGACCGGCACCGGTATGCGGATTGAAGTCGGCACTGTAGCGCTCGAACTCTGGAGCATCCGCGGCTTCATAGGATGATTGGGGCAGCCAGTCTTTCCAGATCGACTGAAAGGTCTGACTCAAACCGGCCAGCGAGCCACGATGCTCGAATACGGCGTACTCCTGTTCTTGCAGCTCAATCCAGCGATAGCGCTCAGGCAAGTCATCCAGCTTGCTGATGGCAACCCCGGCGATGTACTCGAAGCCGCCCTGGCCATCCGGGTTACAGCAAACGCCATAGGTTTCCTCGCCAACTTTGCAGGGGATGTTATCGCTTTCCGGCAGAAACTGTTCCCACAGCAGTGGAATCTGCTCAGCACTCTCCTGGGTAAAACGTCCGCCCAAACCGGCAATCAACTGAAAGTGACCTTTGGTAAATCGCGGGGCTGGTAAATCGAACTTCTCTGCCTGTTCCATAAGATCGTGCTCATTGAGTGAGTAGGAAACGGATCGGGTCAGTATAGGAACAAAAAACCCGGGGGTGATGACAGGTCAAAAACTTGTATCTGGACAAAAGGCCATCAGCGCCTTTATTGTCTCGCCCAGACCACCGCAGTGGTCAGCGTCGCTCGGACGGTTCCGGGCGCTTACGTACCAGAGGCACACATGGCAGACCAAGGTTCGCCGCGCCGCTTTGCGCGCATAGATCGACTCCCCCCTTATGTATTCAACATCACTGCCGAGCTGAAAATGGCGGCACGGCGCCGTGGCGAAGACATTATCGACTTCAGCATGGGCAACCCCGACGGCCCGACGCCACCGCATATTGTCGAAAAACTTTGCACCGTCGCACAGCGTGAAGACACCCACGGCTACTCAACTTCCCGCGGAATCCCACGCCTGCGCCGGGCCATTTCTCGCTGGTATGCCGACCGCTATAACGTTGAGATCGACCCCGAACACGAAGCCATTGTTACCATCGGTTCCAAGGAAGGCCTGGCGCACCTGATGCTCGCCACGCTGGATCAGGGCGACACGGTGCTGGTGCCGAACCCCAGCTACCCGATTCACATTTACGGTGCCGTGATTGCCGGCGCCCAGGTGCGCTCGGTTCCCCTGATTCCCGGCGTTGACTTCTTTGCCGAACTGGAAAAAGCCATTCGCGGCTCGATTCCAAAGCCCAAAATGATGATCCTTGGGTTCCCGTCCAACCCCACGGCCCAGTGTGTCGAACTGGACTTCTTCGAGCGCGTGGTGGCCCTGGCCAAGCAATACGATGTGCTGGTGGTTCACGACCTGGCCTATGCAGACATCGTCTACGACGGCTGGAAAGCCCCGTCGATCATGCAGGTACCGGGCGCCAAGGACATTGCGGTTGAGTTCTTCACCCTGTCAAAAAGCTACAACATGGCAGGCTGGCGTATCGGCTTTATGGTGGGCAATGCAGAGCTGGTCAACGCCCTGGCACGGATCAAGAGTTACCACGACTACGGTACTTTTACCCCGCTGCAGGTCGCGGCAATTGCTGCCCTCGAAGGCGACCAGCAATGCGTGAAGGATATTGCAGAGCAGTACCGGCAACGCCGTAACGTGCTGGTCAAAGGCTTGCATGAACTGGGATGGATGGTCGAAAACCCGAAAGCCTCGATGTATGTCTGGGCCAAGATTCCCGAGGCCTATGCACACTTGGGCTCACTGGAGTTTGCCAAGAAGCTGCTGGCGGACGCCAAGGTTTGTGTCTCACCAGGCGTAGGATTTGGTGAGTATGGGGATGATCATGTGCGCTTTGCCCTGATTGAAAACCAGGACCGCATCCGTCAGGCCTTGCGTGGTATTCGCGCGATGTTCCGGGCGGATGGCCTGAGCGCCAACTGAGGTTTCTTATCTGCGCCAGGAGCGGGCTCGCTCCTGGCGCAGCAGAAGGCTTTAAATCACCAGCGACAGCAGCAAGATAAAGATCAGGGCCACGATCGACAGAATGGTTTCCATCGCAGTCCAGGTCTTGAAGGTTTCAGCCACGGTCATGTTGAAGTACTGCTTCACCAGCCAGAAACCCGCATCGTTGACGTGGGACAAAATCAGCGAACCTGCACCTGTTGCCAGTACCAGCAGTTCCCGGTTAACCCCGGGAATCAAATCCACCACCGGCAACACAATCCCCGCCCCGGTAATAGTTGCAACAGTGGCAGAACCGGTTGCAATGCGGATCACCGCAGCCACCAGCCACGCCAGCAAGATCGGCGAGATCTGCGCGTTGACCGCCATGTGACCGATCACATCACCCACACCGCTGGCTACCAGCATCTGCTTGAAACCGCCGCCCGCACCAATGATCAGAATGATCGCTGCGGTGGGCGCCAGACTCGCGTCGAGCAACTTGAGAATGCGCTTGGAGTCGATGCCCTGGCGTGCACCAAAGGTGTACAGCGCCAACAACAAAGCCAGCAACAGGGCGCTGATCGGGTGACCGATCATGTCCATCCAGACACGGAAGAAGTTGCCATCGGGCAACGCCACGTCCGCGAACGTCTTGAGCAACATCAGGAACACCGGCAACAGCACGGTGATCAGAGTAATGCTGAAGCTCGGCAGGCTGCTGGACTCAGGTTCGCTCGCCAGTTGGTCCATCAATTCCTGGGATGGAGTGCCGGGAATGTATTTGGCAATGAAAGTGCCGTAGATCGGACCGGCAATGATTGCCGTCGGCAACGCGACGATCAGGCCGTACAGAATGGTTTTGCCGATATCAGCACCGAACACGCCAATGGCCAGCAATGGCCCAGGGTGCGGCGGCACCAGGCCGTGCACTGCCGACAAACCGGCCAGCAGCGGAATGCCGATTTTTATGATCGATACTCCGGTGCGGCGCGCCACAATAAATACCAGCGGGATCAGCAATACAAAACCGATCTCGAAAAACAATGGAATCCCGACTAAAAACGCGGCAAACATCATCGCCCACTGCACCCGCTCCTTGCCGAAGGCACGGATCAGGGTACGGGCGATTTGGTCGGCACCACCGGAGTCAGCCATCATTTTGCCAAGCATGGTGCCCAGAGCCAGGATGATCCCGACAAAGCCCAGCACGCCGCCAAAACCATCCTGGAACGACTTGATGATCAGGTTGGCAGGCATGCCCGCCGTCAGGCCCAGAAACGCAGAGGCGATGATCAAGGCAATAAAGGGATGCAGCTTGAACCGGGTGATCAATACGATCAGCCCGATAATGGTCACAACTGCATCAAGCAGCAGAAAGGTATTGTGGGACATGCCTAGCATGGGGCGTCTCCTGTCTTGTTGTTATCAACTACGCAAATGCAGCCATGGCTGAGGCGGGTAGCGCTGTCTATCTGTAACAAAATCATGACGTTGCCAACAGTGATTGCTCACGCCACCAGTCACGGGTAGCGCGCGCCAGTTGGTCGATGTCCAGTTGCGCGGCATTCAATGTCAGCACCAGAGGCTCATGGACAGGTGACTCGAGCGCAGCGAACTGACTGTCGATCAGCGTCTTGGGCATGAAGTGCCCCGGACGATGGGCCACTCGATCAGCGGCAACCTCTGGCGTCAGCTCCAGGAACACAAATCCAAGACCGTCGACCGCACTGCGCAGACGCTCGCGATAACGCAATTTCAGGGCCGAACAGGTCAAGACCGGATGCTGGCCTTTGGCTACAGCACGACGCAGTTCATCGCACAGGCTGTCTAGCCAGCCGGCACGGTCGTCATCGGTCAGGGGAATACCTGCACTCATTTTTGCAATGTTGGCCGCAGGGTGAAACGCATCGCCTTCAATCGGGGTCGCGCCGTTGAGCTGGCACAACGCCTGGCTCACGCTGGACTTGCCGCAGCCGGCAACACCCATTATGACCAGGGCAGTGATAGGTTGACTCATGAAACACCTCAGTCCGTAGACAGCGCTGTCTTTGTTGCTGCGTTCAATAGTTGAAAGCAAAGCACAAAGACCAGGCTACCGACGTCTATTTCTCGTTTTTATGGGGAGACGCGGTGGCGCTCTCTACATACAAAGCTGGGGTAACTGCCCTACACGCAATCAGGCAATTGCGGGGATCCTAGGACAGCGCTACCTTAGTGACTTGTTTTTTGTTTGGCAAGCCGCCCGATGACCTCCTTTAAAAACGATAAAAACACCCGAACCACGGGTCGCCCCACCCTTAATGAAGTCGCCCGCCTTGCCGGCGTCAGCCCTATTACCGCCTCGCGGGCCTTGCGCGGGATCAGCAGTGTTGCCACCGAGCTGGCGGAAAAGGTACGCAAAGCGGCCGATGAGCTGAACTATGTGGTCAATCCGGCTGCCCGGGCGCTGGCTTCGGCGCAGAGCCATTCGGTGGTGGTGCTGGTGCCGTCATTGTCCAACCTGCTGTTTATCGACACCCTCGAAGCTATCCATGCCGTACTGCGGCCCAAGGGCTTTGAAGTGCTGATCGGCAACTTTCACTACTCACGGGACGAAGAAGAAAACCTGCTGCGCAACTACATGGCCTATCAGCCACGGGGTCTGTTATTGACAGGTTTTGATCGTTCCGAAAGCTCGCGCCGGATGATCGAAAACAGCAATGTGCCCTGCGTGTACATGATGGAACTGGACGCTGCCGAGGGCCTCAACTGCGTAGGTTTTTCACAGTTGAAGGCCGGTGAGACCGCTGCCCGGCACCTGATTTCACGGGGCCGCCGCCAACTTGCCTATATAGGTGCACAGCTTGATCAGCGCACCCTCCTGCGCGGCGAAGGCTATCGCCTGGCCTTGCAGCAGGCCGGGCTGTACAACCCCGACCTGGAAATCCTGACTCCCCGCCCCTCTTCTGTCGGCCTGGGCGGCGAGATGTTCTTGCAGTTGCTGGCCAACCATCCGCAGGTGGATGCAATATTTTTCGGCAATGACGACCTGGCGCAGGGCGCCCTGCTGGAAGCCGCACGCATCGGCATCAAAATCCCCGGACAAATTGCCATTCTGGGATTCAATGACCTTCCCTCCTCCGAGTTTATGGTGCCGCGCCTCAGCAGCATTCGTACTCCGCGAGAAGCCATTGGCCGTCATGCAGCCGAGCAGATGCTCACGTTGATGGCGGGAAACAGGGTTGCCAACCCGGTGCAGGACATGGGCTTTGACCTGATGGTGCGCGAAAGCACCTAGCCCCGATTAAGCTGGCGCAGCATAAAGCACTAATTTGTAACCATTTATGGCAACAAGGCGCTGAATTCCTCCGCCCGGGGCCTGAACTTCACAAGCAATAACCTTGGCAAGCGAACTACCCTTTCTGACTTACAGAAAAAGGAAGTTCGCCAATGCCTGAAGTCTCCTCTACCTACCCTGGCGCAACGGCCGCCCAAGCGGACGGAATCGATCCTGCCCGTGCGGCCTGGATCAGCGCACGGATTGATCGCCTGCCGGCCGTGGCCAGTGTCTGGAAATTAGTGGCACTGCTTTCAATAGGCGGTTTTTTTGAGCTTTACGACCTGTTCCAGACTGCCTATATAAGCCCGGGCCTGATTCGTGACGGTATTTTCGCGACGGGCGCACAAGGGGTGTTCGGTTTTTCTGATCAGGCTGCATTTGCCTCGGCCACTTTTCTTGGCCTGTTCCTTGGCGCCAGTATGCTCAGCCCTCTGGCCGACCGCTTCGGACGGCGCGCAATTTTCACCTTCGCCTTGATCTGGTACACCCTGGCCACGGTGTTGATGGGCATTCAGAGTTCGGCTGCAGGCATCATCTTCATGCGTTTCCTGGTGGGCATTGGTCTGGGTATCGAACTGGTCACGATTGACGCCTACCTGTCAGAACTGGTGCCCAAGCGCATGCGCAGTTCGGCCTTCGCCTTTGCGTTTTTTATTCAGTTTTTGTCAGTGCCAGCCGTTGCATTGATGTCCTGGTGGCTGGTGCCACAGGCGCCGTTTGGCGTCTCGGGCTGGCGCTGGGTGGTGCTGGCCAGCGCCGTGTTTGCCCTGTTTATCTGGTGGTTACGCTCAAGCCTGCCTGAATCCCCGCGCTGGCTGGCGCAAAAGGGTCGCTTTGAAGAGGCCAACAGGATCCTTGATGATCTGGAAGCCCGCTGCCTGAGTGACCACAAAAAACCATTGGCTACGCCCGAACCTGAACCCGTGAACCTTGAAGGTGAAGGCCGCTTTGCCGATATCTGGAAACCGCCGTATCGCCGACGCGCCATCATGCTGATCGTGTTTCACGTCTTTCAGGCCATCGGCTTCTTTGGCTTCGGCAACTGGTTGCCCGCGCTGATTTCAGGACAGGGGGTCAGCGTCACCCACAGCCTGATGTACGCCTTCATCATTACCCTGGCCTACCCCCTTGGGCCGCTGCTGTTCATGCGCTTTGCCAACCGCTTTGAAAACAAGTGGCAGATTGTTGGCTCAGCGCTTGGAGCAATGATTTTCGGTACCTTGTTCGCGTTTCAGACCAGCGCGCTGGGCCTGGTGTTCTGCGGTGTGATGATCACCTTCTGCAACGCCTGGCTGAGCTTCAGCTATCACTCTTATCAAAGCGAACTGTTCCCGACCAACATCCGGGCGCGTGCGGTCGGCTTCTGCTATTCATTCAGCCGGCTGTCCACTGTGTTCAGCAGTTTGCTGGTGGGTATTTTCCTGGAGCACTTCGGCACACCGGGGGTATTGGCGTTTATCGTCAGCAGCATGCTAATCGTGATGATCACCATCGGCGGGTTTGGTCCGCGTACCCGTAACCTGGCACTGGAGAGCATTGCCCATCGGTAACAACGGTGAGCCGGGGTGCCGGCTCACACAATCGGTCGGGGGGGTTGGCCTTTAATGCAGTTGCAGCGTCGAGTTGAACTGGCTGATGGCATCCACCACATGCTTGGAGCCCTGCTGGATTTCCAGAATCGCCTCCCCGGCCTCATTCGCCAGCGAAACCCCGAGCCCGGTCCGGCTCAGGCTCGACTGCATGCTGCTCACCGCGCTCAGCGACAAATCATGGTTCTTGCGCACCACCTCGACAATTTCCACAGTTGCCGCGCTGGTACGTGCCGCCAGGCTTCTGACCTCATCCGCCACCACAGCAAAACCCCGCCCATGTTCACCGGCCCTGGCCGCCTCAATCGCAGCATTGAGCGCCAGTAAATTGGTTTGATCCGCAATACCACGAATGGTCTGCACGATTTTGCCAATGATGTCGGACTGCTTGTTCACCGCATCGATGCTTTGCGCGGCTTCATTGAGATCTTTGGAGATGGCTTCGATGATTTGTACAGTCTGCTGAACCACCTGAGAACCCTTCTGCGCACAGGCGTCGTTCTGTACCGAAGTACTGTGGGCCGACTCGGCGGCGGTTTGCAGGTTAGTCACTTGGGCGGTGATGTTGCTGGCGAATTTGACGACCTTATACAGTCGGCCCTTGGCATCAAAAATCGGGTTGTAGGACGCTTCCAGGAAAACTGTATGGCCGTATTTATCGACCCGTTCAAAGCGTCTGGAATGGTATTCGCCGCGATTCAGGGAAGCCCAGAAAGCTTTATAGGCGCCAGACTCGCTCTCACTGCTGCGACAGAACATGCTGTGGTGCTGCCCGACAATTTCAGACAGTGAATAATGCATGGTGTCGAGAAAGTTCTGATTGGCGTTGATCACACGGCCATCGGGCGAGAACTCGATCATCGCCATGGCGCGGCTCAATGCATTCACAATGCTTTGATTTTCCCGCTCTTTGTTGATCCGCTCGGTAATCTCGGTTGCCACCTTGAGGACCCGGGTCACCTCATTGTTCGGGCCGGTGATCGGCATGTAGCTGGCCTCAAGCCAGATCTCGCGACCGGCTTTATCAAGCCGCAAGAAAGTGCCGCTCATGGGCACCCCACTGGCCAGGTCCTTCCAGAACTGTGCGTATTGTTCAGTGCGCAGATAGTCCGGTTCACAAAAAAGACGGTGATGTTTACCGCAGATCTCATCGACCGAGTAACCCGTCACGCGACAGAAATTTTCGTTGGCATCCACAATGACGCCATCGGCAGTGAACTCAATGATTGCCATTGAGCGGCTGACGGCCATCAGCTTGGCCTTGCTCTCATCCAGAGAACAGGTGAGGCGCTGATTCTCAAGCAGGTCGGCTTTGTGATGAAAGTTGAACATGGCTCAATTCCTGAAGATGCTTTCTATTGATAATTCAAACGCTTCACGACACAAGAAAACGTGCCTGCTGCCTTTAACATAGAGATGTGCGCACTTCGGGGATGTAAGTTTTATATGTTCAACCCCCAAGAATTGAAGCATAGCCAGCCAGATACAGCGTGCAAGCAAATCGCCATCAGTGTGCGACGAAGTGCTCAATTGCGCAGAATAATCCAAATCGACGTTGCGCCAATCAAAAAACCAAGGAGCCCGGAATACGGGCTCCTGTAAATCACTCAGTGACCAAACAATCCGACTTCGGATTTTTTGGTTTTCTTGTCCGCGCGTTTTTCATCGGCTGTTTTGGCCGGTTTCTTTTTCGCGGCCTTCTTTGAATCCATACCTTTAGCCATGTTAAGCGCTCAACTGTTCAGGGGGTGTGGCACAGGTATAACACCTATCGAGAACCCACTCGGATTTAAAACCCTTTATTCAAAAAACAATGATAAACAAAGCGTTTTAATTGCAAATAAGCGGCAATACCCAAGGTTTATAAAGTTCAAGCACTTATTTGTTTATACTGCCGCTCCCTTTTCAAGCCTGTGGACTTATGACTGCCATTGCTTATTCTTCGCTCGACGCGCCGTTGTGGCCCTTGCTGAACAAGTTTTACCGCTCTCACCAATCGTCGATGAAAGCGAGCAAGGAAGCTCAATTGTGGGTTGCCCGCCAGGACCAGATAGTCGCCGGTTTGTGTCTGCGACCAATGGCCAACGGTTACTGGTTGACCGGCCTGTTTGTCGATCCGGCAGTACGCGGGCAAGGCATAGCCACCACGCTGGTCAACGCGGCAATATCGCAGTGCGAAGGCACGGTCTGGTTGTTTTGCGACCCTGAACTGCAAGGTCTCTATGAAAAGATGGGGTTCAGTCTGGAGGTTGACTTGCCCCATGCCCTGTATGAGCGGCTGGTGCGCTATCAACGCAACAAGGCGATGATAGCGATGGGCCGTTAAACCCGGCGCTCCCCTCCCTGCAGGGGCGAGCTGTTTGAAGAGCATTCAAAGAGCTCGCCCCTGCAAAGCAAGGCAGTTATTCCCGGGTGCCCGGCTCCAGGTCCGGGAACAACACCTCGATAAAACCGAACTTGCTGAAATCCTTGATCCGCGACGGGTACAGGCGACCGATCAGGTGGTCGCATTCATGCTGCACTACTCGTGCATGAAAACCTTCCGCCACACGTACGATCGGTTCACCTTTAGGCGTGAAACCTTCGTAACGGATCTTCTGAAAACGCTCGACTGCCCCGCGCAAACCAGGCACCGACAGGCAGCCTTCCCAGTCTTCTTCAAGCGCCGGACCGAGCGGAGTGATCAACGGATTGATCAGGATGGTTTGTGGTACGGCTTCAGCATCAGGGTAACGTTCGCTGTGCTCGAACCCGAAGATCACCATCTGCAGGTCAACCCCGATTTGCGGGGCCGCCAGCCCCACACCGCCCGCGTGCTCCATGGTCTGCAACATATCGTCCAGCAACTGCCAGAGTTCCGGGGTATCGAACATTTCAGCCGGTACCGGCTGGGCAACGCGCAATAAACGCTCATCGCCCATTTTCAGAATTTCACGAATCATAGTCAGGCTTCATCTGGAGTGGATGGAATGGAATGGTCACGCCCCAGCCCGGAGACGTGTTGCTTGGGATCAGGGTCGTCGGAGCCATCGAAGGTTTTTTCGCCCGGATCCTTGCCCTCTGCCGACATGTGCTCGATCACGGCGTTCATTTCAGCCCCCAGCAGCAGCACCGCGGCAGAAATGTAGAAGTACAGCAACAGCACGATGATCGCACCGATGCTGCCATACATGGCGTTGTAGTCAGCAAAGGTTTTGACATAAAAGGCAAAGCCCAGCGAAGCCACGATCCACACAACCACCGCCAGCACCGAACCCGGGGTGATAAACCGGAATTTTTGCTCCACATCCGGCATGACGTAGTAAATCACCGCCACCGCCACCATCAGCAATAGCACAATCACAGGCCAGCGCAGGATGGTCCACAGTGTCACCACGAACTCTTCGAGCCCGACCTGTCCTGCCAGCCAGCTCATCACCTGCGGCCCGAGCACCATCAGCGCGGCGGCTGCCAGAAGCATTCCGGCAATGCCGATGGTGTAAAAAATCGACAGCGGGAATCGCTTCCAGACTGGCCGCCCCTCGACCACATCGTAGGCGGCATTCATGGCGCTCATCATCAGCCGCACACCGGCCGAAGCGGTCCACAGGGCAATTACGATACCCACCGACAGCAATCCGCCCTTGGACTGCTGCAACTGATCGATGACCGGGTTGACCTGCTCCAGAGCCTGCGGCGGCAGTACCAGTTCAGACTGCAGGCGCAACCAGGAGAAAAAGTCCGGCAGATGCAAGAAGCCGATCAGGGCAATCAAAAACAGAATGAAAGGGAATAACGAAAACAGCATTTGATAGGCCAGTGCCGAGGCGTAAGTCGACATTTCATCGTCGATAAACTCTTTCACCGTGCGAATCAGTACTTTGCCCAACGGCAGGCCATTCAAGACCGGGAATAACATAGCGTCTCCTTTCGCCGCTTAAAAAGTAGGTTGTGCAAGCCAGCCATAAGCTCTGGGTTGGGGTTTTACCTCAAATGTAGTCAAGTTGGCGACTATGGAAACACTTATACAAAAACGGCCATCACATGGATGACCGTTCATGTTCGCCACAGGTACCCGACGCACCTGCGGCAATCCTGGGTTATCAGGCTTTATCGACGGTTTTCTTGACCGCATCTTTCACCTTGCCTACCGCTTGCTGGCCTTCGCCTTTCAGCTCCTGGGCCTTGCCTTCGGCACGCAGCTTGTCATTGTCGGTCGCTTTCCCCACCGCTTGTTTGACATTACCTACTGCTTCGTTCGCTTTGCCTTTGATCTTATCGCCAGTGCTGCTCATGGGATTTCTCCTGATGAAATTTCGGATGTCATTACATCGACAGAATCATTGACCCGATCGTCACCGCAGGAGTTTCATTTATTTTCTGGCCATCATTTCGTCGTTCCGCGCAGGTTGAGCTTTATGTTTGCCGCCTAACCCCCGAGAATGCGCAACGGATTCAGGCTATGGCGCTGAAGATCAGCAATTGTAGGAAGGTTATGAAACTCGATAAAAAGCTGGCCATTGCCCGCAGAAACCAGGAACTTGGCGGCGCTGTGCTTGGCGTCAACAACTGCCATTTCGCCACATTGAACACCAACAAGAACATCTGGTGGTTCGATATTCCCCTGGCGCGTCTGGCCGTCGGTCAGTACGAATGGGTGCATCTGTTGCTGCATACCCCAAGTACCGATGAACTGCTGCACTTGAAGGTCACCACTGCGTTCCTGCGCGAGAAACGCGAAGGCATGGTGGTACGAGCGACGCACAAGCGTACGCCGACCATGAGTCTTGAGCTGAGCGCGGACAAAGACTCCTTCCTGCAGGACGTGCGTCCGACAGGCACAGGCGTCAACTTTTCGCAGTTTCTGCAAAAATAAACAGCGCAAACCCTGCAGGGGCGAGTTCGCTCCTGCACAGCGGTAAACGCGAGCTGAAACAAAAAAGCCCCGCAATGCGGGGCTTTGTTGTTTAAGGGCAGATTACTTTTTAAGGCCCAGTTTCTTCATCTCTTCGTCACGCAACTCACGGCGCAGGATCTTGCCTACGTTGGTGGTCGGCAAACTGTCACGGAACTCGACAACTTTCGGCGCTTTATAAGCGGTCAGGTTCGCGCGCATATGCGCCATGACCTGCTCTTTGCTCAGGGTCATGCCCGGCTTGACCACAATAAAAACCTTGATCAGCTCGCCGGTTTTTTCATCAGGAATACCGATCGCCGCCGACTGCAACACTTCCGGCAATGAGGCCATCACATCTTCCAGCTCGTTCGGGTAAACGTTAAAGCCAGAGACCAGGATCATGTCTTTTTTGCGATCGACAATGCGCATATAGCCATCAGGTTGAATCAGCGCGATGTCACCGGACTTCAACCAGCCTTCGCTGTCCATGATCTCGGCAGTTGCATCAGGACGCTCCCAATAACCTTTCATCACCTGCGGGCCCTTGATGCATAGCTCGCCGATTTCACCCAACGGCAGCTCTTCACCCGCATCATTGATCACTTTGCACAGGGTCGAAGGCATCGGAATGCCGATAGTGCCGATCTGAATGTGCTGGATCGGATTGACCGAAGCCACCGGGCTGGTCTCGGTCATGCCGTAGCCTTCGCAAATGGCACAGCCGGTTACCGTCTTCCAGCGCTCGGCCACGGACAGTTGCAGGGCCATGCCCCCCGACAGCGTCACTTTCAGGGACGAGAAGTCCAGCTTGCGGAACCCGTCGTTGTTGCACAGCGCTATAAACAGGGTGTTAAGCCCTACGAAGCCGGAGAACTTCCACTTCGACAGCTCTTTAACCATCGCCGGCAGGTCACGCGGGTTGCTGATCAATATGTTGTGATTGCCCAACAGCATCATTGCCATGCAATGAAAGGTGAACGCGTAGATATGATAAAGCGGCAATGGCGTGATCAGGATTTCGCAACCTTCGTTAAGGTTGGAACCCATCAGCGCCTTGCACTGCAGCATGTTGGCGATCAGGTTGCGATGGGTCAGCATCGCCCCCTTGGCCACACCGGTGGTGCCGCCCGTGTATTGCAGAACCGCGACGTCATTGGCAAGCGGGCTGGCTTCGTTTACTGGCTGGCCATGCCCCTTGCTCAACACATCGTTGAACTTGATGGCCTTGGGCAAGTGATACGCCGGGACCATTTTTTTCACGTACTTGATGACACTGTTGATCAATACGCGCTTGAAGGGCGACAGCAGGTCAGCCACTTCAGTAACGATCACATGCTTGATCGAAGTCTGGGGCACGACCTTTTCGGCCAGATGCGCCATGTTCGCCAGGCATACCAGCGCCTTGGCGCCGGAGTCATTGAATTGGTGTTCCATTTCCCGCGCGGTATACAGCGGGTTGGTATTAACCACGATCAAGCCGGCGCGGATGGCTCCGAACACAGCGATCGGGTATTGCAGCAAGTTGGGCAACTGCACAGCAATGCGATCGCCGGGTTGCAGGTCGGTGTGCTGCTGCAGGTAGGCGGCAAATGCACCTGATTGCTGGTAAAGCTCACCATAGGTGATGGTTTTACCGAGGTTGCTAAATGCGGGTTTATCCGCAAAACGTTGGCAAGATTGGCGCAGTACCGTCTGAATATTCGGGTATTCATCCGGGTTGATTTCAGCAGCAATCCCAGCTGGGTACTTATCCTTCCAAAAGTCTTCAATCATGGAAGCCCACTCCTCAGCGTCGCGAATTCTTCACCGCATTGATGCGGTTATTATTTGTGTGATTTTTGTAATGGATAAATCTGGCTTTTCACTTACCGAGAAGTCACAAAGCGCGCCGAGAGTAGCAGCTTTGCCAGAGGCCGCCTAGAGCCAAAGATGGCCCGCAGAGTCACAAACCTGACTGTAGGACAATCCAAAGTCATCATTAGTACAATAGCTCTATTGATAGTAAAACCGCTCTAATTCAGGCATTACGGCGCCCCCTCAGAGATCCAGATCAAACCCTGTCTATTGTTATAGACGAATAAAAACGCCCGCCTGCTCAAAGCAAACGGGCGTTTTTCACCAGGCTGATGGAATCAGGCGTTATCACGCAACTCGCGACGCAGGATTTTCCCCACGGGAGTCATGGGCAAGGAGTCACGCAGCACTATCTGCTTGGGTACCTTGTAAGCGGTGAAGTTGTCCTTGCAGTACGCCTTGAGCTCTTCAACGCTGACCCCGCCTTCGCGCGCGACTACAAAGAGTTTGACGGCCTCCCCGGTGCGCTCGTCAGGCACGCCGATTACCGCGCAATTCACCACTTTGGGGTGGGCCATCACGGTATCTTCGATTTCATTGGGGTACACG
This sequence comes from Pseudomonas sp. TMW22089, assembly GCF_022496645.1. NCBI lineage: Bacteria > Pseudomonadati > Pseudomonadota > Gammaproteobacteria > Pseudomonadales > Pseudomonadaceae > Pseudomonas > Pseudomonas sp. TMW22089. The sequence continues at coordinate 153,533 of NZ_SCFG01000008.1, forward strand.
TTGAAACCCGAAACGATGATCAGGTCCTTTTTGCGATCGACAATCCGGACAAAACCATCGGGATCAATCACCGCAATATCACCCGTCTTGAACCAGCCCTCGGCGTCCAGCACTTCGGCCGTTGCCTGCGGGTTTTGCCAGTACCCCTTCATGACTTGCGGGCCTTTGACGCATAGCTCGCCGCGCTCCCCCAAACCCAGGTCGCTGCCATCATCGCTGACTACTTTCATCGCCGTGCCCGGAACCGGCATGCCCACGGTGCCCAGCCGGGCCAGAGAACCACAGGGGTTGGCACTGGCCACCGGCGACGTTTCAGTCAGGCCGTAGCCCTCAACGATGCGGCATCCGGTGATTTTTTCCCAACGCTCGGCCGTGGCCTTGACCAGCGCAGTACCGCCCGAGTTGGTGACCTTCAGCCCCGAGAAGTCCAGGCTCTTGAAGTCCGGATGGTCCATCAGCGCGACAAACAGGGTGTTAAGCCCCAGAAAAGCGGTGAACCGCCAGTTCTTCAGCTCCTTGATGAAACCTTTGATATCACGCGGATTGGTGATCAGGATGTTGTGGTTACCCGTGACCATCATGCCCATGCAATTAGCGGTAAATGCATAGATATGGTACAGCGGCAACGGCGCCACCATGACCTCCCGACCGTCCCTGAGAATCGGTTGCCCACTCTCGTCATGCTGGGACAGACAAGCACGCACCTGCTGCATATTGGCCACCAGATTGCCGTGACTGAGCATTGCGCCCTTGGGCAGTCCGGTGGTGCCACCGGTGTATTGCAGGACTGCCGTGTCATCCAGCGTCACCGGCACCGGCCGAATCGGCTGGCCTGCGCCCCGGTGCAATACGCTTTTAAAGGCAATGGCCTGGGGCAACTGGTAGGCCGGCACCAGTTTTTTGACCTTGTCGACCACCAGGTTGGTAATCCAGCCTTTGGCAGCGGGCATCATGTCGCCCATTCTGGCTTCGATCAGGTACTCGATCTCGGTATCTGCCAGCACTTCCTGCACGCGCTTGCCGAACATGTTCAAGTACACCAGCGCCCGAATCCCGGCACTTTTGAACTGATGGCGCATTTCGCGAGAGGTGTACAGCGGGTTGGTGTTGACCACGATCAGACCGGCGCGCAACGCACCAAATACCGCGATCGGATATTGCAGCACGTTGGGCATCTGTACAGCGATGCGGTCGCCGGGCTTGAGGTCGGTATGATTTTGAAGATAACCGGCAAACGCTGCGCTGTGGCGCTCCAGTTCGGCATAAGTGATGGTCACACCCAGGTTGCTGAACGCCGGACGATCGGCGAATTTCTTGCACGAGCGTTCAAACACATCAACGACCGATGTGAAGGCCGTCATATCTATATCCAGCGGTACACCGGCAGGACGTTTGTCATTCCAGAAATCAGGTTGCATTATTTTTGTCCTCGGACCTGAATGTGCCTGGCCGCTTCCCTTGGGCGTTGAAAAGCGGAGCTAACTGACGTTAACAGTTATCAAGTTGTAGGCAAATACACCGATATTCGCCATTTACATCTTGAATCTTATTACCGCGGCATCGCCAGTTAAGTGGTTTGCCTGTGAATGCGCTATACACTGCTCCTACTCCGTGTAAAGGAATGGCCATGATTCATCAGACTTTCTGGCTGGACGCGAATGACCGTAGCGGCCTTTTGGTTAATCAGTGGCTGCCTGGCGCTACGCCCAAAGCCATTGTGTTGCTGGTCCACGGCATGGCGGAACACACTGCTCGCTATGCCCGACTGGGCAAGGCGCTAAATGAAGCCGGTTTTGGCCTGTATGCCCACGACCAGCGCGGACACGGTAAAACGGCCGAACGCGGAACACCGGGCTACTTTGCTGACCATGATGGCTGGTGCGCGGTGGTCAGTGATGTCGCCAGCCTCCATCAGCACATCGGCCAGGCCCACCCGGGGCTCCCGATCTTCCTGCTTGGCCACAGCATGGGCAGCTACATCGCCCAGGCGTACTTGCTCCACCACAGCAACAGTCTGCAGGGGGCAATTCTGAGCGCCTCCAATTTCCAGCCTGTCGCGCTTTACCGGGCTGCCAGCCTGATAGCCCGACTGGAACGCTGGCGCCAGGGCCCGAAAGGACGCAGCGCGCTGATCGAGTGGTTGTCCTTTGGCTCGTTCAATAAAGCATTCAAGCCCAATCGCACCCGCTATGACTGGCTCAGTCGCGATCCGGCTGAAGTCGATGCCTACGCCAACGACCCCTTGTGCGGGTTTCGTTGCACCAATCAACTCTGGATTGATCTGCTGGGCGGCTTGCAGCAAATCAGCAAAGCGTCCAACCTCGTGCAAATTGATTCAGCCCTGCCTTTGCTGGTGATGGGTGGCGCCTGTGACCCGGTCAGTGAAGGCAAGCGCCTGGAATCCCTGGCCGGGGCTTTACGCAAAGCCGGCAGTCAGGACTTGCAACTCAAAATCTACCCCCAGGCACGGCATGAGCTCTTCAACGAAATCAACCGTGACGAAGTGACTGCAGATGTTGTCGAATGGCTTGACCAGGCCCTGCTTCGCTCCCGCCCGCCCCACAGCGAATAGCTCGACCATTCTAAAAAATACTTTAAAATCAAAAACTTGAAATTAAACACTCGTCACAGGACATGCGCTAGATGACTCAGGTTACCAACACCCCGTACGAAGCCCTTGAAGTCGGCCAGACTGCCAGTTACAGCAAAACCGTCGAAGAGCGCGACATTCAGCTTTTTGCGGCCATGTCCGGTGACCACAACCCGGTGCACCTGGATCCGGAATTTGCCGCCGCAACCATGTTCAAGGAACGCATTGCCCACGGCATGTTCAGTGGCGCGCTGATCAGTGCAGCCGTGGCCTGTGAGTTGCCTGGCCCGGGCACTATCTATGTCGGCCAGCAAATGACCTTTCAGAAGCCGGTGAAAATTGGCGACACCCTGACCGTGCGTCTGGAAATTCTCGAGAAACTGCCCAAGTTCCGCGTGCGTATAGCGACCCGTGTGTTCAATCAACGCGATGAAATCGTGGTCGATGGCGAAGCCGAAATCATTGCCCCGCGCAAACAACAAACCGTAACCCTGACCCCGTTGCCGGCTATCAGCATTAGCTGATTTGCACGACGTGCAAATGCCCGCAACGCAAAAACCCGGCCTGGATGACAGGCCGGGTTTTTGCTGTATGCGAGTCAGCCCTCAGCTACCAAGGGCTACGCAGGCGTTTACGTTTAAGAGCGGGCACGAGCTTGGTTGCGCAGAGCCTTGACCTGGTCGTGATTGCGTTGTACGCCATGGTACTGACGCTCTACCAGATCACGAATGTGCAGCAGTTGGTGCTTCTCGATTTTTTCCAGCGCTTCCTTATAAGCCTTCAGCGCATGGTCTTCGCCGCGCTCGGCTTCATTGAGCACTGCCTCTTCATCCTTGCCGGTAAACATCGATTTCACATCGACCCAGCGACGATGCAAATCACCCGCCACGCTTGTACTGGTCTCCGGGTCGCCACCCAACTGGCGTACCGCGGCCTGCAGCTCGGCAGCCGCAGCCGCACAATCTGCAGAGCGTTTTGCAAACAGGGCCTTGAGCTCAGGATGCTTGATATCTTCGGCGCAGGTCTTGAACCCTTCCTGACCGTCTTTACTGGTTTCGATCAGATCGTTCAGGACAGAGATGGCTTCTTTATTGAGGTCAGTCATTATTCAATTCCTTACAAGGTTGAGGATCGTGCATTAGTATTTGCAGACCCCGTGCCAGTTGCTGAATTTGAATAAATCCTTATATATCAACAAGTTATAGAAATCATAACTATCTGTATCCGGTTTTTTTGCATGATCTGTCAATTGGCCTGCATGCAAAATGCCTGTATTTATCATTCGTTGCATCACGTACCTGAAGGCTGCTGCATGAACCCCGAAAAACTCGAACTGCTGGTGACCCGCGAAATGCCATTCGGCAAATACAAAGGGCGGATCATTGCCGACCTGCCGGGCCAGTATTTGAACTGGTTTGCCCGAGAAGGCTTTCCACACGGCGAATTGGGCGGTCTTCTGGCCCTGATGCAGGAAATCGATCACAACGGTCTGTCAGACCTGCTCGACCCGTTGCGCGCCAAACACGGAAAACCCAAACCCCGCCACTGATAGAGTTGCCCCATGCCAAGGATTGAAGAGAACGCCCGCAACGAAGATTATTGGCACAGCATCGCCGAGCGCTACGACGTAGCAGCCGGTCCGGTCAATCTGGAAAACGGCTACTTCGGGCGCATGACCCGAGGAGTTGCCCAGGACTACCAGCGCAATATCGACTTTATCAACCGCAAGAACTCGGTGCATGTGCGCCCGCAATTCGATGGTCCGCAGAATATCGAGATCCATCATCAACTGGCAGGCTTGCTCGGCGTTGAAGACGCCAGCATCGCCCTCACCCGCTGCGCTTCGGATGCCCTGCAATCGCTGATTCGCAACTACAACGCCTTGCAGCCCGGCGATCAGTTGCTGATCAGCGACCTGGAGTACCCCAGCGTCGAGTCAGCCATGCGCTGGGTGGCCCGGCAGCGCGGGCTTGAGATCATCGAAATAATCCATGAGCACCCCGCCAGCCATGACAGCCTGGTCGCCAGCTATCGTGAGGTATTGGCGCGTCATCCGCGAATCAAGCTGATGGCGCTGACCCACGTGACACACCTCACAGGACTGGTCATGCCGGTGCAGGCGATAGTCGATGCGGCCAACGCCCACGGCGTGGACGTGGTGCTGGACGGTGCCCATGCGCTTGGCCAGATCGAGTTCGACCTGCAGGCCCTGGGCGTGGCCTTTGCCGGTTACAACCTGCATAAATGGATCGGCGGACCACTGACCCTGGGGGTCATGTATATCGACCCGCGGCGTCTGGCAGACATTAGCCCGGACATGGGCAGTCAACGTTACCCGGAGCCTGATATTCGTAACCGGGCCCCCTATGGCACGGTCAATATTCCGGCATGGCTGACCCTGCCAAAGGTGCTGCAAGAGCACAAAGACCTGGGTGGCGCCCGGGCCAAAGGCGAACGCCTGAACTATCTGCGCGAGCTATGGGTGAGTGAAGCGCGAAAAATGCCGGGCATCGAAGTGCTCACGCCTGATGACCCGCGTCTGCAATGCGCCATTTCTGCCCTGCGATTCACCCACCTGCAGGATCAAACACCGATGGCAGATCGTCTGCTCAAGGATTACAACCTGTTCACCGTGGTGCGCGGCGGTTCAGCCTGCGGTAGCTGTATTCGCATCACCGTGGGCCTCACCACCTCGCTGGATGACATCAACAGGTTGATCAGGGCACTGCGCGAGCTTTCCCGGGGCTAACTGCAGGAGCGAGCTTGCTCGCGATCTTTGAAAGATCGCCAGGCAAGCTCGCTCCTGCAGGTGACTCATCGTTGGGAATTGCGGACAAAAAAAAGGTGCGCCGACCAAGCGCACCAAAAACCGTAGAACACACAACAAATTCGTTACACAGGTGGTCAATCCAGCAAAGCCAGGGCCTCGGCGGTGCATTCCTGGATTCGGGCCCAGTCGCCGTTCTTGATCCACTCGCTGTCGAGCATCCAGCTACCGCCCACACACATCACATTTTTCAATGCCATGTAGTTGCGAATGTTCGCCGGGCTAACACCGCCGGTCGGGCAGAATTTCACTTCACCGAAGGGGCCGCCCAGCGCCTTGATCGCCGCCACACCGCCGCTGACTTCAGCCGGGAACAGCTTGAATCGACGGTAACCCAGACCGTAGCCTTCCATAATTCCGGACGCATTGCTGATACCCGGCAGCAGCGGGATATCGCTGGCCACGCTGGCTTCCAGCAGGTCACGGGTAATGCCCGGGGTGACAATAAATTGCGAACCGGCCTCTTCGGCAGCCGCCAGCATGTGCCGGTCCAGCACGGTGCCCGCCCCCGTTACCAGCTCGGGCCGTTGCTCGCGCAGAACACGAATGGCCTTGAGCCCGAACTGTGAACGCAAGGTCACTTCAAGTGCCGTCAGGCCGCCCGCAGCCAGCGCATCGGCCAGCGGCAGAATGTCTTGCTCACGAGCGATGGTGATCACCGGCAGAATTCGCGCCGAGGCACACAGTTCATCGATCAGGGCGACTTTATCGGCCATCGATACGTTCGCAGTTTTTATTGTCATGGCAGCTGATCCTTGGCTCATGGGCACCAGTAAATCTCTAACGTAGGTTGCAGAAAGGCACGAATCGGCAAGGCGGCAATGTCAGTGCCCGCCAGCGCTTCGTTGAGGGTATTCAATTTGGCCTGCCCTTGAATCGACAGCACCGTGTTCCTGGCGCTCGCCAGCAGGCTGCGGCTCATGCTCAAGCGTTGATGAGGCACGGTCGGTGCCAGCATCGGCCAGCAACGACGCTCGCCATCCGCTTTCAAGGCTTCAAGCAGATTCGGGCTGTCGGGGAACAGCGAGGCGGTGTGCCCGTCGTCGCCCATGCCCAGAATCAGGACATCAATCGGCGGTAGCTCGGCCAATGCGCGGTCAGCTTGCTCTGCCGCAGCGTCAAGATTGGCCGCCACGTTATACAAGCCGACAAAGCGCGCCTTGGCTGCCGGCCCTTGCAGCAGGTTCTTTTTGAGCAGGCCGGCATTGCTGTCGGCGTGCTCCACCGGGACCCAGCGCTCATCGGCAAGACTGACCACCACTTTCGACCAGTCCACCGGTTGCTTGATCAGGCTCTGAAAGAACGCCACCGGGCTACGCCCACCGGATACCACCAGGGTGGCAACGCCTTGCGCGCCAATGGCGGCATTCAATTGCCCGGCCACTTTTTTTGCCAGTTCCTCGGCCAGAATCGCCGGGTTCTTGAAGGTGTGCGCGTTGACCCCTTCAGGCAGTTTCAAATCAGATATCGCCATACCAAGACCTCCCGTCCCGCGTAATCAATGCTATGGAACTCATCGGTCCCCAGGAGCCCGCCGCGTACGGCTTGGGCGCATCACCAGACTTTTTCCAGCCGGCGATCAACTGGTCACACCACTTCCATGCCGCTTCAATTTCGTCTTTGCGCACAAACAGGTTCTGGTTGCCGCGCATCACTTCGAGTAACAGACGCTCGTAGGCATCCGGAATCCGCGCACTGCGGTACGTGTCGGAAAAATTCAATTGCAACGGGCCGCTACGCAGTTGCATGCCCTTGTCCAGGCCCTGCTCTTTGGTCATCACCCGCAAGGAGATACCTTCGTCCGGCTGCAGGCGAATAATCAGCTTGTTGCCGATTTGCAGACGCTGCTCCGGGGCGAAGATGTAGTGCGAGGGTTCCTTGAAGTGGATCACGATCTGCGACAGTTTTTGCGGCATGCGTTTGCCGGTGCGCAGATAAAACGGCACCCCCGCCCAACGCCAGTTACGAATGTCGGCACGCAGGGCAACGAAGGTTTCGGTGTCGCTCTGGGTATTGGAGTTTTCTTCCTCCAGATAGCCCGGGACCGACTGCCCTTCGCTGTAACCGGCGATGTATTGGCCACGTACCACCTGGGTGGTCAGACCTTCGGCGCTGATCGGGGCCAGCGCCTTGAGAACCTTTACTTTTTCATCGCGAATGCTGTCTGCCGACAGGTCCGCAGGCGGATCCATGGCAATCAGGCACAACAGCTGCAACAGATGATTCTGGATCATGTCCCGCAGTTGGCCGGCCTTGTCGAAATAGCCCCAGCGGCCCTCGATGCCGACTTTCTCGGCCACGGTGATTTCAACGTGGGAGATGTAGCGCTGGTTCCACTGGGTTTCGAACAGGCTGTTGGCAAAACGCAGGGCGATCAGGTTTTGTACGGTTTCTTTACCCAGGTAGTGGTCGATGCGGTAAATACGCGTCTCGGGGAAGAACTGCGCGACGGCATCGTTGACCTTACGCGATGAGTCCAGGTCCGAACCAATGGGTTTTTCCAGCACCACACGGGTATTTTCAGCCAGACCGACCCTGGACAGGTTCTCGCAGATGGCCCCATACACCGCCGCCGGCGTCGCGAAATACGCGATCAGGCGCTGGGCCGTTCCGGCTTGTTCAGCCAGAGGCAAATAATCTTCTGTCTTGAGAAAGTCCACATGCAGGTAACTCAAGCGAGCCAGGAAGCGGGTTAGCGCTTCTTCTTCGATTTCCTTGGCACCAACGTACTGACGCAACTGGCTGTCGATGTGTGCCAGATGCGTAAGGGCGTCCCCCGGCTCGCGAGCCAGCGCAAAAATGCGCGTATCGGCATGCAGCAGGCCGGCACGATCCAGTTGATATAAAGCAGGAAACAGCTTGCGCAAGGCCAGATCGCCAAGGGCGCCGAACAAGGCAAAGGTGCACGGTTCAACCGTAATCGAAGGCATGATGTTTGTTCTTTTATCAAGTTAAGCTACAAATACCTTCTTTCAAGGTATCACTCAAGGAAAAATGTAGTAATAAACACAACATTTTCTCAAAATACAGATTCCTGCTAGTGGTCGTAACAGGCCACCAGTAGGATAGGCCACCTTCCAGAGCTGCTTTAGAACCCGGCTCTTTGCATCGCTGAACCAAGGAACATAAATGGACCGCGTGCGAAATTTACTCGAACAGATCAAAAGCCGCCTCGAAGACCTGAACAAGGCCGAGCGCAAAGTGGCAGAAATCATCCTGCAGAATCCGCAACAGGCGACCCGGTTCAGCATTGCGGCGCTCGCCCAGGCGGCTTCCGTCAGTGAACCTACGGTTAACCGGTTTTGCCGTTCGTTCGGGGTTAGCGGTTATCCGGAGCTAAAGCTGCAACTGGCGCAAAGTCTGGCCAGCGGCGCCGCCTATGTCAGCCGCGCAGTTGAGGCCGACGACAATCCCGAAGCTTACACCCAGAAGATTTTCGGCAGTGCAATTGCATCGCTCGACAGCGCCTGCCAGGCACTGGACCCCAACCTTATCAGCCGCGCCGTCGACTTGCTGATCCAGGCCCGCCAGATTCACTTCTTTGGCCTGGGTGCCTCGGCGCCGGTGGCGCTGGATGCACAGCACAAGTTCTTTCGTTTCAACCTGGCCGTCACTGCCCATGCCGACGTGCTGATGCAGCGCATGATTGCGTCAGTGGCGCACACCGGCGAGCTGTTCGTGATTATTTCCTACACCGGACGGACGCGGGAGCTGGTAGAGGTAGCACGCATTGCGCGGGCAAACGGGGCCTCGGTACTGGGACTGACCGCAGAGAATTCGCCACTGGCCAAGGCCAGTACCTTGAGCCTGAACATTCCGCTGCCTGAAGACACCGACATTTACATGCCGATGACCTCGCGCATCATCCAGCTCACCGTACTGGACGTATTGGCCACCGGCATGACCCTGCGCCGCGGCGTGGATTTCCAGCCACACCTGCGAAAAATCAAGGAAAGCCTGAACGCCAGCCGCTATCCGGTGGGTGACGAGTTCAACTGACCACCTGCAGGAGCGAGCTTCAAGGCAACCGCAGCTCGCTCCTACAGAGGTGCGGCACTCACCAAACCGGCCCGGGCCTGCAGACTCAGATGCGCTTGCTCGCCAGGGGCCAGGGTCTGATTGTGGGTACCGCCGCTGGTGGACTCGACACACACAAACCCCATCACTTCGTTCCAGCTCACACCCAGTAACGGCCGCTTGCCCGGATGCCACACCACCGTGTTGCCACTGGCGCCGGTGTCGATGCTCAGCGCCCGCCGCCAGGCGTGGTCATTGAGCTGCATTTCGCCGTCATGCCGGAACACCCGCTGACAACCGCCCGCAACCCGTAACTCGCCCTGCTGCTGGCAAACTTCGCGGTTGAGCTGGTCGTAGCCCTGTACCCCGTCAAGACCGGACAGCGCTATCTGCGCCACATCACCAATCCGCCAGTAAGCGCGCAAAGCCTGACTCAGCTGGCAAGGCTCATCGTCCTGGTGTTCGGTGCTCAGGCGCAGCTCCATGTCTTCGCCCAGTCGCGCATGCAGATCCACCTGCCAGTCGCACAGCTGTAACCGCCAGTGCAGGCTCACGCCCTCTTCGTCTGCATGACTGTCCAGCAACTTCCAGTCGATCAAACGCGCCCAACCATGGGACGGCCACGCATTTTCGCTTGGATGACGGCCATACCACGGCCAGAAAATAGGCACGCCACCACGGATCGCTCCAACTTGCGGCCATTTGGCAGCACACCACAACCAGGGCTTCTGGCCGGTGGGTTTGAAATGCAGAAGTTGCGCACCCTGACGGCTGAACACGGCCTGACAATGGGGGTGGTCAATCACCAGGATGTCACGCTGCTGAAAGCGCTCCCACTGGAAGACCGGCTGTTCGCGTCTGGATTTGAAAAAACGGTGAAGCGGATGCTCATGCATGTGCCGCAGTCCTGAAAATCATGTCGCCCAAACCTTAGTAGAACCTGTGGGAGCTGGCCTGCCTGCAAGGAGGTGCCAGATCCAGAAAAGATATCGACGGGTAAACCGCTATCGCGGTCTCACTAAAGCCCGAAAGCTCCTGCACAAAAAAACGGATAGCCATGGCTATCCGTCAAATGCGCATAAGGACAGGAGCTTATCGCAACAACGTTAGAACACCGACTGAATTTTCAGGCCGGCCACCAACGCGTTATCAACCTGGTCAACACCGCCCGGGTGGGTGATGTATTGCAGGTTAGGACGCACAGTCAGCCAGTTGGTCACGTGGATGCCGTAGTTGAGTTCGTAGTTGTATTCGGTGGAGCGCAGCGGTGAGTACAGCGGGTTGTCATAGTTGGTGACACCAATGGCCTCGTTGGCCAGCTCGGCGTTTTTCTTAACATCACTGTTGACGTGGATACGGGCAAAACCGATACCGATGTCATCTTTTGGACGGGCATCGAACGGACCTTTGTACACAAACATCAGCGACTGATAGTTGTCGACAATGTTGGTGGCCTTGTCGTGGAAAGTTGCGTTGGCTGCAACATTCAGACCACGGGAGGCATCACCGTTGTGGCTGGTGAGTTGCTGCTGGGCCACAAACCAGTAACCGTGCTTGCTGTTGCGCACACGGTAGCTTTGACCGGTGGTCGCAGCATCTGCGCCGTTGATGTCTTCGCGCAGGTCATCCGCAGGTGCCGTGCTCTTGTAGTAGCCCACACGGTATTCGCCCGGCAGGTTGTTGACCTTGGGCGACCAGACCAGTTCGACCGGTAGCACTGTACCCTTGGTCCCGCTGCCGCTGAGTTTGAAACCGTTACCGTGCTCAAGTTGTGACGGGTTCTGGTTGTACGCACCGATCTGCGCATAGAACTCGGGGGTGATGTTGTATTTCACCCGCAGTGCAGCCTGGCTGACCGGCCAGTTGTACCAGATGTTGGTGGCCCAGTTACCCACCTGGGAACCGCAGAACGCCAGGTTCTGGAATTCGCACGGGAAGGTATTGAAGTCTTCGCCTTCACCGAAGTAACCGGCCTTTACGTCCAGTTTGCCGTCCAGGAATTGATGCTGGATATACAACTGGGTCAGACGAACCATGTGGCCGCGGCCGTAGACTTCCTGGGAGGAGCTCAGGGTTCCGGCACGCGGGTCGCCGATACGGTCATTGGAGATGCTCTGACCATTACGGTTAGTGAGCTGGATCTTGGCCTGGGTGTTATCCCAGCCCCACAGTTTTTGCAGGTCCAGCGCCACGCCCAGCCCGAACTGGTCGCTGTAGCGCGCGGTCTTGTCGTGGTTATAGCCGCCATGCAGGTTGGCGCCTACTTCCCCGACGTAATCGGCCTTGATGTCGATACCCTGCTCGATCAGCTTGGTCCGCTCACCGCCCCAATCACCGGTCATCCATTTTGAATCTGCACTGAAAGCGTCGTCGGCCATCGCATTGGCAGAAAGCACCAGCGCGGCGACGGCTGACAGCTGGCAGATCAACCGGGTATTTGCGTGTTGCTTTTTCATCCCTAAATCCTCGTCTTTTATTGTTATTAACTGTTTTTATCCAACTCGGTCCACTTTTAAATTCCCGACCGTTCCAATGCCCGCAACGGCACTACCCCTGTGTAACTGTGGGGGCGGGTCGCTTGCAGCGCAGACGGCCCCGGCTCCTCCATGAACACCCCCACACTTTGAAACTCAGCGCCCCTTGATTCGGGTGACGTTGTCGGCACGATCCTGTACCGGCAACGAAGCAGCAGTGCCCAGGCGCTCACCGGTTTTGGCATCGAACAGCAACACCTTGGCCGGATCGAATTGCAGGGTCAGGGTTTCACCCACTTGCGGCGCCACATCGGGCGCCAGGCGACAGCAGACCTTGGCCTCATTGAGCTGAACAAAGACCAGAGTGTCCGGACCTGTGGGCTCGGTCACCTGGACTTCGGCGCGAATGGTTGGCATGCCGGCAGCATCGGCCGAGGCCAGCACGATTTGCTCCGGGCGCAGCCCCAGAATCACCTCCCGGTCTTCCAGACCGGCGTCATCCATGCTCATCGGCAACTCACAACGCGCCTGGCCACTGTCCAGCAGCGCCAGCAGGCGGCCGTCCTTGCGCTGCAGGCGCAACGGAATGAAGTTCATCGGTGGCGAACCGATAAAGCTGGCAACAAACAGGTTGGCCGGATCGTTGTAGATCTGCTTGGGAGTACCGAACTGCTGAATGATGCCGTCCTTCATGACCGCCACCTTGTCGCCCAGGGTCATGGCCTCGATCTGATCGTGGGTGACGTAGACGGTGGTGGTTTTCAGACGCTGGTGCATCAGTTTCATTTCGGTGCGCATCTCCACCCGCAACTTGGCATCGAGGTTGGACAATGGCTCGTCGAACAGATAGATCTTCGGCCGCCGGGCCAGGGCCCGGCCCATTGCCACACGCTGTTGCTGACCGCCGGACAATTGCCCCGGCTTGCGGTTGAGCAAATGCTCGATCTGCAACAACTTGGCAACCCGGGCCACTTCTTCGTCGATGTCAGCCCGGGGCATCTTGCGGATCTTGAGACCGAACTCGATGTTCTCGCGCACACTCATGGTCGGATACAGCGCATAGGACTGGAACACCATGGCGATGTCGCGATCCTTGGGACTCAAGCCGCTGACGTCCTGATCATCAATCATGATCGCGCCGCCCGTGATGTTCTCCAGGCCGGCGATGCAGTTCATCAGCGTCGACTTGCCACACCCGGAAGGCCCCACCAGGATCAGGAACTCTCCTTCCTTGATCGACAGTTCGATGTTCTTCAGGGTGTCCGGCAAGCCGGCACCGTAGGTCTTGTTTACATTACGAAGTTCAAGCGTTGCCATGATTACCCCTTGACTGCGCCGGCCGTCAGCCCGCGCACGAAATACTTGCCTGCGACCACATAGACCAGCAGGGTCGGCAGCCCGGCGATCATCGCCGCGGCCATATCCACGTTGTATTCCTTGACCCCGGTACTGGTGTTGACCAGGTTGTTCAGCGCCACGGTAATGGGCTGAGAGTCACCACTGGAGAACACCACGCCGAACAGGAAGTCATTCCAGATCTGCGTGAATTGCCAGATCAGGCAGACCATGATGATCGGGGTCGACATCGGCAGAATGATCATGCGGAAAATCGTAAAGAAACCCGCGCCATCCAGACGCGCCGCCTTCACCAGCGCGTCGGGAATGCTGACGTAGTAATTGCGGAAAAACAGTGTAGTAAACGCCAGGCCGTAAACAATGTGCACAAACACCAGGCCGGTGGTGGTGCTGGCCAGACCCATTTTGCCGAGGGTGAACGAGGCTGGCAGCAACACGGTCTGGAACGGCAGGAAGCAGCCGAACAGCAGCAGGCCGAAGAACAACTGCGAACCGCGAAAACGCCACATCGACAACACGTAGCCGTTGAGCGCGCCGATGGCGGTGGAGACCAGTACCGCCGGGACGGTGATCTTGATCGAGTTCCAGAAGTAGCCGTCGACCGTGGCCCAGGCCTTGACCCAGCCAATGCCGGTGACCACGGCGGGCCAGCTCAGCAGGTTGCCGGTGCTGATGTCTTCCGGGGTTTTGAAGCTGGTCAACAACATGACCACCAGGGGGACCAGGTACAGCAGTACAGCGAAGATCAGCACCGCGTAGATCGCGATGCGGCTCAGGCTGATGGCGGATTTGCCGGCAAGACTAGTCATTACGCTTGGCCCTCAGCTCGGAATACAGGTAAGGCACGATGATCGCAAGAATCGCTCCGAGCATCAGAATCGCACTGGCCGAACCGACACCCATCTGACCGCGACTGAAGGTGAAGGAATACATGAACATCGCAGGCAAGTCGGACGAGTAACCCGGACCACCGGCCGTCATTGCCGCCACCAGGTCAAAACTCTTGATCGCAATGTGCGCCAGAATCATCACCGCACTGAAGAACACCGGACGCAGGCTTGGCAGCACCACTTTCCAGTAAATCCGCGGCAAACTCGCGCCATCGATCTGGGCGGCACGAATGATCGATTGATCGACCCCGCGCAGGCCGGCGAGGAACATCGCCATGATAAAACCCGAGGCTTGCCACACTGCCGCAATCACCAGGCAATACACCACGCGGTCGGGATCGATCAGCCAGTCCAGACGAAAGCCTTCCCAGCCCCAGTCCCGCAGCAGCTTGTCCAGGCCCATGCCCGGGTTCAGCAACCACTTCCAGGCGGTACCGGTGACGATCATCGAGAGCGCCATCGGGTACAGGTAAATAGTGCGGATGAAGCCTTCACGCCGGATGCGCTGATCGAGGAACACCGCCAGCGTCACGCCAATCACCAAGGTAATGGCGATGAACATGCCACCGAATACCGCCAGGTTTTTGCTGGCGACCCACCAGCGGTCGTTGTCGAACAGGCGTGCGTATTGCGCCAGGCCTACCCATTTGTAGGTCGGCAGGAAAGTCGAGTTGGTGAACGAAAGAACGAACGTCCACAGGATATAGCCGTAAAAGCCCACCAGGACGATGAACATGCTGGGCGCCAGCACCAGTTTGGGAAGCCAGCGCTGCAGTGCATCGAACGGCGAGGCTTTGCTGAAGGCAGCAACAGAACTCATGGGGAAATCCATAAAAAAGGAAAGAGCAGTTACCCGCTACAAGTTTCAAGCTGCAAGACAAGCAGGACAGTGCTCTGACTTGCAGCTTGCAGCTTGAAACCTGCCGCTACGGGTTACTTGGCAGACTTGACCGCTGCGCCGAGTTTCTTGGCCGTTTCAACCGGGTCGGCTTTCGGGTCGTTGATGTAGTTGGTCACCACATCAAAGAATGCGCCCTGCACCGCCAGCGTGGTTGCCATGTTGTGCGCCATGCTCGGCTGCAGGCCACCGCTTTTGGCATCAGCCAGGAAGTCCTTGGCCGCGGTCTGGGCGCAAGAATCGAAACCGTACTTGGCCATGTCGTTCAGCATGTCGATCCGCACCGGGATCGAGCCTTTGTTGATGCTGAAGACTTTCTGGAAGTCTTCCCCCAGGGTGACCTTGGCGATGTCCTGCTGACCCGCCGCCGTGCCCTTGTCTTTCTGCTTGAACACCGCCAGGGAGTCGATGTTGTAGGTAAAGGCTTTATCGGTACCCGGGAAAGGCACGCACTGATAATCCTTGCCCGCGACTTTCTTGGCCGCCGTCCACTCGCTCTTGGCCCAGTCACCCATGATCTGCATGCCGGCCTTGCCGTTGATGACCTTGCCCGCTTCCAGGTTCCAGTCCTGCCCCTTGCCGTCTGCGTCCATGTAGGTCGCGACTTTCTTCAGTTCGGTCAGCGCCTTGACCATTTCAGGACCGGTCAGGGTGGCGTTATCCAGCTCTACCAGTGCCTTTTTGTAGCCATCGACCCCCATGACCGAGAGCACCACGGCTTCGAAAACAGTGCTGTCCTGCCAAGGCTGGCCACCGTGGGCGAGCGGAATGAAACCGGCAGCCTTGAGCTTGTCGCCCGCGGCATAGAATTCTTCGAGGGTGGCAGGGGCTTTTTCGATACCGGCTTTCTTGAACACTTCAGGGTTGATCCACAGCCAGTTGACCCGGTGGATGTTCACCGGCACGGCCACGTAATTGCCTTCGTATTTCACGGTATCGGAGACTTTCTTGTCGAGCAGGCTGTCCCACTTCTCTTCTTTGGCAACGTCCTTCAGGACTTCAGTGTCGAGCAAGCCCGTGGAGGCCCACTCCTGGATGTCGGGGCCTTTGATCTGAGCCATGCCTGGCGGGTTGCCGGCGACAGCACGGCTTTTCAGTACGGTCATGGCCGTGGCTCCGCCACCGCCGGCGACTGCGCCGTCTTTCCAGGTGAAGCCGTCTTTTTCGACCTGGGCCTTGAGGACATCAACGGCCGCTTTTTCACCGCCCGAGGTCCACCAGTGCACCACTTCGACCGTGCCTTTGGAATCGGCAGGTGCGTCGGCGGCATAGGTTGTCAGGGGAAATGCACAGGCGAGAGAGATGGAAACGGCGAGGCGACTGAGTGAATTCATGAGATGTCCTTTCTTGTTGTTATAGCTGGGCAAGTCTTTTGCTTGCGCTGCCGAAGAGTGTATCCATCACCGCCCAGGCTCGCGTAACGAAGAGACGCGCAAATGTCACGATCCGGTTACATAAAGATCAACCCGATCAGTCGGCATTTCGCGGCAGGTACAAAGTGACCCGCAGCCCGCCGACGCGCAGGTTCTGCAGACTGACTTCGCCCCCATGGCTATGGGCGATGCTGCGGGCAATACCGAGCCCCAGACCATAGCCCTGCTGCTGCCCGGCCAGACGAAAGTGCGGTTCAAATACTTGTTCCAGACGCTGCTCCGGTACGCCCGGGCCCTCATCGTCAACGGTCAGAACGAAGGCGCGCTCATTGTCATCAATGCGCAGGTGAGCATTTTTTCCGTATTTGAGTGCGTTATCTATCAGGTTGCCCATGCAGCGACGCAGGGCCAGGGGCTTGCCCGAGTAAGGCTTGAGGGCTCGCCCCTGTAACGTCACACGGCCATTTCCCTGGGGCAATAAATAAGGCTCTATCAGACAATCGAGTAACAGATTGAGGTCCACCTGCTCGATATTTTCGTGAATATCGGTGTCCTTCACACATTGCAGTGCACCTTTGACCAGCAGCTCGAGCTCATCCAGATCGCGGCCAAACTTGTGCTGCAGTTGCTCGTCTTCAAGCAACTCGACCCGCAGCCGCAGGCGGGTGATGGGGGTACGCAAATCATGGGAGATGGCACTGAACAACTGGCTGCGCTCCGTCAGATAACGGCTGATACGGGCGCGCATGGTGTTAAAGGCCCGGCCGACTTCCACCACTTCGCTGCCGCCACCGATTTCCACCGGCTTGAGCTTGTCCTCCCCCAGCGACATATCCCGCGCCGCCCGGGCCAGACGCTTGAGCGGGCGACTTTGCCAGTGCACCAGCAGTCCGATAAACAACAGCAGGAAGATGCTGCTCAGGGCGATAAACCACAACTGCACGGCCGGCAGGCCTTCCTCCTCAAGGCTGGTATAGGGTTCGGGCAACAAGGAGGCGATGTACAGCCACTCGCCGGGGGCCATCTGAATTTGCGTCACCAGTACCGGCGGATTGACCGGCTCCAGGGTCAAGGCGAAATGCGCCCAGGAACGCGGCAACTCTTCGAGCCTCATGCCGGCATTGAAGATGCGCAAGTCCCGGGGGCTGACAAATTGCACGGTCATGTCGACATCAGCCCCCAGGGAATGGCGCAACACTTGATCCACCGCGCTGAGCACCGCCTTTTTGCGCTGGGTCGGCTGCAGCACCGGCATCTCCAGCGGCTTGTCATTCAAGCTTACGAAGAACCGCGTACCGCCCATGCTGCGCATCTGGTCGAGCACCATGGGCCGGTAGGCCAGGGGTAGTGACCGCAAGTACGTCACCGTGGCATTCATCGAATACGCCAGGCTGCGGGCACTGGTAACCAGGCCTTCGAGCTGGGTGGTACGCAATTGCGAGAGCCAGATGGCACTCGATAGCGTCTGCGCCAGCAAAATGGCAAGCAGGGTGAGTAACAGCATGCGCCCGAGCAATGAACGGGGGATACGGACTTGGGGCCGGAATTTAAAGGCCATGGACGGCGCTGACCTGGGCCGCCAGCTGATAACCGCTGCCGCGAACGGTGCGGATCAGCCGGGGAGGCTTGTCGGTGTCACGCAAGCGTTGACGCAAACGGCTGACAGCCATGTCGACGATGCGGTCGAGCGGCATCAGATCCCTGCCGCGGGTTGCGTTGCCGATGGTATCGCGATCGAGGATCTGTTGCGGATTGTCCAGAAACAGCTTGAGCAAGGCGAAGTCTGCTCCCGACAAGATCACTTCTTCCCCGTCGGTATGAAACAGGCGATGGGTCACAGTGTTCAGGCGCCATTCGTCAAAGGCCATGACCTCGTTGCCGGCCGTCACATTGACGCTGGAAAACTGCGCCCGGCGCAGCAACGCCTTGATCCGCGCCTGAAGTTCACGGGGGCTGAAGGGCTTGCCCAGGTAATCGTCTGCGCCCAGCTCCAGGCCAATCACCCGGTCAGCCTCGTCGGAGCTGGCAGTGAGCATGATGATCGGGATTGTGGCAAAGCGCGGGTGTTGCCGCACCCAGCGGCACAGGCTGAAGCCATCTTCATCGGGCAACATCACATCAAGTATCAGCAGATCGCCGGGTGTGTCTTCCAGCGCCTGGCGAAAGCCGGCACCGTCACCCACGGTACGTACCTGAAAACCGGCGCGGGTGAGATAGATATCAAGCAGTTCGCGAATGTCCTGGTCATCGTCGACCAGCAAAATTGATTTGCCGAGTGCGCTCACAGCGGTGTTCCTTATTGTTTTTTACCCCCCCCTTGATGCAGGCGCGGGGTTGCTGACGACAGTATCGCTGCGGGTGTTCAGCCGAACGCTTGCTGCAACGCCACCCCCGCACCGATCAGACCCGAGTAAGGGGCAGTGACCAGCCACACGGGAATACCCCTGAGGTAGTCACTCATGCAGCCCTTGTCAGTGAAACTTTGGGCAAAGCCGCTGGCCAGAAAAATATCGGCAAAGCGCGGGATCACCCCGCCTACGATATACACCCCGCCTCGTCCGCCGACGGTCAGCACATTGTTGCCCGCCACTCGCCCCAACCAGCAACTGAACTGCTCCAGCACCTGCAATGCCAGCGGGTCTCCAGCCAGGGCCGCAGCGGTGATGGCATGGTCACTGTCCAGCACCGGGGTATGGCCATCTACCGCACAGATCGCCCGATAGACGCGGGGCAAGCCGCTGCCGCTCAAAACGGTTTCGGCACTGACATGCCCGATGTCGTTGTAGATGTGCTGCCACAGCTGCACTTCACGCGGGTTGCTCATGGGCAGATCAACGTGACCACCCTCCCCCGGCAACGCCATCCACTGCTCGCCCCCCAGGTTGAGCAGAGTCCCCACCCCAAGGCCGGTGCCCGGGCCAATCACCAATGCCGGCCGTGCCGGATCAGGAGTGCCGGGGCAGACCTGACGCACATCTTCGGGTTGCAAGCGGGTCATGCCCAGCGCCATGGCGCTGAAATCATTGACCAGCAACAGATTGTCGACCTGCAACGCCTGGCAAAACGCCGAACGGCTCAGACGCCAATGGTTGTTGGTGAAGCGAAACTCATCACCGCTCACCGGCCCGGCCACGGACAAACATACCGAGCCGACCGCCCCCGGGGCCAGTTGCAGATCGTGCAGGTAAAGCCTGATGGCGTCTTCCGGGCAGACGAAGTCCACCGTGGCCAGTACGCGGACCGAATGCAGCTGGTCGTTTTCCCACAACGCAAAGCGTGCGTTGGTCCCCCCGATATCACCGACCAGCGCCAGTTTCATTTCAAGTTTTCCAGAGACGAGGTGAAGGTACTCGCGCCCTGCTCAGCCGAACTGAAGGCCTGACGCATAAACGCAAACAGCTCGCGCCCGGTACCCACGGCATTGCTCAAGGTACCGATCGCCGGAGTGCGCGCTGCGAATTCTGCCTCATCCACCAGCAGTTGCAATGTGCCTTTGACCCCGTCGACCCGGATCATGTCGCCATCCTGAACCCGGGCCAGAGCGCCACCAATCGAGGCTTCGGGGCTGACGTGAATCGCGGCCGGGATTTTGCCCGAGGCGCCCGACATCCGGCCGTCGGTAATCAGTGCCACCTTGAAGCCACGGTCCTGCAAGACCCCCAGAAACGGCGTCATTTTGTGCAGCTCGGGCATGCCGTTGGAGCGCGGGCCCTGGAAGCGCATCACCGCGACAAAATCATGTTCCAGCTCACCGGCCGCAAACGCGTCGGCCAGCTCTTGCTGATCCTGGAAGACCCGGGCCGGGGCTTCGACAATTTGATGCTCGGGTGCCACCGCCGATACTTTCATCACGCCGCGCCCCAGATTGCCTTCCATCACCCGCAGCCCGCCCTCTGCCGAGAAGGCACGGGCCACAGGCCGCAAAATGGATTCATCCAGGCTTTCAATCGGGCCTTCACGCCAGACCAGATTGCCATCTACCAGGAACGGCTCGCGGGTGTAGCGGCTCAGCCCAAAACCGGCCACGGTATTGACGTTTTCGTGGAGCAAGCCGGCCTCGAGCAGTTCGCGAATCAGGAACGCCATACCGCCCGCGGCCTGGAAATGGTTGATATCGGCCTTGCCGTTCGGATACACGTGGGACAGGGTTGGCACCACCTCGGACAGGTCGGCCATGTCTTGCCAGGTCAGCTGGATACCCGCGGCCATGGCAATTGCCGGCATATGCAGGGTGTGGTTGGTCGAGCCGCCCGTGGCGTGCAGCGCCACAATGGAGTTGACCAGCGAACGCTCGTCGACGATCTCGCCCAACGGCATGAAGTTGCCGTTTTGCTTGGTCAGACGGGTGATCTGGTGCGCGGCTTCCCGCGTCAGCGCATCACGCAATGGGGTGTAGGGGTTGACGAAGGAGGCGCCTGGCAGGTGCAGGCCCATGACTTCCATCAACAACTGATTGGTGTTGGCGGTGCCATAAAACGTGCAGGTGCCGGGGCTGTGGTAGGACTTCATTTCCGATTCCAGCAGCTCTTCGCGGCTGGCCTTGCCTTCGGCGTAACGCTGGCGCACGTCGGCTTTTTCTTTGTTGGAGATCCCCGACGGCATAGGCCCGCCCGGAACAAAGATGGTCGGCAGATGACCAAAGCGCAGCGCGCCCATCAGCAAGCCCGGAACGATCTTGTCGCAAATCCCCAGCATCATCGCCGCATCGAACATGTTGTGCGACAGCGCCACGGCCGTCGACAAGGCAATCACTTCACGGCTCAGCAGGCTCAGCTCCATCCCCGCCTCACCCTGGGTCACACCATCGCACATGGCCGGGGTACCGCCGGCAAACTGGCCGACCGAGCCCATTTCACGCAGTGCCTGCTTGATTTGCTCCGGAAAATGCTCGTAAGGCTGATGCGCCGACAGCATGTCGTTATATGACGAAACAATTGCGACGTTGGCCGCGTTCATCAGCTTCAGGTTGTTTTTATCATCCGCCCCGCACCCGGCTACGCCATGGGCAAAGTTGGCACATTGCAGCTTGCCGCGTTGCGGACCGTCACTGGCGGCCCCGCGAATAAGCGCCAGATACGCCTCGCGGGTAGCTCGACTGCGGGCAATAAGACGCTCGGTGACTTCAAGAACGCGGGGATGCATGTGTTGAACTCCAGGCTAACGGATGTGGCGACCGGGACGTGTCCTATGCTGATCGAAGGGCGCAGACACGCGACTTCAATCATTCGGACCCGTTGATTCAGGTCACTCGTTGTAGATAAAACAAAATATTGCCACTTAAATGGCTTGTTTTCTATTTTTATGCGAATAATCTTGTAATTCCAACAACAAATCGATGGCGGACGCTTTCCATGACTCTACGAATCGCAATCAATGGCTTTGGCCGAATCGGCCGCAACGTCCTGCGTGCACTGTATACCCAAGGCTACCGTCAGGACCTGCAGATCGTCGCCATCAACGATCTGGGCGACAGCTCGATCAATGCTCACCTGCTCAAGTTCGACACGGTTCATGGCACTTTCGACGCAACGGTCGAGCATGATCAGGAAAGCCTGACCGTCAATGGCGACCGCATCGCCGTCACTGCCATTCGCAATCCCGCTGAACTGCCTTGGGCCGCCCTGAAGATCGACGTGGTGTTTGAATGTACCGGCCTGTTCACCGAACGCAGCAAAGCCGAGGCACATATTAGCGCCGGCGCACGCAAAGTGATCATCTCCGCCCCGGGTAAAAATGCTGACGCGACGGTGGTCTACGGGGTAAACCACGACATCCTGCGTCAATCGCACCAGATTATTTCCAATGCCTCATGCACCACCAACTGCCTGGCACCGGTAGCGCAAATTCTGCATCGCGAATTCGGCATTGAAAACGGCCTGATGACCACCATTCACGCCTACACCAACGATCAGAACCTGACCGACGTTTACCACTCCGACCCTTACCGCGCGCGCTCGGCCACCCAAAACATGATCCCGAGCAAAACCGGCGCCGCCGAAGCCGTGGGTCTGGTGCTGCCTGAACTGGCCGGCAAGCTGACCGGCATGGCAGTACGGGTTCCGGTGATCAACGTGTCACTGGTGGACCTGACCGTTGAGCTCAAGCGTGAAGTCAGCGCGGCCGAAGTCAATGCTCTGTTCAAAGAGGCCAGCCAACACTCCAAAGTCCTGGGGTACAACACCTTGCCGCTGGTTTCGAGCGACTTTAACCACAATCCGCTGTCGTCGATCTTCGATGCCAATCACACCAAAGTCAGCGGCAAAATGTTGAAAGTGCTGGCCTGGTATGACAACGAATGGGCGTTCTCCAACCGCATGCTCGATAACTGCCTGGCGCTGTGTAACGCGGAGTAACGCGATGATCGGTATCAGCTTCACCTCGGCCCCCCTGGCGGCGCGCAAGCGTATCGCCCTGGTGGCTCACGATCACTGCAAGGGTTTCTTGCTGGACTGGGCCGAGCGGCACAAAACAGTGCTCAGCCAGCACGAGCTGTGCGCCACTGGCACCACGGGTTTGCTGTTAAGCCAACGCCTGGGCTTGCCGATCGAAAGCATGATCAGCGGCCCATTGGGTGGCGACCAGCAGGTCGGCGCGCGGATCGCCGAGCAACGGGTCGACATGCTGGTGTTTTTCTGGGACCCCTTCGAGCCCCAGCCCCACGATCCGGATATCAAGGCACTGCTGCGGGTAGCCGCGGTGTGGAATATTCCGGTGGCATGCAATGAGTGCAGCGCCGATTACTTGATCAGCAGCCCATTGATGAGCCAGCCCCACGAGCATCGCATCCCCGATTACAGCGCCTATCTCAAGGGGCGCGTGTAAGGCACCAGCACCTCATCCACACTGTGGGGGCTGGCAAGCCAGCTCCCACAGATGGAAAGTGGCCTCACAGATTCTCCCCCGCACAAAACAGCACTTGACCAAAGGCATGGATGATAAGCATTATCATTCGCTCAAAATCGGTCGGGTAACACAGTGAGTCAGTCCCGCTTCAATCAAGTCTTCCTTGCCCAACGGGTAACCCTGCTGCGCACGCTGGAGCGAATGGTCAATAACCACAGCACCGCAGAGGATCTGTTGCAGGAGACCTATCTGCGCGTGACCCGGGCCTTGAGCGAACGAGCGGTCGAGCACCTTGAGCCATTTGTGTTCCAGACGGCGCGCAACCTGGCGCTTGATCATCTGCGGGCACGGCGCATCCAGTCCCGGACAGTGGTTGAAGATGTACCGATTGAAGTCATCGAGGGCGTTGCCTCTCCCCTCAGCACCCCCGAAGAAGCCCATCAAGCCGCACAATTACTGGAGCGTTTGAGTGTGAGCCTGAGCCAGTTAAGCGCACGCCAGCAGCGAATTTTCATCCTCAGCCGCCTGCATGGCTGCAGTTATCAAGAGATCGCCGAAGAGCTCGACGTCTCATTGAGTACCGTCCAAAAGGAACTCAAATTGATCATGGCAATCTGCATCGGGGTAGCCGACAGGCTGAGTCGGCCTTAATCTTCACCCTCGAAGCCTGCAAAAATGTCCTGAGACTGCCAAGGAACATCTGTGACAGACACTCACAAATCCGCTCAAGAGGTGCTGCAAGACAGCGCCATGGATCAGGCACTGGACTGGCTGATTACCCTTGAGTGCGCAAACGATGCGCAAAAGTCAGCCTTCAATGACTGGCTGAATGCCGACCCGGCCCATGCCCGGGCCTATGCCAAAGCCAACGCCGTGTGGAACGGGCAGCCGTTGCTGGCCGCGGCCCACACCCTGCAAACCCGCCGTGCTCCCGGGGTGATGCGCCGCGTCAGCCGCTACTGGAAACACGCGGCAGCCGCTGCCGTGCTGGTGATCACCGTGGGTGGCTACAGCAACGTGCCCTTACGTCTGCAAGCCGATCACCTGACCATGGTCGGCGAACGCCAGCGCCTGCAGCTCGAAGACGGCTCGAAGGTCCTGCTCAACACCAACTCGGCGTTTTCCAGCAAGCTGGTCAATGCCCAGGGCAATGCTCGCCTGTATCAAGGCGAGGCATTTTTTGAGGTCCCGGCCAATCTGGAATTGCCGATGCTGCTTGACGCCGGTCCGGTACGCGCCAGCGTGCGCGATTCCGCCTTCGCCGTGAGCTACCTCAATGGCGAAGCCCATGTGCGGGTACAGCGTGGCGATGTTGAACTGCGGGTAAAAAGTGCCGGCACACAAATGCGCTTGTCTGCCGGCAATAGCGTGAGCATCGGCCCCAACGGATTCGGCCAGCCCGTCAAGCTCAACCCGCAGACTGACCTCGCCTGGGTTCAGGGTCGTCTGGTATTTGAAAACTGCCCGATGGGCAAAGTGCTGGACGAAGTCCGGCGCTATTACCCCGGCTGGATTCTGAGCAACAACGACAAACTGGCGAACGTGGCGGTGACCGGTAATTACCGGCTGGATCAGCCCCTGGACATTGTCCGCTCCCTGGCCCACATCACCTCGAGCAGCCTTTCGGAATACCCGGCGCTGGTGATCCTGAATTAACCAGCCCGATTAATTAAATATTTTTTTACTCGATAGCCAGGGGCCATACGTCTCGTTGTAGTCAATGCAACTGATTCGCATTTTGAATCATGTTCGCAACTATAAGATTCGTTCACCACGGAGCGCTATCAATGCCCACTCGTTTCAACCGCCGGTCCTCCTCCAACGCCCGTTCGGGCGGCTTGCAGCAATGCACGTTGTCGTTGTTGACCGTCGCCATGTTCCTGGCCGGTGTGCAAGCAGCCCCGGCCATGGCCGCGACCGATGAGCCAGCAGCCACCCGCTCCGTGGGCAATTACAAGTTTGCAATCTCCCAGCAGCCATTGGTGTCGGCGCTCAACGCTTTTACCAGCGTGACCGGCTGGCAGGTCGGCTTGCCGGCCGAGCTGGGACAGGATGTTTCCTCACCGGGGGTACGTGGCTCCCTGTCCCCGGAGAAAGCGCTGGATCGCCTGCTGATCGGTACTAACCTGGGCTACCGCAAGCTGAGCAACAACAACATCGTGCTCGAAAAGCGCAGCAACAGCAGCGGCACCCTGGCCCTGCAACAGGTGACCATCAGCGCCACCCGCCAGGAACAGGACGTGAACTCGGTCCCCAGCACTATTTCCGTGCATGACCGCCAGGAACTCGACCGCCAGAACGTCAACACCATCAAGGAACTGGTGCGTTATGAACCCGGTGTTTCGGTGGGCGGCACCGGCCAGCGTGGCGGGGTCAGCGGCTATAACATTCGCGGTATTGACGGTGACCGGATCCTGACCCAGGTCGACGGCGTCGAAATTCCGGACTCGTTCTTCAACGGCCCCTACGCCAAGACCCAGCGCAACTATGTCGACCCCGAAATCGTAAAACGGGTTGAAATCCTCCGTGGCCCGGCGTCGGTTCTTTACGGCAGCAATGCCATTGGTGGCGCAGTCAGCTATTTCACCCTCGACCCGGATGACATCATCAAACCGGGCCAGGATGTCGGTGCACGTCTGAAAACCGGTTATAGCTCCGCCGATCGCAGCTGGCTGAAATCCGGCACCGTGGCCGGCCGTGCAGGTGACTTTGACGGTTTGCTGCACTTGAGCCAGCGCGATGGCCACGAAACCGAATCCTATGGCAATCATGGCGGCACCGGCCTGAGCCGCACGGCCGCCAACCCCGAAGACGTGAAAACCACCAACGTGCAGGCCAAGGCAGGCTGGAACTACAACGATGACGATCGCCTGGCCTTCACCTACGAAAAATTCAAGAACCGGATCGACGCCAATGAAAAAAGCGCAGTCGGCGGCCCCTTCAACCAGGGCCAGCCACTGGGCATGTATCGCTCGCGCACCGGTACCGACACCGTCAGCCGCGAGCGTTTCGGGCTCGAAAACAGCATGGTTGTTGATAGCGCCGTGGCCGACAACCTCAAGCTGAGCCTGAACTACCAGACCGCCAAGACCGACCAGAACACCCTGGAAGACTACTTCCCCTTCACCCGGAATGTGCTGCGCTCGCGCAATACCACCTACGAAGAGAAACAGTGGGTGCTGGACGCCCAGGCAGATAAAGCCTTTCAGATCGCTGACACCGATCATTTGCTGACCTACGGTGCCACCGTCAAAAACCAGAAAGTCACCGGCTCGCGCAGCGGTTCGGGGGTATGTCTGGCCGTCGGCAGAGGCTGCTCGGCAGTGGGCGCCAACAGCCCAAGCGACTATCTGGTCAAATCCAGCGATTTCCCGGACCCGACCATCAACACCTACAGCCTGTTCGCCCAGGACGAAATCAGCTGGAACGACTGGACCTTCATGCCGGGGCTGCGCTACGACTACACCAAACTCACGCCACACATCACTCAGGAGTTCCTCAATACGGTGGCCGCCGCTGACAAGAGCAGTGTCAGTGACAAGGAGAAAGTCTGGCATCGCCTGTCGCCCAAGTTCGGCCTGACCTACGCCCTGAGCGAGGAGTACACCTGGTACGGCCAGTACGCCGAAGGTTTCCGTACACCTAGCGCCAAAGCACTGTATGGCCGGTTTACCAATCTGGGGGAAGGCTATTCGGTTGAGCCCAATCCGGATCTGGAGCCGGAAAAAAGCAAAAGCTTCGAAACCGGGCTGCGCGGTACTTTCGATGCCGGTTCATTCGATGTTGCCGTGTTCTATAACAAGTACCGCGACTTCATCAATGAAGATGCGATCACCCCCGGCTACGACGAGCTGACGTTCCAGAGCAACAACATCAAACACGCCACCATCAAGGGCGCCGAAATCAAAGGCCGCTTGAATCTGGATGCGTTCGGTGCACCCCATGGCCTGTACAACATCGGTTCGGTGGCTTATGCCCACGGCAGAAACGACGACACCGGCGAGCCGATCAACAGCGTCAACCCGCTTAAAGCAGTGCTCGGCCTTGGCTACGAGCAAGAGAACTACGGTGCTCTGGTGAGCTGGACCCTGGTTAAACGCAAGGACCAGGTCGACGACAGCAACTTCTTCTCGCCCGACGGCACCAGCACCCAGTTCAAGTCCCCGGGCTACGGTGTGATTGATCTGTCCGGCTTCTACAAGGTCACCCGGGACGTCACCGTCAACGCTGGCCTGTACAACCTGACCGACAAGAAATACTGGAACTGGGATGATGTTCGCGGCTACGACAGCGTAGGTGAAGCCGGGGTCATCAACCCCGCCAACATGGACCGCCTGACGGCCCCGGGCCGCAACTTCGCAATCAATCTGGTGTGGGATATCTGATCCCGAGCCCCATTGCGCAGTCCATTCAGGCTGCGCAGTGAGGATTTTTTACTGTGACGCGTCTTCTGGTTCGTCTAGTTACAAAGCGCATCTCATTCTCAAGGACATTTGCATGAATACTCCAGATTCCGCACAGCGCCCGACCCTGCGCTCGCAACGCCTGAACCAGATCACCAACGAGCCGCACCAAAAGCTCGACGCCCTGGTCAAGGCACATTCGCCCTTTGCAACCGTGCCTAACTTTGCCCGTTTTGTTGTGGCCCAATACCTGTTTCAGTCAGAACTCAAAGCCCTGTACACCGACCCGGCCCTGAAAGAAATCGTTCCGGATCTGCCAGAGCGTTGCCGTGCCGAGCAAGCCAGGGCCGATCTGGCCGACCTCGACACTGCAGTCCCTGCACCTGTTGCCGGCGCAGTGACCGCACCGAGCAAAGCCGAAGCCCTGGGCTGGATTTTTGTATCCGAAGGTTCCAAGCTCGGTGCCGCGTTCCTGATCAAGCGTGCTGTTGGCCTGGGCCTGAGCGACACGTTCGGCGCTCGCCATCTGGGTGAGCCTGCAGGCGGCCGCGCCGAAGGCTGGAAGAGCTTCATCAGAACCCTCGACGGTCTGGATCTCAGCACCGAAGAAGAAGCTGAGCTGGACAAGGGTGCAGTGGCCGCCTTCGAACGTTTCACCGTATTACTGGAACACGCTTACGCTGCTGAACCGGAACTGGCTTAAGCTTGACCTGCCCGGCCGGCACTCGCTGGCCGGGCGTCCTTTCATGCGTCTTGAGCTTATGACCCGCCAAACTCAATCCTCGTCGAAAATAGCTCGCGTGCTGTTTGGCCTGCTGGCCTACGTGAGCCTGGGCATTGGCCTGATCGCAATAGTGATTCCGGGCCTGCCGACCACCGAATTCATTCTGCTAGCGGCCTGGGCCGCGACCAAAAGCTCACCACGCCTGAGTGCCTGGCTCGAGAACCATCGTTTGTTTGGCCCGATTCTGAGCAACTGGCGCAACGGCAAAATCATCCAGCGCAAAGCCAAAGTCAGCGCCACGGTCAGCATGCTGCTCTGTGCCGGGCTGATGCTGTATGTGCTGGATCACGACTGGCCCGTATTCCTCGCCATTGCCGGCATGAGCATGGGCAACCTGTGGATCTGGTCCCGGCCAGAGTGCCTGCCCAAGGCAGCTACCGCCCCGCAGAACCACTGACCCGCAACCCTGCTGCGGGCGCAGGGTTATGGGTTGATCGCATTACAGGGTCAGCAAGCCGCTATAAAGCCCGTACGCCGCCGAGAGTGCCGCGCACAATACCGCAGCAAAAATCAGTTTCTCCCAGTGCTTGAATAACGGCTCACCCTGCTCCCGCTTGGCCTTGGCAAAAAACAACACCCCAGGGGCATACAGCAAAGCCGAGAGCAGCAGGTATTTGGGGCCCGCCGCATACAGCAGCCACATGGCATAAATCAAAGCGACCGCGGCCACGAGCAGGTCCTTGACCCGCCGCCTGCTCGCCAGCGAGTAGGTCTCCCCTCGTATGCACAACAACACCGAATAGGCGGCCGACCACAGGTAGGGCACCAGAATCATCGAAGACGCCAGATAGATCAGACTGGTGTAGGTGCCCGACGACACCAGGGTGATGATCAGGAAAATCTGAATCATCGAGTTGGTCAGCCACAAGGCGTTAACCGGTACATGATTGGCGTTTTCCTTTTTCAGGAACGCCGGCATCATTTTGTCCTTTGATGTGGCAAACAGGATTTCGGCGCACAGCAGCGCCCATGACAACAACGCCCCCAACAGCGAAATGGCCAGCCCGATGCTGATCAGGATCGCCCCCCAGTCCCCTACCAGATACTGCAGCACACCGGCCATCGACGGGTTCTGCAGACTGGCCAGCTCCGGCTGGGTCATGACCCCGAGCGACAGCACATTCACCAGCATCAGCAACGCCAGCACCCCGAGAAAACCGATCACCGTGGCCTTGCCCACATCCGAGCGTTTTTCGGCCCTGCCCGAGTACACACTGGCGCCTTCGATACCGATAAACACAAACACGGTGACCAGCATCATGTTGCGCACCTGGTCCATCACGCTGCCCAGATCTGGCGCACCGCTGCCCCACAGATCCCGGGTAAAAATGTCCGCCTTGAAGGCTACCGCTGCAATCACGATAAACATCACGATCGGGACAATTTTCGCCACAGTGGTCAACTGGTTGATGAACGCTGCTTCCTTGATTCCGCGCAATACCAGAAAGTGCACGCCCCACAGCAACAAGGAGGCACAGCCGATGGCAACCGGTGTGTTGCCCTGGCCAAACATCGGGAAGAAATAGCCCAGAGTGCTGAACAGCAGCACGAAGTAGCCGACGTTGCCCAGCCAGGCACTGATCCAGTAGCCCCAGGCCGATGAGAACCCCATGTAGTCACCAAAGCCGGCCCTGGCATAGGCGTATACACCTGAGTCCAGTTCTGGCTTGCGATTGGCGAGTGTCTGGAAGACAAAGGCCAGCGCCAGCATGCCCACTGCCGTGATCCCCCAGCCGATCAACACGGCACCGCCAGCAGCATGTGCGGCAATATTTTGTGGCAAAGAAAAAATACCGCCGCCAATCATTGAGCCGACCACCAACGCAATCAGGGCGTTGAGTCGAAGCTTGTGTGCCTGCTGTGACATTGCCACCTCTTTTTCAGTTAATTATTAATGGGCATCCGGTCACAACCGCTGGCTGGCTAAATATAACTGCACCCTGAACGTTCATTAAGGTTAAGCCATAAGTAAGCTTTTTTTAATAACAACCTTTTCTATTGAAACCTAAAAGACAACTCATATGTAAATGACATTTTAATTTTTAGACCGGCAGATGAAACCTCGCAATCACATTTGCAAATCTGAAAATACTGTCTAGCTTCAATCCCCACGCAAATGCAGTAAAGCTGCAGCGTCAACCGAGAGTATCCCTGTCTGGAACACGCTTTCCAGAGCGCGTCAAAATAAGCCGCAATGGCGACTTCTCTTCACTACTAACAATGGAATGTAGTAATGCCCTGATCTAAGGAAACTCTGAAAAGGACTTCCAAATCTGGTGAAATACGCCTGTCCCACGAACTGAACGGTTGAGCCCCGATGAAGCAAATGTCTTTCGCTGATGCCGAGTACGCAGGCAAACGTAAGCAGACCCGC
>NZ_SCFG01000009.1:0-173303 GCF_022496645.1 Pseudomonas sp. TMW22089
CGAGCATTACAACGAGCAGCATCCGCACAGTGCTTTGAAATATAGGTCGCCGAGAGAGTTTAGGCGTTTGGCAGCAGCATCAATTTAACGGGGAGTTGGTGTCCGGTTTGGTAGGGGCAAGTCCAATTGCTTATATCGTGAACTGCCAAGCGAGATAAAATATTACCTCGCAGATATCTTTATCGAAGAAGATGGTTTAAGAGCTACTTTGCTGATTAATAAGAGTGACCCTACTGAGCCTGATCAAACCATATCAAATCCTATCGAAGGCAATAGGCAAGAGCTTGAAAAGCCTGAGGGGTATGGGAATGACTACTCTGCACATGTATGTATAAACTTGACTCCTGTCGCACCTAATCTATATTCAATGGTTTATGAGTCTCCTCGAGGTGGAATACCAGGCGCGCAAGTCCATAGCTTTTTGAATCACCTTCTCCGTGAATGTAGAAAAGCTAATGAGGCAGTTTACAAAGTCGCGCATCCTGCCGGAATAATGGAAAGGGGCGCCCCGGTCTTAGTAAATGCTTTACATACGGTCGATATGAACGGAAAAATATCCGATGACTTTTATAGTGACTTGGCTAATGGTAGCTTAGGTCGTATTGAGTTAGCTAATTATGAAAGTGTCGGCCTCGTATGGGATCAAAGTGCTGGGCTTACGGAAGAGAAAAAAATAATTGTTTTGCGGCCTCAGTTAGATAACTTGCCTGCCAATGGGGTTTTAGAATCTTTGAAACAGGCATTTACGCGGGGAAAGCAATTTAATTTCGAGCAGGCAGTTATAGTGTTCAAGGATCCATCAGATACTCAGCACACTGTTACAGTTAATACGGATGACTTTACGCTGACAGATAATGAAAAATATGTTAAAAAGGCATTTATCGTTACTCCAGATGTAAATCATAACGGTTATGGTGATATTGATGAGGATATCAAGTTGGCGTTATATGCAGCCCTTTAATGCTTTGATAAAGCAGGTAGTTCGCCCTTTTTCCTACCTAGCTATAAAGCATGAGCATAAATGGATCATGGATTGGGTTTTGCCTGGCGTGCTTGCGATCGCTACTGCTCTTTTCATATTTGTATTTAGGCACACCCTAAATATTTATGGCGACTCAGGTGTGATATCAAGAATCTTAGGGTTTATCCAGAATCTTCCAGGGTTTTATATTGCCGCCTTAGCAGCTATTGCGACATTTGGGCGTACAGATATCGATAATATGATACCTACACCCACGCCGACTATAATTGAGGTTCGTGCGGGAGAGCGAAGTGAAATACCTCTAACGAGACGACGTTTTCTATGCATGATGTTCGCGTTTCTAACTGCTGAGTGTGTGGTAATTATACTAGCGTCCATTGCATCTCTTTCTTTTGCCAGTGACTACGTAGGTAGGGCTTCTGAAGGATTGAAATTGCTTAGTGGTGGCGTGTTCGTTGTTTATATATTTTTCTTTTATCAAATGTTATTAGCAACTTTTTGGGGGTTGTTCTACTTGGGTGATAAAATTCATCAGGTTGACTAGGGGGTTAAATAACACGGCGACTTTACCAGTTGCCGTGTTATTTGTTGTGTGGTTGGTTTTGTATGGCTATTATGGTAGTCATTAAATTAATCCCTGTTCCCCCTTTTTTTCTTCTCTCTGTAATACTTGATGATTGGGCTGCTGTGTTTCGCTTTTGTTATTTTTGAAAATAGCTTGTTAATATCTTCTACACCTGACTCTTTACGAATCATCTCCTTTGCATTGCGCAAGTTTTTGTAAAATCTTTCGAGTGCAATCTTTTTTTCTGCCTCATCTTCAAGGTCGTAAACATCCTCCATGCCCATTAATAGTGGGCAGCAATGGACTACTATTTCGTCATTCAAGTACATGTTGTAAATATCACACCATTCCACAATAGAATGAACTCCGTCCGAGACGGCTATAAGTCTTTCTCCGAAGCTGTAGTCTTCATTGCTGGTGACATTGTTTGCTATCTCGCTACAAGCAGCAACTCTCTCGTAAAGACCTTCGTATATTTCCAGCCTCTTATCGAAAACGCGAGAGGCATAACTTTCAATTCGGCTTTTGCGACGGAGAATCTCATTAATGAATACTCCAACTATTACGCCTAGTAATCCAATCAGTGCTGTTTCCATAATTTTTTCCTGAGGTTGATTGTTGATATTTAAGGGCGCTCCCAGGGGCAGCTAGCTCAAAAGTTTAGCCCTCCAACTCACTGCTCTGAAATACAAGTCAGACAATATCTTCACCAAAATGCCAAGTCAGCTTAAAAACGCTAAAATAAACAAAAATAGCATGAAAAAGCACTTATCCCCCTCCCGCCGACGCGCTTTGTGTATTTTTTTTGTGCAATTCCAGAGGTAATGTAATCAGGGGGCTAGCCCAAGCTCGCCGTGGGGCTTGGCAGGTTAGAGTCAATTTCATTATATGTAAGCTTGTGAAAAAGAATGCAAAGGGATTGCAGTGACCTTTACCGGCCAATGACGACGTTGAATGCTACGAAAGCCAGCGTACATAAGGGGTAGGCTGGATTTTTCTAAAATAAACCGCTCATATTTTTCTGTGTAACCTGACAGTGCTTATCTGATACTGAAAACCCTGTAGGCCAGGTGTATTAAGGCATGCAGCCAATCTCACAGTGTTTTGGTGATTTCATTTCTTGCCGTACATCCGATACTTGGTGCGTAGCTAAAAGAGCTCAGAAAAGAAGAAAGCCACACAGAGGCGGCTTTAAAAAGGGCAGCAAGAATCCAGTTGTCACGCGGTACTTATGCTTTGCTGGCCTGTCTGAGTTTCATCAGTGCACCGGGTGTTTCTACGTGCACTTCTCCATGAACCGTACTCGGCATCACGACCAAGGTAGGGGCCAGTATTTCCCGTTCAGCACCGTTGAATAGCTTTTCAAGTTCCTGACCGAATGCCCTCCAGGTGAGTTCTTGAGTTTTCGCCTGCCTTTCGCGTTGACTGTTGCAACTAGATAACACCCCATCATGTTCATCAATACTTTTGATAAATAATGCGCGCGATAGCGCAAAAAGCTGAAGAAGCTTATCCCGCATACCTTCCTGTGTTAGAGTTTTTGCGAGAAGGGCTTGCCAATACGCTTTATTAATTTCCCCAGGCGCTCCTACCAACGTCATACGAGCTTCAGCCAAATTAATCATTAACTTGCGCTGGGTGCTGCTTCGAACGTCAACTGTAAGTCGTAGTACTTCCGCTTCTTTCTGGAGTTTTGCACCGCGCTCAATCTCTGCGTTGATCTCGGGCTGACTGGCATTTGGCTCACTCGCTAACTGTCGCCAGGCTCGTTCTGTTGCTCTGGCTTGCGCATCCAATATGGACTGATCTGTTGCCAATCCCACGGCCTTTCGGCTTGCGCCGCAGCACTCCGGATAAAATGAGTTGAATATCCTCTGGCTCGATCCGGGCTGCAGGACGCTGCACTAAATCCGGATGGTAATCTTTGATGTGGGATTTGAACTGGTTTGCAACGGCTTTATGGCTGACTTTGCCTGTGCTTTCCAAGTTGGCAACGTAGGAGTCCAGCAGCTCGCCAAAGCTCCCGCGTCTTGCTTCTATATCGTTTCTTTGGAGCTGTTCTAGCTTGGCGGTTGCCTTGAGTTCCACTTGTTCGCTGAGGTAAGGCTCCAAGCCACCAGCAGCAATGGATGCGGTTGCAACACGCAGCGCTGCAAGCCGCATCGTGTCCAAGTCCATTTCGTTTGTACCTGAGCGCGGCTTTTTGACCAGGGTTCCCAGTAGGATGCGTTTATCAGCTGCGTTCGTACGTTCGCGGTAGTAGCCGTTTATAAATCCTGCTGTCTTGCGCTCAAGTGTCAGAGTGCCTTTGCCACGGGTGCCAATAGGCTCAGATTTTTTGCCTTTGACGTTGTAGGCTTCCATTTCTGTCAGTCGAATTCGCTTGGCCATTTTTCCCGTTTATTTCCCGTTTCGCCTGAAAATTCACGTTATTCCGTGAAACACTGAGACAATAGAAGAACGCCTAAAGCCCCAATAATCAAGGGCTTTGTGGGTACTAAGAGGCTTCAAGAATCACTGTGAGAATGCAATGCTGAGGGTTTCCAACAACGTTCATATTCCCGATAACGAGATCGAGCTGACAGCCATTCGTGCTCAAGGCGCAGGCGGGCAGAACGTCAATAAAGTCTCAAGCGCGATGCACTTGCGCTTCGACATAGCCAACTCGTCCTTGCCGCCGTTTTATAAAGAACGGCTGCTGGCGCTGCGTGACAGCCGCATTACCAGCGATGGCGTGCTGATCCTCAAGGCACAGCAATATCGCACTCAGGAACAGAACCGGGCGGATGCCCTGGAGCGCTTGGCAGAATTGATCATCAGCGCCACCAAGGTCGAGAAAAAACGCCGCCCGACCAAGCCGACCTTAGGCTCGAAAAAGCGGCGGCTGGAGTCCAAGACCAAGCGTGGCAGCATCAAGGCCGGGCGGGGCAAGGTGGATTTCTGAACCTGTCACTTCTATCTCGTGAACTGCTGCAACCTTTACGCAGGCCTTAAGCGCTTGGCCTGACGGTACAAGTAAACACTCAGTAACAGCCCGCCAAACGCCGCCATTGCCGCGAACAGAAAGATCGAGGCAAAGCCAAAGCCTGCGGCTACAGCGCCGACCAGTGGCCCGGTAATGCCCAGTGACAGGTCAATAAACAGTGAGTAGGCACCCACCGCCGCCCCGCGGCTGGAGGCTGGCACCAGATTCACGGCTTCAACCCCCAGTGCCGGGAATACCAGCGAGAAGCCGAAACCGCTGAGTGCCGCGCCGGCCAGTGCCAGCTCGGGGCTGGGTGCCAGCCACAGCAGCAATAGGCCCAGGGTTTCGACGCTCAAGCAGGCAATTGCCACCCGAAAGCCGCCGATACGGTTGATCAGGTTGCCGAACAGCAGTCGGGCGCCGATAAAGCTGGCCCCGAACAGACTCAGGCACAGTACGGCGTTGTCCCACTGGTTGGTGGCGTAGTACAGGGTGATAAAGGTGGCGATGGTGCCGAATCCTATCGAACCCAGCGCCAGGCCTGCGCCGTGAGGCAGTACCCGGCCCAGGACATGCAGGAACGGCAGGCGCACGCCGCTGACAATGGGCGCGGCGCGTTTCGGCCAGGCCAGCAGCAGGCCAACTATGGCCAGGGCAATAATGCTCGCGCCCATGCTCCACATACCCCAATGGCTGACCATCAGCACGCCCAGCGGTGCACCTATGGCAATGGCGCCATAACTGGCGATGCCATTCCAGGAAATCACCTTGGCCGTGTTTTGTGCGCCGACCCGGCCAATGCCCCAGCCGATGGCCCCTGAGCCGACCAGGCTTTCAGCACTGCCCAGCACCAGCCGGCCGATCAGCAGGCAGGTCAGGCTCAGGGCCGGCATGGCCGCCGTCCACGTGGACGCCAGCATCAATACACCGCTCAGGCCGCAGCCGGCCAGGCCATACATGACGGCGCGTTTACTGCCGCGATTATCGATGATGCGGCTGGCATAAGGACGGCTCAGCAGCGTGGCCAGATATTGCACGCTGATCACCAGTCCGGCGATGACTGTGCCGTAGCCCAGGTGGTTGTGTACGTATCCGGGCAATACAGCCAGCGGAATGCCGATATTCATATAGCCGATAAAGGTAAACAGAACGATGGAAACCACTTGTAGCGTGATCGCCATTGGACGCTGTGTTTCAGGCATGGGGTAGGGGTCCTGCGGGGTGCGGTTGGGTGCAGATTGATTATAGCGGCGCAACCAGTTGTGTCGCGATCAGGGCGGCCAGGGCGTTTTCCTTGGTGCCAAAACGTTTGAGCAAGGTGGCTTGCTTCTCTGGTGTGAGGCGCTCCCAAAGGACGATCATTTTCTCGGCGGTGCCGATCAAAACGCTGGCTTGGGTTTCGCTGAAGGTATCGGTCACGCTGTAATCCTGGGAGGGGGGTGAAGCGATTGTGTCAGGCGCTGTGAAAAAACCAATGCTTTTTCACACCGCCTGATGAAGCCGTCAGTCTTCGCTGTCGGCCATGAGGCTTTCAGGGGCCTCTTCCAGTGCGGGGTTTTCGCCACTGGTGTGTTCCGGGATTGGCTGCTGAGCTTCTTGCAGGCTTGGGAAGGGGAGGTTTGGGATTTCGTGCATCGTCGCGCTCCTCGCAAGGTGTGTTTTAAGTAGCTTGCTAAGGATACAGGAGGGAGTGTGACAATTTGTCTTTTTCTTGGGTCTGGCGGGGATTATGTCGAACTTTTCATGTTTTCGTTGTCGCAACCAGAGCCTGCAGGAGCGAGCTTGCTCCTGCAGGTTGTGGTGGGACTAGCGGGTACACACCTGCGCGATGGCCTTGGCCAGCAGGCTCAGGCGTGTGCCATCGACCCCGGCCATATTGGCCCGCCCGGAGCCGACCATGTACACGCTGTGCTTTTCACGCAGCAACTGCACTTGCCCGGCAGTCAGGCCGGTGTAAGAGAACATCCCGCGTTGCTGGTTGATATGGGCAAAGTGCTCGGCCAGCCCGAACGGTGTCAACGCCTCAACCAGCCCGCTGCGCAACTGCGCGATACGGCTGCGCATGGCCTCAACTTCCCCGGCCCACTCTTGTTTGAGCTGGGAATCACCGAGAATGGTCGCGACTACGGCCGCGCCATGATCCGGCGGGTTGGAC
The DNA here is from genome assembly GCF_022496645.1 of Pseudomonas sp. TMW22089. NCBI lineage: Bacteria > Pseudomonadati > Pseudomonadota > Gammaproteobacteria > Pseudomonadales > Pseudomonadaceae > Pseudomonas > Pseudomonas sp. TMW22089. Next base: position 6,668 of record NZ_SCFG01000009.1, read on the forward strand.
CAAAGATTACGCGCCAGGTAAGCCAGCTGGCTGCGGATGTCAGTCAGCTTTTCGGCGTCGTTGGCGCATACGATCAAGGCACCCACCCGTTCGCGATACAGGCCGAAGTTCTTCGAGCAGGAGCTGGTGATCAGCACTTCCGGCAGCTCCCGGGCGAACAGGCGGGTGGACCATGCATCCTCTTCCAGTCCGTCGCCGAAGCCCTGATAGGCAAAGTCGATCAGTGGCAGCAGTTCGCGGCGGCGCACGACCTCCAGCACTTGCAGCCAGTCAGCCCGGGACAGGTCAAAACCGGTCGGGTTGTGGCAGCAGGCGTGCAGCAGCACCACGTCGCCCTTGGGCGCCTGCTCAAGAGCGGCAAGCATGGCGCCAACATCGAGTGTGTTGTCACTGCCCACATAGGGGTAGTGGCTGATTTTCAGGCCCGCGGCGGCGAAGATGGTTTCGTGAATCGGCCAGGTCGGATCGCTCAGCCAGATTCCGCGGCCCGGCAGGCACTGCGCGATAAAGTCTGCGCTCAGGCGCAGGGCACCGGTGCCACCCGGGGTCTGGGTTGCACCGGCACGGCTGGCTGCCAGCAAGGAGGAGTCGGCACCCAGCACCAGCTCACTGATCAATTGGCCAAAACGGCTGTCACCGTGGCCGCCGATATAGGTTTTGGTCTGCTGCTGATCCACCAGGCGCTGTTCCGCCTTCTTCACCGACTGCAAGATCGGCGTCAGGCCATTGGCGTCTTTATAGACCCCCACGCCCAGGTCGAACTTGTTCGGGTTGGGGTCCTGGTTGTAAGCGTCCATCAACCCGAGAATCGGGTCGCCAGGGACCCGTCCAATGGCTGCGAAGTGCATTACTTACGACCCTCAGCGGTTTTCGCCACTTCGTCGGTGCGTGCGGCCATGATGAAGTCGTTGCGGTGCAGGCCTTTGATCGAGTGGCTCCACCAGGTCACGGTCACTTTGCCCCACTCGGTGAGCAGGCCCGGGTGATGGCCTTCAGCTTCGGAGATTTCGCCGACGGCATTGGTAAAGGCCAGGGCGAACTTGAAGTTTTTGAACAGGAAAACCTTTTCCAGTTGCATGACGCCGTCGCGAACTTCGATGTTCCAGTCCGGGATCTGTTTGATCAGGATCGGCAACTCTTCATCGCTGACCTGTGGAGCATCGGCGCGGCAGGCTTCGCAGTGGGCTTGGTTCAGTGTGTTCATGGTGTATTCCTGAAGTCAGTTGTTCTTCTTGTGGAAAAAAATGTTCAAAAAGACCGGTCAAGCCGCTTTCGGCTTGGGCGCGAACTTGGGCGCGTGCAGGCCCATGGTCATGCCTTTTTCGACCATGCCCATGATGTCCTCGTGGGCCAGATCAAACAGCCGCTTCAAGTCCGGTAGGACAAAATACAGCGGCTGCAGAATGTCGATGCGATACGGCGTGCGCATGGCTTCCAGCGGGTCGAAGGCCTGATGTTCAGGCTCTGCCGACAGGCTGTAAACCGTTTCTTTGGGTGACGAGAGAATCCCGCCGCCGTAAATGCGCTTGCCTTGCGGGGTGTCGACCAGCCCGAACTCGATGGTCATCCAGTACAGGCGGGCCAGATACACGCGCTGCTCCTTGGATGCCTGCAGGCCGAGTTTGCCGTAGGTGTGGGTGAATTCGGCGAACCAGGGGTTGGTCAGCAGCGGGCAGTGACCAAAAATCTCGTGGAAAATATCGGGTTCTTGCAGGTAATCCAGCTCTTCCGGGGTGCGAATAAAGGTCGCTACCGGGAATTGCTTGTTGGCGAGCAATTCAAAGAAGGTCTGGAACGGAATCAGCGCGGGAACGCGGGCAACTTGCCAGCCAGTGGTGGCGCCCAATACCTGATTGATTTCGCTTAATTGCGGGATGCGATCGTGGGGCAGGCCGAGTTTTTCGATGCCTTCCATGTATTCGGGGCAGGCGCGGCCTTCCAGCAGTGTCAGCTGGCGGGTAATCAAGGTATTCCACACCCCGTGTTCTTCGGGTGTGTAGTCGATAAAGCCGTTGGCATCCGGCTCGCGAGCGACGTATTTCGTTTGCTTCATGGGGCTCTCCGCAATGAAATCGTTTTTATTATTCGGGTTGTTGCGATGCCTTAGTGATACCCCAATTGAGTGCGTCATGCCCCTAGCCTTGAGCCAGTATTACTGGGATGATGCGGCTTATTCGTAAAGTTTTCGTTACGCTTGTATGGTTGGGCCGTCACTCTTGAGTGTGTGACGGCTAAACTGTCAAATAATCGTGACGCTGAAATGCCCGATTTTCAAATTTCTGCACCTGTGGCAGCCGGGTTATCGGCTCCCACCCTTGTTTATTGTCCCAGCCACGCTATTTTTCCCGAGCCTGCCCCATGCGTATCAAAGTCCACTGCCAAAACCGGATTGGCATCCTTCGCGACATTCTTAACCTGCTGGTTGCCTACGGCATTAACGTCAAGCGCGGGGAGGTCGGTGGCGATCAGGGCAACGCGATCTATTTGTACTGTCCGAACTTGATCAATCTGCAGTTCCAGGCCCTGCGTCCGAAGTTTGAGACCATTGCCGGGGTCTTTGGGGTCAAGCGGGTGGGTTTGATGCCCAGCGAGCGCCGGCACATGGAACTCAACGCCTTGCTCGGGGCCCTGGAGTTTCCGGTGCTGTCCATCGACATGGGGGGCTGCATTGTGGCGGCCAACCGTGCCGCCGCGCAGTTGCTCGGGGTTCGGGTGGATGAAGTCCCGGGGATTGCCCTGTCGCGCTATGCCGAAGACTTTGACTTGCCCGAACTGGTACGCGCCAACAAGTCGCGGATCAACGGCCTGCGGGTCAAGATCAAGGGCGACGTGTTTCTGGCCGACATCGCCCCGTTGCAACTGGAGCATGATGAAAGCGAGGCCATGGCCGGGGCGGTTCTGACCCTGCATCGCGCGGACCGCGTGGGCGAGCAGATCTACAACGTGCGCAAACAGGAGCTGCGTGGCTTCGACAGCATCTTCCAAAGCTCGAAAGTCATGGCTGCGGTAGTCCGCGAGGCCCGGCGCATGGCACCCCTCGACGCTCCTCTATTAATAGAAGGTGAAACCGGCACCGGCAAGGAGCTGCTGGCCCGTGCCTGTCACCTGGCCAGCCCGCGGGGACAGTCGCCGCTGATGGCACTCAACTGTGCCGGTCTGCCCGAATCGATGGCCGAAACCGAATTGTTCGGTTACGGCCCCGGGGCCTTTGAGGGCGCGCGGGCGGAAGGCAAGCTCGGTCTGCTGGAACTGACCTCGGGCGGTACGTTGTTTCTCGATGGCGTAGGGGAAATGAGCCCGCGCCTGCAGGTCAAATTACTGCGTTTCTTGCAGGATGGCTGCTTTCGGCGTGTCGGCAGTGATGAAGAGGTGTACCTCGATGTGCGGGTGATGTGCGCCACCCAGGTCGACTTGTCCGAGCTGTGTGCCCGGGGCGAGTTCCGCCAGGACCTTTATCACCGGCTCAATGTGTTGTCGCTGCATATCCCCCCGTTGCGTGATTGCCTGGACGGTCTGGAGCCTTTGGTCGAGCATTTCCTGGATCAGGCCAGCCGGCAAATCGGTTGCCCGTTGCCGCGCCTGGCACCTGCGGCCATGGCGCGGTTGAGCCACTACCACTGGCCGGGTAACGTCCGGCAGCTGGAAAACGTGCTGTTTCAGGCGGTTTCGTTGTGCGATGGCGGCATGGTCAAGGCCGAGCATATCCGCCTGCCGGACTACGGCGTGCGCCAGCCGTTGGGGGAGTTTTCCCTGGAAGGCGGGCTGGAACAGATTGTCGGACGTTTCGAGAAGTCAGTGCTGGAGCAGCTGTATTCCGAGTATCCAAGCAGCAGGTTGCTGGGCAAGCGCCTGGGGGTTTCCCACACCACCATCGCCAACAAGCTGCGTGAGCACGACATTATCAAGCCGGCCTAGGCCCAATCGCCGGCAAGCCGGCTGCCACAGGGTGAGTGAGTATTTCACTCGCCCTGCAGGCGCGAGCTCTTGATTGCCGCGTCCGACGTCACAGGCCATGCCTTGCCGCTACCGGCACAATAGCGCCGTTTTTACGTCTTCAACCTGTGCTTGCACCTCCCACGACCCGTCTTCAGGCCCCGCAGCGCGGCCATTGGCACCGTCAAAAAAAAGTTGGTGCGCAAATTGCTAGATGCTCTGCAGTACAGCGGTGGGCGGCAAGCGTCCGTCAGACAGAGGAAAGACTGTGGACAAGTACCTTTATGTGGCAATGACCGGCGCCAGCCAGAACGCACTGGCGCAAAAGGCTCATGCCAACAATCTGGCGAACATCTCGACCAACGGCTTTCAGCGAGACCTGGAACAGGCCCGCTCGATGCCGGTATTCGGTGACAGCTTTCCAGCACGTGCCTTTGCCTTGACCGAGCGCCCGGCCACTGACTTCACCCCCGGGGCCATGATTGAAACCGGGCGCGATCTGGATGTGGCCGTGGCCGGTGATGGCTGGATGGCCGTGCAGTCTCCCGACGGCAGTGAAGCCTATGTGCGTACCGCGAGCATGAATGTGGATGCCCTGGGCATTCTGCGTGCTGGCAATGGTATGCCGGTGATGGGCAACGGCGGGCCGATTGCCGTGCCGCCCGAGCAAAAAATCGAAGTCGGTGAAGACGGCACCATCTCCATCCGCGCCATGGGCGAAGGCCCGCGGGTGATGGCGCAAGTGGACCGCATCAAGCTGGTTCAGCCGGACCTGAAAACCATGAGCAAGGGGCTGGACGGCATGATCCACACCAACGACGGCCAGCCGGCCCAGGCCGACGCCAACGTGCGCGTGGTCTCGGGGTTTCTGGAGGCGAGCAACGTCAATGCCGTCGACGAGATGACCTCGGTGCTGGCGCTGTCCAAGCAGTTCGAACTGCATATCAAAATGATGAACACCGCCAAAGAAGACGACCAGGCCATGACTCGCGTCCTGGCGATGAGCTAACTCGGCCTATTACTTAAACGTGTCGCCCTGACCGGCGCGCGAGGAGAGCACCATGCTTCCGGCACTGTGGGTTGCAAAAACAGGTTTGGCTGCACAAGACACCAACCTGACCACCATTTCCAACAACCTGGCCAACGTCTCGACCACCGGTTTCAAGCGTGATCGTGCCGAGTTTCAGGACTTGCTGTACCAGATCAAACGCCAGCCCGGCGCCCAGTCGACCCAGGACAGCGAACTGCCGTCGGGCCTGCAGGTCGGCACCGGGGTGCGCATTGTCGGCACGCAAAAGAACTTCTCGGCCGGCAGCTTGCAAACCACCGACCAGCCGCTGGACATGGCGATCAATGGCCGCGGCTTTTTCCAGATCATGCAGCCGGACGGCACCACGGCCTACAGCCGCGACGGTACCTTTCACCTGGATTCCAACGGCCAGATCGTCACCGCCAGCGGTTTTGCCCTGGAACCGGCAATTGTGGTGCCGGCCGATGCCCAGACTTTTACGGTCGGGCAGGATGGCACCGTGTCAGTAACGATTGCCGGCAACCCGGCCGCACAAGTGATAGGTAACGTGCAGACCGCCGACTTCATCAACCCGGCCGGTTTGCAGTCCCAGGGCGGCAACCTGTTCCTGGAAACCGCGTCCAGCGGCGCACCGCAGATCGGTACCCCGGGCCTCAACGGTTTTGGCACCACGATGCAAAGCACCCTGGAAACCTCGAACGTCAGCACCGTGGAAGAAATGGTCAACATGATCACCACCCAGCGCGCTTACGAGATGAACTCCAAAGTGATTTCCACCGCCGACCAGATGCTGTCGTTTGTCACGCAAAATCTGTAAGTACGCAGGAGCCGTCATGAAACCTTTTTGTTCTGTTCTGGCCTTGGCCGGCGTCACCTTTCTGGCGGGTTGCGTCAGCCCGCCACCACGGCCCAACGACCCCTATTACGCACCTGTCCTGCCGCGTACACCGCTGCCGGCAGCGGCCAATAACGGCTCGATTTACCAGGCTGGCTTTGAACAGAACCTGTACAGCGACCGCAAGGCGTTTCGCATTGGTGACATCATCACCATCACCCTGAACGAAAAAACTCAGGCGAGCAAAAACGCCAACTCGGCGATCGGTAAAAACAGCAATACCAGCATCGGCCTGACCTCGTTGTTTGGCGGCGGCCTGACCACCAACAACCCGCTGGGCGGTGGCGATCTGAGCCTAGATGCCGGCTACAGCGGCAGCCGCGCGACCAAGGGTGACAGCAAGGCCGGGCAGGGCAACAGCCTCACCGGTTCGATCACCGTGACCGTGGCCGATGTATTGCCCAACGGCATCATCGCGGTACGTGGCGAGAAGTGGATGACGCTGAACACCGGTGACGAACTGGTACGGATTGCCGGCCTGGTCCGCGCCGATGACATCAGCACCGATAACACCGTGTCCTCGACCCGGGTGGCTGATGCGCGCATTACCTACTCGGGCACCGGCTCGTTTGCCGATGCCAGTCAGCCGGGCTGGTTTGACCGCTTCTTCCTTAGCCCGCTGTTTCCTTTCTAATAAAGAGTCCATTTAGTGATGACCGCCCATCTCAAGCACTTGCTGGCAGCCGTACTGCTGATGTCGACCGCCCTGGGCGTTCACGCCGAGCGGTTGAAGGACATCGCCAGCATTTCTGGCGTGCGCTCCAACCAATTGATTGGTTATGGCCTGGTGGTCGGACTTAACGGTACGGGCGACCAGACCACACAAACCCCGTTCACCCTGCAGACGTTCAACAATATGCTCTCGCAGTTCGGGATCAAGGTGCCGCCTGGCTCGGGTAACGTGCAGCTGAAAAACGTCGCCGCGGTGTCCATCAGTGCCGATTTACCGGCGTTCGCCAAGCCGGGGCAGGTGATCGATATCACCGTTTCCTCCATCGGCAACTCCAAAAGCCTGCGCGGCGGCACGCTGTTGCTCACACCGCTCAAGGGTATCGATGGCAATGTCTATGCGGTCGCCCAGGGCAATCTGGTGGTGGGCGGTTTTGATGCCGAAGGTCGCGACGGTTCGAAAATCACCGTCAACGTGCCTTCGGCCGGGCGCATTCCCGGCGGAGCGTCGGTAGAGCGTGCGGTGCCGAGCGGTTTCAACCAGGGCAACAGCCTGACCCTGAACCTCAACCGTTCGGACTTCACCACGGCCAAGCGCGTGGTCGACAAGATCAACGACTTGCTCGGCCCCGGTGTCGCCCAGGCGATTGATGGCGGCTCGGTGCGTGTCACTGCGCCACTGGACCCGAGCCAGCGGGTCGACTACCTGTCGATCCTGGAAAACCTCGAAGTCGATCCGGGGCAGGCAGTGGCCAAAGTCATCATCAACTCGCGCACCGGCACCATAGTGATCGGCCAGAACGTCAAGGTTTCGCCTGCGGCCGTGACCCACGGCAGCCTGACCGTCACCATCACCGAAGACCCGATCGTCAGCCAGCCGGGCCCGTTGTCCAACGGCCAGACCGCTGTCGTGCCGCGTTCGCGGCTCAATGCACAGCAGGAAGCCAAGCCGATGTTCAAATTTGGCCCGGGCACCACGCTGGACGAAATTGTCCGGGCGGTGAATCAGGTTGGCGCGGCGCCTGGGGACTTGATGGCGATTCTCGAAGCGTTGAAACAGGCCGGCGCCCTGCAAGCCGACCTGATAGTGATCTGAGGCCGTCATCATGGATATGCGTAAGAGCGGTGCGGTCAGTGGCAGCGATTCGGGCGCCTTTACCGACCTCAATCGTCTGAACAAGCTGAAGGTCGGCGACCGCGAAAGCGACAGCAACATGCGCAAGGTGGCGCAGGAATTCGAGTCGCTGTTCCTCAACGAGATGCTCAAGTCCATGCGCTCGGCGAACGAAGTGCTGGGCAAGGACAACCCGCTCAACACCCCGGCGGCCAAGCAGTATCAGGAGATGTACGACCAGCAACTGTCGGTGACCTTGTCCCGTCAGGGTGGCGGTATCGGTCTGGCCGATGTGCTGATGCGCCAGATGTCGAAGAACAAGTCCGCAGTGCCGGGGGAGGCCGCCACGGTTGCCTTGAACCCTGAGGTGAAAACACCTGCCCCGGTCGCCCCTGCGATCGACAGCCCGTTTGTGCGCTCCAGCGGCCAGCGTCCGCTGTGGGCTTCGCGGGTGGCCACCAGCGCCGTGGAAAGCGGCCATAAAAACGATGTGGCGATGCTCAATCAGCGTCGTCTGGCCTTGCCGAGCAAGCTGACCGATCGCTTGCTGGCCGGGATCGTGCCTTCGGCCGATGCGGCCCGCTCAACCCTCAATACCGGTACGGTGCCCGGGCGCACCAGCCCGTCGCTGGATGCGGTGATCAAAGGCAGCCGTCACCCCATGCTCAGCGCCGGCGGTGTGCAAGGGCGGATGCAGATTTACGGGCGTGCCGTGGCGCAACCGCCATTGGCTCCGACCAAACAGGCATTCGAGTCGCCGGACGCCTTTGTGGCCACCATGTTGCCGATGGCGCAGCAGGCCGCCGACCGTATCGGTGTCGATCCGCTGTATCTGGTGGCGCAAGCGGCACTGGAAACCGGCTGGGGCAAGTCGGTGATGCGCCAGCAGGACGGCAGCAGCAGTCACAACCTGTTCGGCATCAAGGCCACTGGCAGTTGGCAGGGGCCGCAGGCTCGGGCAATTACCAGCGAGTTCAAGGGCGGGCAGATGGTCAAGGAGACGGCGGACTTCCGTTCCTACGACTCCTATCAGGACAGCTTCCACGATTTGGTCACGCTGTTACAAAGCAACAATCGTTATAAAGAAGTGCTGAACGCAGCCGATAAACCAGAGCAGTTTGTTCGCGAGTTGCAGAAGGCCGGTTATGCAACCGACCCTGAGTACGCGAGCAAGATTTCGCAGATTGCCAAGCAAATGAAGACCTACCAGAGCTACGTCTCGACGGGTTCTTTCACGCATTTATAAGGTTTGAACCATGGCGAGTTTGATCAACATCGGGATGTCGGGGCTGAACGCCAGCCAGGGGGCTTTGGCCACGGTCGGCAATAACATTGCCAACGCCAACACCTCGGGCTACTCGCGCCAGCAGATCGTGCAGGGCAGTGCCGGCTCGCAGCAAGTGGGCGGGGTGTTTATCGGCACCGGCACCACCCTGGCTGACGTACGCCGGGTGTACAACTCCTACCTCGATGCGCAGTTGCAAACCACCACTTCATTGAACGGCGATGCCCAGGCTTACCTCGACCAGATAGGTTCGGTGGACAAGCTGCTGTCAGATAAAAGTACCGGTGTCTCGGCCGTACTCAACAGCTTCTTCTCGTCCTTGCAAACGGCGGCCGGCGCCCCCGGCGACGCGTCCGCCCGCCAGTTGCTGCTGACCAATGCACAAGCCTTGAGCAACCGCTTCAACTCGATCTCGACCCAGCTCAACCAGCAAAACGAAGGCATCAACAGCCAGTTGGACACCCTGACCTCGATGGTCAACCAGCACACGGCCACCATTGCCTCGCTGAACCAGCAGATCGCCCAGGCCACCACCGCCGGCAATACGCCGAACAACTTGCTGGATGCCCGCAACGAGGCCGTGCGTACCCTGAATGAACTGGTCGGAGTAACGGTCCAGGAACACGACAACGTCTATGACGTGACCCTGGGGACGGGTCAGGCGCTGGTGCAGGGCAATACCTCCAATACCCTGTCGGCGGTGCCGGGCAAGGTCGATAAAAGCCAGTTCAGCATTCAGATCAACTACGCGCAGTCCAGCTCCGACGTGACCTCGGTCATCTCCGGCGGCAAGATCGGCGGCCTGTTGCGCTATCGCGATGACGTGCTGGCACCGGCCATGAACGATCTGGGGCGCACTGCGATTGTGGTCGCCGACGCGATCAACAAGCAGTTGGGGCAGGGCCTGGATGCCAATGGCGAGTTTGGCTCGTCGATGTTCAACAGCATCAACAGCGCGCAGGCCATCAGCCAGCGCAGCCTTGCGGCGACCGGTAACAGCCCGGGTTCGGGCAACCTGAACGTCAGCATCACCGACAGTGGCGCATTGACTGCCTACGACTATCAGGTGACGTTCACCAGCGACAAGGACTACACGGTCAGACGCTCGGACGGCACCAGCATGGGGGCCTTCAATCTGGATCAAAAGCCTGCTGCGGTCATCGACGGCTTCACCATGGACCTTAACGGTGGTGCGTTGAGCAAAGGTGATCAATTCCAGGTCAGCCCGACCCGCAACGGCGCCAGCAACATCGGCGTACAGATGAGCGATGCCAGTAAATTGGCGTTCGCCGGCCCTTTGGTGGCAGGCAAGGGCGGCTCCAACAGCGGTACGGGGGCCTTGAGCACGCCGAGCCTGTCCTCGGCGCTGGATATTTACGCGGGTGCGGACCTCGGCCTGGCGCAGTCGCAGATTGAAGGCGCAATGCCGGTACGGATTGCTTTTGACGAAGCTGCAAACGGCGCCCAGGGCTACCGCGTGCTGAACGAAAAAGGCGAGGAAATCGGTAAAGGCACCCTAGTGCCGGGCCAGGACAACAAGGTCACGATCAACCTGCCGGTGCTGGACGCTGCGGGCTTGCCGGTCACAAACGCCGACGGCACGCCGAAAACCATTGGCTTTGACACCACCATCAGCGGGTCGCCGGCCAAGGGCGACAGCTTCGACATCAAGTTCAACAAGGACGGCAAGGCGGACAACACCAACGCCAACCTGTTGCTGGGCCTGCAAACCAAAGCCACGGTCGGCGTCGGCAAGGACGGCACCGGCGGCGTCAGCATGGGTTCTTCCTACAGCCAGCTGGTGGCGAAAGTCGGTGGCCAGGCCAGTCAGGCCGCCGTCGACGGCACGGCCAACACCGCAGCGCTGGCGTATGCCACGCAGACCCGCAGCTCGGTGTCCCAGGTCAACCTGGATGAAGAGGCCTCCAACCTGGTCAAGTTTCAGCAGTACTACACCGCATCGTCGCAGATCATCAAAGCGGCGCAAGAAACCTTCAGCACGCTGATCAACAGTCTTTAAGGGAGTCCTCGACGATGCGTATCTCTACTTCCCAGTTTTTTGAGTCGACCAGTGCCACCTACCAGAACAACTTCTCGTCGGTGATCAAGACCCAGAGCCAGATCGACTCCGGCGTGCGCATTCAGACCGCTGGCGATGATCCGGTGGGTGCCGCGCGCCTGCTGCAATTGCAGCAGCAAAAAGACATGTTGGGTCAGTACACCACCAACATGAACGGTATCAAGGCGTCGCTGGGCAGTCAGGAAACCATCCTCGACAGCATCAACACCGCCCTGCAAAAGGCCAGTGAGCTGGCTCTGGGGGCTGGCAGCGGGAAAAGCGATGCCGATCGCGCGACGATTGCCAGCGAACTGGGGAGTATCGAAGACCAGGTGTTCAGCCTGCTCAACAGCAAGGATGCCGCGGGCAACTATATGTTCTCGGGCTCCAAGACCGATACGCCGCCCTATACCCGCAACAACGATGGCACTTACAGCTATCAGGGCGACGATACCCAGCTCAATCTCAAGGTCTCGGACACCCTGAGCCTGGCCGGCAGCGACACGGCCAAAAGCTTTATGGAAAACTCGGTCAATACCGGGCGTACACAGGTCACTGCACTGCCGGTGGTAGACGCAACCGGTGCGGTTATCCCGGACAATGGCAAGGTTTCGCTGTCCGCCGGTTTGATCACCTCAAGCCCGGTGTTCAATAAAGGCTTTGCCGAGGGTCAGCCCTACACCCTGGAATTCACCAGCAGCACCCAGTACAAGCTGACTGACGCCCAGGGCAAGGACGTGACCTCTGAAGTGCCAGGCAATGGTGTCTTCGATTCCACCAAGGAGGGTGCTCACAGCATCAGCCTGCGCGGCGTATCGTTCGACATTAACCTTAATCTCAAGGACATCCCGGCAGCCGATCAGGATGCGGCGGTGGCGGGGCACTCTTTCACCCTCGAGGCCAAACCCGACACCTTCAACACCTCCCGTACCCCGAGCAATACCTCGACGGCACAGATCACCGGGACTGGCGTGGCGGATGCCAAGGCCTACAGCGACAGCTTTCCGGGCAATGGTGCGGTGATCAAATTCACCAGTGACACCGAATACGAAATCTACGCCCAGCCAGTGACTGCCAGCAGCAAGTCGATTGCCAGCGGCAGCATGACCGGCGACACGCTCAGCGCCATGGGGGTTACCTTCGATTTCACCGGCGCGCGCGCGGCTGGCGACCAGTTTGTGGTCAACAGCAACAACCACCAGAGTCAAAGTGCGCTGGACACCATCAGCCAGCTGCGTAAAGCACTGGTGATCCCCAGCGACAAAGATCCGGCGGCCCAGCAGATCCAGAAAGACGCCATCAACTCGGCCATAGGCAATCTGAAAAACGCCAGTGCCGGGGTCGACAGTGCCCGGGGTTCGATTGGTGCGCGCTTGAAGGCGGTGGATATCCAGGCCGACGAAAACATCAGCATGGGCCTGGCCAACGATTCCACCACTGCCGCCATTGGCAACACAGACATGGCCGGCGCTTCGATCGACTTGGCATTCCAGAAAGCCATGCTTGAAGCCTCGCAACTGGCCTTCGTCAAGATCTCCCAGCTGAGCCTGTTCAATCAGCTGTAATGCAGAATTTGCAGCATACCTGTGGGAGCTGGCTTGCCAGCGATACCGGCAAAACCGGCCTGTCTGAAGGGGCAGGGTGATGCTATCGCCGGCAAGACGACTCCCACTTGATCCTCGGTTTACCCGAAACGTTTTGTAAAAAACCGCACCAAATCGAGTGACCTATGAGTCATAACGCGCATCTTCACTGTATCGTGTGAAACGTACGGGCGGGTGCCGGGCCTTTTCCAGGCTGTTTTGTCTATTTTCATGCACCCATATTCGCCGCTTTTTGCGCGACTAAGCCCTTTTATTGTCAGCGCCCCTTGATTGTTCGAGCGGGTGATCTCCAGCTATTAGTATTGGGAAGCCACAATGATTGGCATTAAAAGCATCGCCAGTTACGTGCCTGCAAACGGTGTAGACAACTATGCCCAGGGCGCGAAGTTCTCCAAGGACGAAGACTTCATTCTGGGCAAGATTGGCTCGGCGTTTCTGCCGCGCAAAGATGCTGACCAGGAAACCTCGGACCTGTGTGTCGAGGCCGTCAACGCACTGTTTGCCAACAATCCGCAGCTCAAGCGCGAATCCATCGACGCGCTGATCGTCGTGACCCAAAACGGTGACGCAGAAGGTTTGCCCCACACCGCTGCCATCGTCCAGGACAAGCTGGGCCTGCCGACCCACGTAGCCGCCTTTGATATTTCCCTGGGGTGCTCGGGCTACGTCTACGGCATCTACGCGATGAAAGGCTTCATGGAAGCCACGGGCCTGAAAAACGGCCTGCTGATCACCGCCGACCCGTATTCGAAAATCGTCGACCCCGAAGACCGCAACACCACCATGCTCTTCGGCGACGCCGCTACCGCCACCTGGATGGGCGAAGACGCACCCTGGCAGCTGGGCAAGGCCAAGTTCGGCACCGACGGTTCGGGTGCCCCGCACTTGAAAGTCAGCGACGGCGTGTTCTTTATGAATGGCCGCCAGGTATTCAACTTCGCGTTGCTTAAAGTGCCTGCACACTTGCACGAGTTGATGGACGAGTCGCAACTGACCTCCCAGGACATCGACGCCTTCTGCATCCACCAGGGCAGCGCGGCGATCGTTGATGCGGTCGCTCGGCGCTTCGAAGGCGAGCCGGAGAAGTTCATTAAGGACATGGTCGAGACCGGCAACACCGTGTCCTCGAGCATTCCGTTGCTGCTGGAAAAGCACGTGATGGACACCCCTGACTGGAAGCGCGTGGCCCTGAGCGGCTTCGGCGTAGGCCTGTCATGGGGCTCGGCGATCATCTATCGCCCTTGAGCTGAGGCTTGAACCACAAAACGCCCATGGCCAGAAGCCATGGGCGTTTTGCGTTGTGGCGTCCCCACTGTGGGAGCTGGCAAGCCAGCTCCCACCGGCAAACAGATCAGCTCCGGGTCTGTGTAACCCCTTGAAACACAAGGGCTGGCCCCCTGCCAGTAAAAAAAATTAAAAAACCCCTCAAGCAACCTGCATTCACGACGATAACTATTACGAAGGTTCTCTAGGCCACACCCGGCGGTTGCCAGGGCCGGAAGCCGCAGTATTCATCCAATGAGGATTTCGTCATGGCTTTATCAGTAAACACTAACGTCACGTCCCAGACCGTTCAGAAGAACCTGAACAAAGCCGGCGACTCGTTGAGCACCTCGATGACCCGTCTGTCTTCCGGCCTGAAAATCAACAGCGCCAAAGATGACGCTGCCGGCATGCAGATCGCCAACCGTCTGACCTCCCAGGTTAAAGGCATGACTGTCGCCATCGCCAACGCCAACAACGGCTCGTCGATTGCCCAGACAGCTGAAGGCGCGATGCAAGAATCGACCAACATTCTGCAACGTCTGCGTGAACTGGCCCTGCAGTCCGCGAACGGTGATAAAAGCGCTGATGACCGTGCATCCCTGCAGCAAGAATTCACCGCCAAAGTCGGTGAGCTGACCCGTATTTCGTCGACCACCACCTTCGGTGGCCGTAACCTGCTGGACGGCTCGTTCCAGAACCAGTCCTTCCAGGTCGGTGCCGATGCCAACCAGACCATCTCGTTCGGCATGACCGATATCAGTGCTACCGGTTTGAAAGGTTCTTTCGGTGAGGCGAATGCTACTGGCGGGATCACGCAACTGGCTGCCAAGGTTACTGGTGGCGCGATCGATCTGAGCGGTACAACAACCCCGAACACACTTGCCACTGCTGCGGCCTATGCTACGCCAACCGCTGATCAGGTCCTCACATTTGGTGGTGCGAGCACAGGTAGCGTAACGCTGACTTCTGCAGAAGATAGCGCTGCGAAAGCTGCCGATAAAATCAACCTGTCGTCAGGTACCACGGGCATTACTGCAAAAGAAAATGCGGGCAAGCTGGAGCTGAGCTCCACTGCAGCATTTACTGTGTCCAGCAGTATTGCCGGCAACTTCGCAACTGCAGCTACTGCTTCAGCTGCTGGTACACCTGTTACCGGGTTGGCCAAAGACGCTGATATCAATGTTAACGGTACGAAAATTTCGCTGACTGCCGGCATGAAGCTTGAAGGCACTGGCGGAGTCATTGAGACAATCAATGCTCAGACGACTGCCGCCGGTAAAACGGGTGTCACGGCAAGCGCTCAGGATGGTCGTTTGGTGTTGACCTCCCAGGACGGCAAGGCTGTGAGCCTGACCGACCAGGCAGATACGCCTGAAGGTAAAGGTGCTTTGGCGCAGTTGGGTCTGGCCGCAGGCAAGACCGAGGCTAAGCTGACAGCTGATACTTCAGTCACCATGAACGGCGTTGAAGTGAAGTTCAAAAAGGGCGACTCGATGGACTCCATCGTTTCTTCGATCAACAGTGCAAGCACCGGCGTAACCGCCAGCAAAAATGCTGATAACACGCTGAAGCTGTTCTCCACCAAGGACATCACTGTTGGTGACGGTAGCGCCGGTACTGGCTTGGACTCCCTGGGTCTGACTGCGAAAACCACAAGTTCCAACACTGTTGAAACCAGCGTAGCCAGCCTGAGCATTTTGTCCGCCGAAGGCGCTCAACAATCGATCCAGGCCCTGACTGGCGCAATCCAGCAGATCGATACTCAGCGTTCCGAGCTGGGTGCCGTGCAAAACCGTTTCGACAGCACTGTGTCCAACTTGCAAAGCATCTCCGAGAACTCGACTGCTGCCCGTGGTCGCGTTCAGGACACCGACTTCGCATCCGAAGCCGCAGAGCTGACCAAGCAACAAACCCTGCAACAGGCCGCTACCGCGATCCTGTCCCAGGCGAACCAGCTGCCGTCCGCTGTGATGAAACTGCTTCAGTAATTTCAGCCCTCGGTTGACAACGGAAGGGCGCGTTTACGTGCCCTTTCGTTTTTTTCAGTTTTGAGGTGATGGCATGGACATGAGCATCAAGCTGAGCACCGCTTACCCGAGCCCTGCAGCAGTACCGAACCCCGCGCCGGCACCGGTCGCAACCACTCAGGCAGGAGCGGTTTCTACCCCGGTGACAGGCAAGCCGCCTGAGCGTGCGGAGCTGGAAAAGGCTGTTAGTGACATACAAGCATTCGCACGGTCGAACCAGCGCAAGCTGGACTTTTCGATTGATGACACCACCGGCGTGATGGTGGTCAAGGTGATTGCCTCCGACAGCGGAGAGGTGATTCGCCAGTTACCTTCAGAGATGGCCCTCAAGCTGGCGCAAAACCTGGCTGATCCCCACAGCCTGCTTTTTCAGGGCAAAGCCTGAAGGTGGCATGAATTGTGATGCTGTCTGCTTCCTCGGCCTTGCTCGTCAAAAAAGCGTAAGCCCATAAAGCGGCAGCCCGGATAAGGAGAATACAGATGGCAAGTTCTACGATTACGGGTGTTGGTTCGGGTTTCGATACCATCGGTATTGTTAAAGCGTTGGTGGATGCTGAAAAAGCGCCCAAGCAAACCCAGATTACTGCGCAACAAAAAGACACCACGATTCAGTTGTCCGCTGTGGGCACGGTAAAAGGCGCGCTTGAAACCTATCGCGCAGCCATTGCCAAACTCAATAGTGTCTCCAGCTTCAACGGCCTGGCGGCTACCTCGTCAGACGAAAAAATTTCCAAGGTCACCATTGATGACAAGGCCTCCAGCGGTACCTACGCGCTGGATGTGACCAAGCTGGCGACCGCCTCGAAAGTTACCAGCAAGGTATTTGAGGGGGGGACCTCGTCAGTGGTCAACTCGGGTACCGAGCCCACGACCCTTACCATTTCGCAGTCCGGCAATGATTACAATGTATCGGTCCCGGCTGGCGCTACCCTGCAGCAAACCCGTGAAGCGATTAACACCCAGCTGCAATCCAAGGGCATCAGTGCCAACGTTTTGACCGATGCCAACGGGTCGCGCCTGGTCATCGGTTCGCAAACCACGGGCAAGGGTACTGACATCACCATCAGTGGTGACTCAGGGTTGTCGACCGGCTATGACGCCGGTAAAGCTCCAGAGAATGCCATTTACACCATTGATGGCATCGCCATGGAGTCGTCGAGCAACAAGATCACTTCGGCCATCAGCGGCGTGACGCTGGAGTTGATTGATACCAAGGCGTCGACCATTACCGTGGCCTCCAATACGGCAACCCTGAAAACCTCGGTTCAGTCCTTTGTCAGTGCTTACAACGCGCTGCTGACCAGTATCAACACGCAAACCAAAGTCACCGCCACCGGTGATGCCGCAACCACCACCTCGGGCGCCCTTACCGGTGATGCCTCGATGCGGCAACTGGTTAACGGTATTCGTAACGAGCTGCTGCAGAACAGCAGTTCGTCGAGCATGGGCAGTCTGTCCCAGATGGGTATCAGTACCGATCAGAAAACCGGGCTTCTGACCCTGGATGACAAGAAGTGGGATGCCGCAGTGGCAACCCCCAACGGTGCGCTGGAAATCAGCAAGGTTTTTACCGGTGACACCGGTCTGGTTGCGCGTATGACCAAGGCCACAGACAGCTATGTCGGTACCACCGGGCTGCTGGCGAGTCGAGTCACTGACTTGAATACCAAGCTGACGGATCTGACAACGCAGCAGGCGGATCTGGATCGACGGATGGAGAGCATGAAGACTTCCCTGACGTCCAAGTACACCGCGATGGACACCCTTATCGCCCAGATCAACGCCAGCAGCTCCAGCATCATGACCACTCTGAACTCGCTGAATAACCCTAAATCCAGCTGATTTCCCGCAGCCGGATCACTAAAGTTTTAGCCGTGACAGTCGACATAAAGATCAAGTCCTGGCCATTTTTGCCTGTCACCGTAATGAGGTAGCAACATGAACCCGATGCGCGCCCTTCGTCAGTATCAGAAGGTCAATTCCCACGCCCAGATCTCTGAGGCCAGCCCCCATCGCCTGATTCAAATGCTGATGGAAGGCGGTCTGGATCGCATGGCCCAGGCCAAGGGCGCGATGAGCCGTGGTGATATCCCGCAGAAGGTGGTGTTGATTACCAAGGCTATCGACATCATCACTGGCTTGCGCCAGGGCATGGATGAATCAAAGGCTGAAGACAAGGTCGCCTTCCAGCGCCAGGACAGCCTGTACGAGTACATGACCATCCGTTTGACCCAGGCCAATGCGCAGAACGATCCCGAAATCATCGACGAAGTGGCCCGCCTGCTGATCACGGTCAAAAGTGGTTGGGACGAGATTGCACCACAATAAAATTGAAGGCCCGAGGAGTGCGTCATGAGCCAACTGCAACGAATTCAAGAAACCCGTGAAGCACTGATCGATGCCCTGGCTGAACGCAACTGGGATGCCATCGGCCAGCTGGATTCAGCCTGCCGGGTGTGTGTCGAGAGTGTGCTGGATGAGGCGCCTGTGGATGAGGCGGTGTTGCGCGAGAATCTGGAAGGGTTGCTGGTGGTCTATCGCATGCTGCTGGAGGCGGCCACCGACGAGCGCCAACTGCTGGTCGAGCAAATGTCACAGATCAATCAAGCAAAAAGCGCATCAAAGGTTTACCATCTGTTCCGTTAAGGCATAAGGAATATGTGGTTAATTGACACATGCGCGCCATAAATTTGACTATGTATGTCTTTTGACTTAACTAGTGCTGTATTCTTTTTCAGTCGTCTTAGATATCCAACAGGTTGGGGCGACTAAATATGCCCTGCGTTTCGGGGCATTGAGTTGACTAGGGAAGTTGCTATTGCATGTGGCGTGAAACCAAAATTCTGCTGATCGATGACGATAGCGTCCGCCGCCGCGATTTAGCGGTGATTCTGAATTTTCTGGGTGAAGAAAATTTGGCCAGCTCCAGCCTTGAGTGGGAGCAGGCTGTCAGCTGTTTGTCGTCCAGTCGCGAAGTGCTCTGCGTGCTGGTAGGTACTGTCAGCATCGCTGGCGGTGTTTCCAGCCTGCTTAAGACACTGGCCGGGTGGGATGAGTTCCTGCCGATCATGCTTTTAGGTGAAATTTCTGCGGTCGACCTGCCGGAAGACCAGCGCCGCCGCGTTTTATCCAGCCTCGAAATGCCCCCCAGCTACAGCAAACTCCTCGATTCCCTGCACCGTGCCCAGGTCTATCGCGAGATGTATGACCAGGCCCGCGAGCGCGGCCGTCATCGCGAACCCAACTTGTTCCGCAGTCTGGTGGGCACCAGCCGGGCGATTCAGCATGTGCGGCAAATGATGCAGCAAGTGGCCGATACCGACGCCAGCGTGTTGATCCTCGGCGAGTCCGGAACCGGCAAGGAAGTGGTCGCACGCAATCTGCATTACCACTCCAAACGCCGCGACGCGCCATTTGTGCCGGTTAACTGCGGGGCGATTCCCGCAGAGTTGCTTGAAAGCGAGTTGTTCGGCCATGAGAAGGGCGCCTTCACCGGCGCAATCACCAGCCGCGCCGGGCGTTTAGAACTGGCCAATGGCGGCACGCTGTTCCTCGATGAAATCGGCGATATGCCGTTGCCGATGCAGGTCAAACTGCTACGCGTCCTGCAGGAAAGAACCTTTGAGCGTGTGGGTAGCAACAAGACCCAAAGCGCTGATGTGCGGATCATCGCCGCCACCCATAAAAACCTCGAAAGCATGATTGAAGTCGGCGCTTTTCGCGAAGACCTGTACTACCGCCTCAACGTCTTCCCGATCGAAATGGCGCCCCTGCGCGAGCGGGTCGAAGATATCCCGTTGCTGATGAACGAGCTGATTTCGCGCATGGAGCACGAAAAACGCGGCTCCATCCGCTTCAACTCCGGCGCCATCATGTCGCTCTGCCGTCATGCATGGCCGGGCAATGTCCGCGAGCTGGCCAATATGGTTGAGCGCATGGCGATCATGCATCCGTACGGGGTGATTGGCGTCGCCGAACTGCCGAAGAAATTTCGCTACGTGGACGACGAAGACGAGAACCTGGTCGACACCCTGTTCAGCGACATGGAAGAGCGGGTGGCGATCAACAACAGCACCCAGGACTTCAGCGCCACGGCGATGCTGCCCCCTGAAGGCCTGGACCTCAAGGACTACCTCGGTGGTCTGGAGCAAGGGTTGATCCAGCAAGCGCTGGATGACGCCAATGGCATTGTCGCCCGCGCCGCCGAGCGCCTGCGCATTCGCCGTACCACCCTGGTCGAGAAAATGCGCAAATACGGCATGAGCCGTCGCGACGGGGAAGAGCCGGCGGAGGATTGACGCCTGCTACTGCTTTTGACTCTGTAGCAGCGAGCCAGCTCGCGAGTCTGTTGCTCCAGGATGCCCGGAAGCCGCCATCACCCGCGGGCTTGCGCCGGTACAGTTTCAAGCCGCTTCTTTAGGCACGGGTATTGCACCGCTTGGGTCAACGAACCGTTTTATGACGGTCAGCCAAGCGAGAACGCCCCATGCCGCACATAGCCCAACAGTCCTCTGGCCCTGATCTCGCAGGGCAAGCCATGTCGCTGGGGGCTACGCCGTCTACTCCGGCGCAACTGGAGCACGCGTTCTCGCTGTTCAATCAAATGTCGACCCAGTTGACCGATTCCTACAGTCTGCTCGAAGCCCGGGTCACCGAGCTTAAAGGCGAACTGGCATTTGTCAGCGCCCAACGCATGGCGGAACTTGCGGAGAAAGAACGGCTGGCCAACCGCCTGCAAAACCTCCTCGATCTATTACCGGGCGGGGTCATCGTGATTGATGACCGCGGCCTTGTGCGCGAGGCTAATCCTGCGGCCAGCGAGCTGCTTGGCTTGCCCCTGGAGGGCGAGCTGTGGCGCCACGTGATCGCCCGCTGCTTTGCCCCCCGTGAAGATGACGGGCACGAGGTATCGCTCAAAGACGGGCGGCGCCTGTCGATTGCCACCCGATCGCTGGATGCAGAGCCCGGGCAACTGGTATTGCTCAACGACCTGACAGAAACCCGGCGCCTGCAAGATCAACTCGCCCGCCATGAGCGTTTATCTTCGTTGGGGCGCATGGTCGCTTCGCTCGCCCATCAGATCCGCACGCCGCTGTCGGCGGCACTGATCTACGCCAGCCATCTGACTGAACAGGTGCTTCCCGTCGAAACCCAGCAGCGCTTTGCCGGGCGTCTCAAGGAGCGTCTGCATGAGCTGGAGCACCAGGTGCGCGACATGCTGGTGTTTGCCCGTGGCGAGCTGCCGCTGACCGATAAAGTTGCCCCCAAGGCCTTGATGCAGGCCCTGCAAGCCGCAGCCCAGACCCATGTTCAGGGCGTGTCGATGCGCTGGCAGTGCGACGCTTATGGCGGTCTTGTGTTGTGTAACCGTGACACCCTGGTCGGTGCATTGCTCAACCTGATCGAAAATGCCCTGCAAGCCGGTACACCTCAGGTGCGGCTCAAGGTTCATCTGTACGCCCGTGACAACACCTTGCGCCTGTGCGTCAGTGACAGCGGCAGCGGCATCGAGCCCAAGGTGCTGGAGCGTCTGGGCGAGCCGTTTTTCACCACCAGGGCCACCGGTACCGGGCTGGGCCTGGCGGTGGTCAATGCAGTGGCCCGGGCCCATCAGGGTCAGCTGCTTTTACACTCGCGGCCGGGGCGCGGCACTTGTGCCTTGCTCAGCTTGCCGCTGATTCCAGGCGAGGCGCAGGAAAACTGATGGCGATGGCAATCAAGGTTTTACTGGTCGAAGACGATCGCGCTCTGCGTGAAGCCCTGGCGGACACCCTGTTGCTGGCCGGGCACGGTTTTCGCGCGGTGGCATCGGCCGAAGAAGCGCTGGAGGCAGTTGCTGGCGAGTCATTCAGCCTGGTGATCAGCGACGTCAATATGCCTGGTATGGACGGGCACCAATTGCTTGGCCGGTTGCGTGTCAGCCAGCCGCAATTGCCGGTGTTGCTGATGACCGCCCATGGCGCCGTCGAGCGCGCCGTGGATGCCATGCGCCAGGGTGCGGCGGACTATCTGGTGAAGCCGTTTGAGCCCCGGGCGCTGCTGGATCTGGTCGCCCGGCATGCGCTGGGTAGCCTTGGGGCGGCAGACAGCCAGGGACCGGTGGCGGTTGAGCCGGCCAGCCTGCAATTGCTCGATCTGGCGGCGCGAGTGGCCCGCAGCGACTCCACGGTGCTGATCTCGGGCGAGTCGGGCACCGGCAAAGAAGTGCTCGCGCGCTACATCCACCAGCATTCGCACCGCAGCAGTCAGCCGTTTGTGGCAATCAACTGCGCGGCAATCCCCGACAACATGCTCGAAGCCACCTTGTTCGGCCATGAAAAAGGTTCGTTCACCGGGGCCATTGCGGCGCAGGCGGGCAAGTTCGAACAGGCGGACGGCGGCACCTTGCTGCTCGACGAAATCAGCGAAATGCCCCTGGGGTTGCAGGCCAAATTGTTGCGGGTGCTGCAAGAGCGCGAAGTCGAGCGGGTCGGCGGGCGCAAGCCGATTGCGCTGGATATCCGCGTAGTCGCCACCACCAACCGTGATCTGGCGGGGGAGGTGGCAGCGGGGCGTTTTCGCGAGGACCTGTACTACCGGCTTTCGGTCTTTCCTCTGGCCTGGCGCCCGTTACGCGAGCGCACCGCGGACATCCTGCCGTTGGCCGAGCGCTTGTTGGCCAAGTACATCAGCAAAATGAAGCACACCGCGGTGCGCTTTTCGCCCCAGGCCAGAGCCTGTCTGACCACCTATGCGTGGCCGGGCAATGTACGGGAGCTGGACAACGCGATTCAGCGGGCGCTGATCCTACAGCAGGGCGGTTTGATTGAAGCGCCGGACTTCTGCCTGGCAGGTCCGGTGGCGTGCGCGCCATTGCCGGTTTTGGTCGAATCCTTGCCGCTTGATACGGCCGAGTCGTCGGGAGCGCTGGGTGATGATCTGCGTCGCCGCGAGTTCGAGATGATCATCGAGACCTTGCGCGCCGAGCGCGGCCGTCGCAAAGAGGCCGCCGAGCGCCTGGGCATCAGCCCGCGCACATTGCGCTACAAGCTGGCGCAAATGCGCGATGCCGGGATGGATGTCGAGGCCTGCCTGTTTGCCGCGACGTAACCGGGGCCGTGGCTGTAGTCGCTGACGAGGCTGCGATGGCGTTGTGCTGGCTTCGCGGCCGCTGCGCATCCGATCGCAGCTTGGTGCCTCTTCAGCGACAACGGGGGTTTCTGCCTGCGACGATTGGTAACGTTAATTCTTCGAAAACGACAAAGAGCTGGCACCCTTGTTGCTACACCCCAGGATGCGTTGTGAAAGTGTCAAAAAATTGCGGGTCGTCGGAGGCAGTCGTCCATGAGCCAAGGTATTGAATTTAATCGATTGATGTTGGACATGCGGGCCATGCAAATGGACGCCATGGCCCAACCGAAATCGGCTGTGCAGGCCGTTCCCGAAGCGGGTGCCAGCAGCTTCTCCGACATGCTCGGCAATGCGATCAACAAGGTCAGTGAGACGCAGCAGGCGTCGAGTCAGTTGTCGAACGCGTTCGAAATCGGCAAAACCGGCGTTGATCTGACTGACGTGATGATTGCGTCGCAAAAAGCCAGCGTCTCCTTTCAGGCATTGACCCAAGTGCGTAACAAGCTGGTTCAGGCGTACCAAGACATCATGCAGATGCCGGTTTAAGGACGATATTAAGTCATGGCTGATGCACTCCCGGATAACGTTCCGGCCAATCCAGGCCCGGCCGGCGGCAAAGCGCCGCTGTTCGGGTTGTCTTTTCTGGACAACCTGGCCGAAATGACCATGTTGCGTCAGGTCGGCCTTATGGTCGGTCTGGCTGCGAGCGTGGCGATTGGCTTTGCCGTGGTGCTGTGGTCGCAACAACCCGATTACCGGCCGCTGTACGGCAGCCTGGCCGGTATGGATGCCAAGCAGGTCATGGAAACCCTGGCCGCCGCCGACATTGCCTACACCGTTGAGCCCAACTCTGGCGCCTTGCTGGTCAAGGCCGATGACGTCTCCCGTGCCCGGCTAAAACTTGCCGCCGCCGGCGTCACGCCTACCGACAGCAATATCGGCTTTGAAATCCTGGATAAAGACCAGGGCCTGGGCACTAGCCAGTTCATGGAAGCCACCCGCTATCGCCGTGGCCTGGAAGGCGAACTGGCGCGCACCATTTCCAGCCTCAACAACGTCAAGGGCGCCCGGGTGCACCTGGCGATCCCCAAGAGCTCGGTGTTCGTGCGCGATGAGCGCAAGCCCAGCGCCTCGGTGCTGGTCGAGCTGTACGGCGGCCGTTCGCTGGAGCCGGGCCAGGTGCAGGCGATCATCAATCTGGTGGCCACCAGCGTTCCGGAGCTGAACAAGTCGCAGATCACGGTTGTCGACCAGAAAGGCAACCTGTTGTCCGATCAGGCGCAAAACTCCGAGCTGACCATGGCCAGC
This sequence comes from Pseudomonas sp. TMW22089, assembly GCF_022496645.1. Lineage (NCBI taxonomy): Bacteria > Pseudomonadati > Pseudomonadota > Gammaproteobacteria > Pseudomonadales > Pseudomonadaceae > Pseudomonas > Pseudomonas sp. TMW22089. The sequence continues at coordinate 30,968 of NZ_SCFG01000009.1, forward strand.
AAGCAGTTCGACTACAGCCGACGCATGGAAAGCATGCTGACCCAGAGGGTGCACAACATCCTGCAGCCGGTGCTGGGCAATGACCGCTACAAGGCGGAAGTGTCTGCCGATGTTGATTTCAGCGCAGTCGAGTCCACCTCCGAGCAGTTCAACCCGGATCAGCCGGCCCTGCGCAGCGAGCAGTCCACCAGCGAGCAGCGCACCGCCAGCAATGGCCCGCAGGGTGTTCCCGGGGCGCTGAGCAATCAGCCCCCGAGCCCGGCGTCGGCGCCGCAACAAACCGCCCAGGGCGGTGCAGCAGGCGCGGGCATGATTCAGCCCGGCCAACCGCTGCTGGATGCCAATGGTCAACAAATCATGGACCCGGCGACCGGCCAGCCGATGTTGGCCCCGTACCCGGCAGACAAGCGCTCGCAATCGACCCGCAACTTTGAACTGGACCGCTCCATCAGCCACACCAAGCAGCAGCAGGGTCGGGTCAATCGCCTGTCCGTGGCGGTGGTGATCGACGACAAGGTCAACATCAACCCGGCCAACGGTGAAGTTACCCAGGTGCCATGGACCAGCGATCAACTGGCACGTTTTACCCGGCTGGTGCAGGACGCGGTGGGTTTTGATGCCAGTCGTGGCGACAGTGTCAGCGTGATCAACGTGCCGTTCTCCACCGAACGCGCGGAAGTGGTTGCCGATATTCCGTTCTATTCCCAGCCCTGGTTCTGGGATGTGCTCAAGCAAGTGCTGGGTGTGCTGTTCATTCTGGTGCTGGTGTTCGGGGTGTTGCGTCCGGTGCTGAACAACATCACCGGCCATGGCCGCAACAAGCAGGTGGCGGGTATTGGCAGTGATGCCGAGATGGGCAGCCTGGATGGCGAACTGGCCAACGATCGCGTCAGCCTTGGGGGCCCGCAGAGCATCATGCTGCCGAGCCCGAGCGAAGGCTATGACGCGCAGTTGAACGCCATCAAGAGTCTGGTGGCTGAAGACCCGGGCCGTGTGGCTCAGGTGGTAAAAGAGTGGATCAACGCTGATGAGTGATAACCGAGCTGCTGCCAACGCCAAGCTGACCCGGGTCGACAAGGCAGCCATTTTGCTGCTGTCCCTCGGCGAGTCTGATGCGGCCCAGGTACTGCGCCATATGGGGCCCAAAGAAGTCCAACGGGTGGGTGTGGCGATGGCGCAAATGCGCAACGTGCACCGCGAGCAGGTTGAACAGGTGATGAGCGAGTTCGTCGAGATCGTCGGTGACCAGACCAGCCTGGGGGTCGGCTCCGACAGTTACATTCGCAAAATGCTCACATCGGCCCTGGGCGAAGACAAAGCCAACGGCCTGATCGATCGCATCCTGCTGGGTGGCAACACCAGCGGCCTCGACAGCCTGAAGTGGATGGAACCCCGTGCCGTGGCGGACGTGATCCGTTTTGAACACCCGCAGATTCAGGCCATTGTGGTGGCCTATCTCGACCCCGATCAGGCGGGCGAAGTGCTCGGCCACTTTGATCAAAAGGCGCGGCTGGACATCATCCTGCGCGTTTCCTCGCTCAACACCGTGCAGCCGGCGGCACTTAAAGAGCTGAACCAGATCCTCGAAAAGCAGTTCTCCGGCAACTCCAACGCTGCGCGCACCTCTTTGGGCGGCATCAAGCGGGCGGCCGACATCATGAACTTCCTCGACAGCTCGATGGAATCTCAACTGATGGACTCGATTCGCGACATCGACGAAGACCTGTCCGGGCAGATCGAAGACCTCATGTTTGTCTTCAACAACCTGGCGGATGTCGACGACCGCGGCATTCAGGCGCTGCTGCGCGAAGTGTCCTCCGACGTGCTGGTACTGGCCCTCAAGGGCTCCGACGAGAACGTGCAGGAAAAAATCTTCAAGAACATGTCCAAGCGGGCCGCCGAATTGCTGCGCGACGACCTGGAAGCCAAAGGCCCGGTACGGGTCAGCGATGTCGAAACCGCACAGAAAGAAATCCTCACCATCGCCCGCCGAATGGCCGAAGCCGGAGAAATCGTTCTCGGCGGGAAGGGCGGCGAAGAGATGATCTAAGTGAGCAATGGTGAGTCGCCCGGAGATGTGATTCGCGCCAAGGATGTGGGGGCCTTCGACGTATGGGGCCTGCCCAGCTTTGACCCGTGGCGCGAGCCGCTCGAGGTTGAGCCCGAGGTGGTCGAGGAGCCGCCGGTCGAGATGCAGGAGGTGCCGCTGGATGAAGTCCAGCCGCTGACCCTTGAGGAGCTCGAAAGCATCCGCCAGGAAGCCTACAACGAAGGCTTTGCCACGGGTGAAAAGGAAGGCTTTCACAGCACTCAGCTCAAGGTGCGCCAGGAAGCCGAGGTCGCTCTGGCGGCCAGGGTGGCCAGCCTTGAACGCTTGATGAGCAGCCTGATGGCGCCGCTGGCCGAGCAGGACCAGCAGCTGGAAAAAGCCATGGTCGGCCTGGTCGAGCACATGACCCGCCAAGTGATCCAGCGCGAACTTAAAACCGATTCCAGGCAGATCGAACAGGTATTGCGCGAGGGCCTGAAGCTGTTGCCCATGGGTGCCGATAACATTCGCCTGTTTATCAATCCCCAAGACTTCGATCAGATCAAGGCCTTGCGCGAGCGTCACGACGAACGCTGGAAAATCGTCGAAGACGACAGCCTGCAAGCGGGCGGCTGCCGTATCGAAACCGAACACAGTCGCATCGATGCCAGTATCGAAACCCGGATCAAACAGGCGATGAGTCAGCTGTTCGATCAGCTTCACGAGCAGGCATTGCACCCGGCCGCGCCGGACATCGACGTCGATCTGGACCAGCCCGATGCACCTTAAGCGCACCAGCTTCGCCAGGCGCCTGGGCGCCTATGCCCCGGTGGTCGCATTGCCCGCGCAGCCGGTAGTCGAAGGCCGCCTGTTGCGCATGGTCGGCCTGACCCTGGAAGCCGAAGGTCTGCGCGCGGCCATGGGCAGTCGCTGTCTGGTGATCAACGATGACAGTTTTCACCCGGTGCAAGTCGAAGCCGAGGTGATGGGGTTTTCGGGCAGCAAGATTTTTTTGATGCCCGTTGGCAGTGTCGCCGGAATCGCCCCGGGTGCCCGGGTGGTGCCCCTGGCCGATAACGGTCGCTTGCCAATGGGCATGAGCATGCTCGGTCGTGTACTCGATGGTGCGGGGCGGCCGCTGGACGGCAAGGGCGGGATGAAGGCCGAAGACTGGGTGCCGATGGATGGCCCGGCCATCAACCCGCTCAAGCGTGATCCCATCAGCGTGCCGCTGGACGTGGGCATTCGCAGCATCAACGGTTTATTGACGGTCGGCCGTGGACAGCGTCTGGGCCTGTTTGCCGGTACTGGCGTGGGCAAGAGTGTGCTGCTGGGCATGATGACCCGCTTTACCGAGGCCGACATCATCGTGGTCGGGCTGATCGGCGAACGGGGTCGCGAGGTGAAGGAATTCATCGAGCACATCCTCGGCGAGGAGGGCCTCAAGCGTTCTGTGGTGGTGGCATCCCCGGCTGACGATGCGCCGCTGATGCGTCTGCGCGCGGCCATGTACTGCACACGTATTGCCGAATACTTTCGTGACAAGGGCAAGAACGTGTTGCTGTTGATGGACTCGCTCACCCGATTTGCCCAGGCCCAGCGTGAAATTGCCTTGGCCATTGGCGAGCCTCCGGCCACCAAGGGCTATCCGCCTTCGGTATTTGCCAAGTTGCCCAAGCTGGTGGAGCGGGCCGGTAACGCCGAAGCCGGGGGCGGCTCGATCACTGCGTTTTACACCGTGCTGTCCGAAGGCGATGACCAGCAGGACCCGATCGCTGACTCGGCGCGGGGCGTGCTTGACGGGCACATTGTGCTGTCCCGGCGTCTGGCCGAAGAAGGTCATTACCCGGCGATCGACATTGAAGCGTCCATCAGCCGGGTGATGCCGTCAGTGGTTACCCCGGAACACATGCGTCGTGCCCAGCAGTTCAAGCAGTTGTGGTCGCGCTTCCAGCAGGCCCGGGACTTGATCAGCGTGGGGGCATACGTGCCCGGCGGCGATCGCGAAACCGATACCGCGATTGCCTTGCAGCCAGCGATGGTGGCGTACCTGCGCCAGGGGCTGAACGACAATATCAGCCTGGGTGAAAGTGCTGGTCATCTGGGGACAATCTTCGCTCCGGCCGCGGGCGGTTAATCGACCATGGCCAGTGATGGAAGGGCAGCGCGTCTGGCGCCGGTGGTGGACATGGCCGAAAAAACCGAGAAGGCCGCAGCGCAGCGGCTGGGGCATTTCCAGGGCCAGGTCAATCTGGCCAACAGCAAACTCGGCGACCTGGAAAACTTCCGCGGGGAATACCAGTCGCAATGGATTGAGCGCGGCAGCCAGGGCGTCACGGGGCAATGGTTGCGCAACTATCAATACTTCCTCAACCAGCTTGAAACCGCCGTCGGGCAGCAGCGCCAAAGCCTGGTCTGGCATGAGAACAACCTCAACAAGGCCCGCGAAACCTGGCAACAGGCCTATGCCCGGGTGGAAGGGCTGCGCAAACTGGTCCAGCGTTACGCCGAAGAAGCCCGCCAGCTGGAAGACAAGCGCGAGCAAAAACTGATGGACGAGCTGTCCCAGCGTTTACCGCGTAACAATCCTTACTGAAATCCCCCCTCTCCTGTAGGAGCGAGCTTGCTCGCGAGCAGGCTCGCTCCTACAGAGTTTGTGCGGCGTCACTCCCTGGGTTTCAGAGCGTCTATAGTTTGCGGGTCAACCCGAAACCCGACACGGGAGCTCCCCCATGGCAGTGACGTCTGAAATCTCCGCAGATGGCCGCAAGCTGACGATCGCGATCAAAGGCCGGTTCGACTTTGCCAAGCATCAGCAATTTCGTGAGGCTTACGAAAAGCTCGACTCTGATACCGAATGCGTGGTGGATCTGAAGGAAGCGACCTACGTCGACAGTTCGGCGCTGGGCATGCTGTTGTTGCTGCGCGACCATGCCGGCGGCGACAACGCAGAAATCAGGGTGATCAACAGCAACCCGGATGTGCTCAAGATTTTCAATATTTCCAACTTCGACAAACTGTTCGATATCACGTGAACACCTCCTTGACCGTGTTGATTGCCGAGGACAGCAGCGCTGACCGCCTGCTGTTGTCGAGCATTGTGCAGCTTCAGGGGCATAACGTGCTGCTGGCAGCCAATGGTGCTGAAGCCGTAGCGCTGTTTGCCCGGGAGCGTCCACAGCTGGTGTTGATGGATGCTGTGATGCCAGTGATGGACGGATTCGAGGCCGCGCGCCAGATCAAAGCATTGGCGGGCGAGGTGCTGGTACCGATCATTTTTCTCACGTCCCTGAATCAGGCCGATGCCCTGGCCCGCAGTCTCGAGGTCGGCGGCGACGACGTGCTGAGCAAGCCTTACAACCCCATGCTGCTGGCGGCGAAAATCACCGTGATGGACCGGATGCGGCGTCTGCAGGAAACCGTGCTGCAACAGCGTGACCAGATCGCTCGGCATAACGATTACTTGCTCAACGAGCAGCGGGTGGCCAAGGCCGTGTTTGACCGGGTGGCACACGCGGGCTGTCTGAGCGCGCCGAATATCAGTTACCTGCAATCGCCCTATGCCTTGTTCAATGGTGATTTATTGCTGGCGGCCTACACCCCGACCGGAGATACCCATCTTCTTTTGGCCGACTTTACCGGGCACGGCCTGCCGGCTGCGATTGGTGCCATGCCTTTGGCAGAAGTGTTTTACAGCATGACGGCCAAAGGCTACGGGCTGGCCGAAATGCTCCGGGAAATGAACGCCAAGCTCCAGGGCATCCTGCCCGTCGACATGTTTTGCTGCGCCACGGTGCTGTGCGTCAGTGCCCAGCGGCGCAGTGTCGAAGTCTGGAACGGCGGCATGCCCGATGGCTATCTGCAAGCCCGGGCCACGGGGCAGCGCAGGGCATTGACCTCGCAGCACCTGCCGTTGGGCGTATTGCGTGCCGAAGCCTTCGATCACTCCACCCGTGTATGGCCAATGCTGCCCGGTGACCAGCTGTTTTTACTGACCGATGGTGTGATCGACACCAGCGGCCCGGATGAGCAGCTGTTCGGAGTTGAGCGCTTGCAGCAGGTACTGGATGCCAATCGCCAGCCGCACATGCTGATTGCCGAGGTCGAACAGGCCCTGCACGATTTCCAGGGCCATTCCCGTGATGATGTGAGCATGGTGCAGATCACGTCACAGTTGCCGCAGCCTCTGGATGTGCCGGTCATGCCTTATTCCGACAGTGACCAGTGCAGCCCGCTGGACTGGTCGGCCAGCTTTGAATTCCGCGGGGCCACGCTGCAACGGTTCAATCCGCTGCCCTATCTGTTGCAATTGCTGATGGAGGTTCACGGCTTGCGGGCCCGGGGTGCAGTGATTCATGCGGTACTGTCCGAGCTTTACAGCAATGCCCTGGAGCACGGCGTTCTGGGCCTTGATTCACGGCTCAAGCGAGATGCCCGGGGGTTTGCCCGCTATTACCAGTTGCGTAATGAACGTCTGGCAGCGCTGCGAAGCGGGTTTGTACGGGTGCGGGTGCAGGTCGAACCTGTGCCACGGGGCGGGCGCTTATTGCTGCAGGTAGACGACAGTGGTGAGGGTTTTGATGTTGCAACAGTGCTGTCCAGACCGCTGGACCTGAACCGTTTGTCGGGGCGTGGGGTGAGTTTGGTACGCCAACTGTGCCCTGCAGCGCAATGGTCCGCCGATGGTCGCAGTGCGACCGTAGAGTTTTCATGGGAGGCTCTGGCATAATCCGATCATTCTTGATCAAGGAGTGAACAAGTGTCCGACATTCATATGGATCCAAAGGTAGTCAGTGCGTTGCGGGACGTAATGGAAGGCGGGTTTGAGGATTTGCTCGACACCTTTCTTTCTGATTCCGAAGAGCGTCTGGATCAACTGCGCAGCACACACGAAGCCCACGACCTGAGTCTGGTCGCCCACAGCTTCAAAGGCAGCAGCAGCAACATGGGTGCCATTCGTTTGGCGCATCTGTGCGGCCTGCTTGAAGAGCGCGCGCAAAAGAAGCCGCTGGCCGGCATCAAGGAACTGGTCGTCAAAATCGACGATGAATACCAGATGGTGCGTCGTCTTTATCGTGCCGAGCGCCAGCGTTTCAACCCGTCGAACTTTGCCTCCGGCTGATTCGGCCAAAGCTGGCCCGAACCTTGCTCTGACTCATCCACCTGTACCTATGCCAGCCGTACAGTGGAGACCTGTTAATGCCCCTTGCCGCCAATCCCTTTCTTCAGACCTCCGGTACTGCTGCGTCCAAAACGCCTGCGGTCAAAACTCCCCTGTCTGGCACCGAGCCCGCTAAATCCGGAGCTGAACCCTTTTCCAGGGTGTATGCGAAAGCGTCTGAAACCAAGCCCTTGAGTCATGTGCGGGAACCCTCTGCGGGAGCGCTCGCCAAGCGTAATCAGGGCAGCGACCAGGCGTCTGAAAGACCGCCGGCGGTTGCCGATAGCGGCAAGACCTTGCCTGCTGGCAAGACCAAAGACACCGGCAGCGCAAGTCAGCAAGATGCCGCTGACGGGGTGCGCGACGAGGCGACTGTGCCGGTGCAGGCAGTGGTAGCGCCGCCTGCGGCTGAAGCTGCAGTGCCGGTAGAGCCGGCGCAGCCCGAGGTGCAAGCCGCGCAATTGGCCGCTGCGGCGCAAGCACAGCTGCAGCCGCTACCGGTGGAGGATGACAGTTTCGATCCTGAGGCCGATCCCCTGGACGATATGCCTGCGGTGCGCCTGGCCATGGAGCAGGGCGGGCATGTCTCGGCCGGTAGCCAGACGCCGGGGAAAAATGCGGCACTGGAGAATTCCCCGGCCACTGTTCAGGGGCAAACCGCTGCGGTTGCCATGCTGATCGACCCGAAAGCCGACGGTTCAGCGTCCGGCGAGGGGGGGGAGGAAGTATTCAAGGGGCTGCTCGATGATGGCCTCAAAGACCTGAAGAGCGCATCCAGCGATACCCGGGTGGATGACTTCGCCAGTCGCCTGGCTGCACTCACCCAGGCGGCGGTACCCAAAACCGCCAATGCATTGCCGGTCAACCAGCCTTTGGCCATGCATCAGAGCGGCTGGACCGAAGAGGTGGTCAATCGTGTGATGTACCTGTCCAGCGCCAACCTGAAATCGGCAGATATCCAGTTGCAGCCGGCGGAGTTGGGGCGGCTGGATATCCGGGTCAACATCGCCCCCGACCAGAGCGCGCAGGTCAACTTCGTCAGTGCCCACGCCGGGGTGCGCGAGGCGCTGGACAACCAGATGCACCGCTTGCGTGAAATGTTCGCCCAGCAGGGCATGGGGCAGGTCGACGTCAACGTCTCGGACCAGTCGCGCAACTGGCAGGGGCAGGGCCAGGAGCAGCAGGCGCAGAACCCCTCTGGTGGTCACCGGCTTGAAGGTGCCGGCGAAGATGAGCCGGCAATCGCGACCACCGGCAGCGTAGCGCCGAGCGTGGTTATCGGCTCCAGCGCGGTGGATTACTACGCCTGAGCCACAGCCTCGCTCCCCCTCTAGGCGCGAGCTTGCTCGCGGGTTTTTTCAATGTGCAGGCGAGCAGGCTCACGCCTGCACAGGTGTGCTCTTACAGTGTTCTGCCACATCCCGACACTTCTGGCATAACACTTGCTCTGCCTACCCAAGCATCTGTGAAAACCGAAAAGCGACGGATTATTGGCATGGCGACGAGCGACGTAGTGAAGGACCCTGCCGAGAAAGGCAAATTGAAGCTGATCATCCTGGTCGCAGTGGCAGTGTTGCTGGCGATCGGCCTGTCTGTGGGCGCCACCTGGTATTTCCTGAGCGGCCCCAAGAGCGAGTCCGCACCTGTGGTTGACGCAAACATCAAGCTCCCTGCGATTTATGAACCCATGGCGCCGGCCTTCGTGGTCAATTTCAACGCCAATGGCCGCCAGCGCTATATGCAAGTGAGCATGACCTTGCAGGCGCGCGACCAGAATGACCTCAACGCCCTCAAGGTGCATATGCCAGTGATCCGCAACAATCTGGTGATGCTGTTCTCCGGGCAAACCTTCGATGACCTGGCGACGCCGGTGGGGCAGGAAATACTTCGTCAGAAAGCTACTGCCAGCGTTCAGGAAGTGGCGCAGAAAGAACTCGGAAAAGTGGTTGTCGATCAGGTGCTCTTTACTAACTTTGTATTGCAGTAGGATCACGACATGGCCGTGCAAGACCTGCTGTCCCAGGATGAAATCGACGCGCTGTTGCATGGTGTCGATGATGGCCTGGTACAGGCCGAAGCAGCTGCCGAACCCGGCAGTGTCAAAAGTTACGACCTGACCAGTCAGGACCGGATTGTCCGGGGCCGCATGCCGACCCTGGAAATGATCAACGAGCGTTTCGCCCGTTACACCCGCATCAGCATGTTCAACATGCTGCGCCGCTCTGCGGACGTCGCGGTGGGCGGGGTACAGGTCATGAAATTCGGTGAATACGTGCACTCGCTGTACGTGCCCACCAGTCTCAACCTGGTCAAGATCAAGCCGTTGCGCGGCACTGCGCTGTTTATCCTCGATGCCAAGCTGGTGTTCAAGCTGGTGGACAACTTCTTCGGCGGTGACGGCCGTCACGCCAAGATCGAAGGCCGTGAATTCACCCCCACCGAACTGCGGGTGGTGCGCATGGTGCTGGAGCAGGCCTTCATCGATTTGAAGGAGGCCTGGCAGGCGATCATGGAAGTCAATTTCGAGTACATCAACTCGGAAGTGAACCCGGCAATGGCCAATATCGTCGGCCCCAGCGAAGCGATCGTGGTGTCAACCTTTCACATCGAGCTCGATGGCGGTGGCGGAGACCTGCACGTCACCATGCCGTACTCGATGATCGAGCCGGTACGCGAGATGCTCGATGCCGGTTTTCAGTCCGACCTCGACGATCAGGACGAACGCTGGAGCAAGGCTTTGCGCGAGGACGTGCTGGATGTCAGCGTGCCACTGAGCGCCACCGTGGCCCGCCGGCAATTGCGTCTGCGGGACATTTTGCACATGCAGCCGGGTGATGTGATTCCCGTCGAACTACAAGACGAACTGGTGATGCGCGCCAACGGCGTGCCTGCGTTCAAGGTCAAACTGGGCTCGCACAAAGGCAATCTGGCCTTGCAAGTGATCGAGCCCATCGGACGGCGCTAGGCGTCGGTCCACCCCAAATTGCTGTGTTAATGATTGACTGCTCGCCGAGGACTCCCCGATGGCTACCGAACACGATACAAGTGCTGCAGACCAGGCCCTGGCTGATGAATGGGCTGCGGCCCTGGAAGAAACCGGCGACGTCGGGCAGGCGGATATCGACGCCTTGCTGGCGGCCGATGCAGCCACCAAGCCGGCCTCCAGCCGCTTGCCAATGGAAGAGTTCGGCAGCGTGCCGCGCAATAACGAACCGGTCACCCTGGATGGTCCCAACCTGGATGTGATTCTGGATATTCCGGTCTCCATCTCCATGGAAGTGGGCAGCACCGACATCAACATCCGCAACCTGTTGCAACTCAATCAGGGTTCGGTCATCGAGCTTGATCGTCTGGCCGGCGAGCCGCTGGACGTGCTGGTCAACGGCACCCTGATTGCCCATGGTGAAGTGGTGGTGGTCAACGAAAAGTTCGGTATCCGCCTGACTGACGTGATCAGTCCAAGCGAACGCATCAAGAAGCTGCGTTAAGTGAAGCGGCTTCTCGGCGGTTTACTGGCTTTACCCCTGAGCGTGCTGGCGGCCGAGCCGCTGGCCAGCGCCACCCCTGTCGCTGCACCTGTGATCGGCAGTGGCATCGGCGGGCAGCTGACACAGCTGGTGCTGGGTTTGTTGCTGGTGCTGGGGCTGATCTTTGCCCTGGCCTGGCTGCTGCGCCGGGTACAGCAGACCGGGTCGCGACAGGGGCAGGTGATTGAGTTGATCAGTTCGCGGGCCTTGGGTGCCCGCGACCGGCTGGTGCTGGTGCAAGTGGGCGAGGAGCAGATTCTGCTTGGCCTGACGCCCGGGCGTATCACCCCCTTGCACGTGCTCAAGGAGCCGGTGCAGGTGCCGGGTACCACGCAGTCGGCAACCCCCGAGTTTGCCAAACGATTGATGGAAGTATTGGGTCAGCAAAAGGACAAGCCGTAATGCGTTTAGTCGTCGCGCTGTTGTTGACGTTGCTCGCACCAGTAGCGTTCGGGGCCGATCCGCTGTCGATTCCGGCGATCACCCTGGGCACCGGGGCCAACGGCCAGCAAGAGTACTCGGTCAGCCTGCAAATTTTGCTGATCATGACCGCGCTGAGCTTTATTCCGGCGTTCGTCATGCTGATGACCAGCTTCACGCGGATCATCATTGTGTTTTCGATCCTGCGCCAGGCCCTGGGGCTGCAGCAAACGCCGTCGAACCAGATTCTCACCGGCATGGCGCTGTTCCTCACCATGTTCATCATGGCGCCGGTATTCGACAAGGTGAACCAGGACGCCTTGCAGCCTTACCTGGCAGAAAAACTCTCGGCCCAGGACGCCATTCTCAAGGCGCAAGTGCCGCTCAAGGACTTCATGCTGGCGCAAACCCGCACCAGCGACCTTGAACTGTTCATGCGCCTGTCCAAGCGCACCGACATCGCCACTCCGGATGCCGCGCCCCTGACCATTCTGGTGCCGGCCTTCGTCACCTCGGAGCTGAAAACCGCATTCCAGATCGGCTTCATGATCTTCATCCCGTTTTTGATCATCGACCTGGTGGTGGCCAGTGTGCTGATGGCCATGGGCATGATGATGCTCTCGCCGCTGATCATTTCGTTGCCGTTCAAAATCATGCTGTTCGTGCTGGTGGATGGCTGGGCGTTGATTATCGGCACCCTGGCCAGCAGTTTCGGCGGAGTTTGACCCCATGACCGGGAGTAATGCGCAATGACCCCAGAAGTCGCGGTTGACCTGTTTCGCAGCGCGCTGTGGCTGACCACGGTGATGGTCGCGGTGCTGGTCGTGCCCAGTTTGCTGGTCGGGCTGTTGGTGGCCATGTTTCAGGCGGCTACCCAGATCAACGAGCAGACCCTGAGCTTCCTTCCGCGGTTGCTGGTGATGCTGGTCACCCTGATCGTTGCCGGGCCCTGGCTGGTGCAGACCTTTATGGAATACATCCTGCAGTTGTACGGCAGCATTCCGCAGTTGATCGGCTAAATGTCGCTACTCGCTTTGACGGACGCGCAGATCAGCACCTGGGTCGCCAGCTTCATGCTGCCGCTGTTCCGGGTGGGCGCGTTGCTGACCACCATGCCGATCATCGGCACGACCCTGGTGCCCAAGCGCATCAAGCTGTTTCTGTCGCTGGCCATCACCCTGGCAATCCTGCCCAGCCTGCCGCCGCTGCCGGCCGTCAACCCGCTGGACCTCAGTGGCCTGATGCTGATTGCCGAGCAAATCATCATCGGCGCATTGCTGGGCTTCTCGCTGCAACTGTTTTTCCAGGCGTTCGTGGTGGCCGGGCAAATTGTCGCAATCCAGATGGGCATGGGCTTCGCGTCCATGGTCGACCCGGCCAACGGGGTCAACGTGGCGGTCATCGGGCAGTTCTTCACCATGCTCGTGACTTTGTTGTTTCTGTCCATGAACGGCCATCTGGTGGTCTTCGAGGTGCTCACCGAGAGCTTCACTACCTTGCCGGTGGGCGGTGGCTTGTTGACCAATCACTACTGGGAAATCGCCAACAAGCTGGGCTGGGTGCTGGGTGCCGCATTGTTGCTGGTGCTGCCGGCCATTACTGCATTGCTGGTGGTCAACATCGCCTTTGGTGTGATGACCCGGGCGGCGCCGCAACTCAATATCTTCTCGATCGGTTTTCCGCTGACTCTGGTGCTGGGCATGGTGATCCTGTGGATCGGCCTGGCGGATATTCTCAATCAGTATCAACCGCTGGCCTCCGAGGCCTTGCAGTTTTTACGTGAGCTGGCACAGGCGCGATAGCCATGGCAGAAAGCGAGAGCGGTGCCGATAAAACAGAAGACCCCACGGAGAAACGAAAAAAGGACTCCAGGGAAAAGGGCGAGATCGCACGCTCCAAAGAGCTGAATACCCTGGCCATCATGCTGGCGGGCTCTATCGGACTGCTGATTTTTGGCGGCGCGCTGGCGCGGGACATGATGGATCTGATGCGCTACAACTTCAGCATCAGTCGCGAAACCCTGCTTAATCCCGATTCCATGGGCCTTTTTTTGCTGCACTCGGGCAAGGTTGCGCTGATTGCCGTGCAGCCGGTTCTGGTGACCTTGCTGATTGCTGCCCTGGTCGGGCCCATTGCCCTGGGCGGGTGGCTGTTCGCTGCCGGCAGCCTGGCGCCCAAGTTCATCCGCATGAACCCCGCTGCCGGGATCAAGCGCATGTTCTCGGCCAAGGCGCTGGTGGAACTGCTGAAGGCGCTGGCCAAATTCTTCATCATCCTGATCGTGGCCTTGCTGGTGTTGCAGTCCGACATCGACGACCTGCTGCGAATCGCCCATGAGCCTTTGGAGCTGGCGGTAATCCACAGTGTGCAAGTGGTTGCCTGGAGTGCGCTGTGGATGGCCTGCGGGTTGATCCTGATTGCGGCGGTGGACGTTCCGGTGCAGCTGTGGGAAAGCCACAAAAAACTGCTCATGACCAAGCAGGAAGTGCGTGATGAGCACAAGGATCAGGAAGGTCGGCCCGAGGTCAAACAACGGATTCGCCAACTGCAACGGGAAATGAGCCAGCGGCGCATGATGAGTGCCATTCCCGACGCCGACGTGATTATCACCAACCCGACGCACTACGCCGTGGCGTTGAAATACGATCCGGAGAAGGGCGCGGCGCCCATGCTGCTGGCCAAGGGCAGCGATTTTCTGGCACTCAAGATTCGCGAGATTGGTGCCAAGCATAATATTTTGCTGCTGGAGTCTCCGGCCCTGGCGCGCTCGATCTACCACTCCACGGAGCTGGATCAGGAGATTCCTGCCGGGTTGTATCTGGCCGTGGCCCAGGTACTGGCCTATGTGTACCAGATACGCCAGTATCAGGCGGGCCGGGGCAAGCGCCCGGATCCGCTCAAGGACTTGCCGATTCCGGCGGATTTACGGCGTGATCAGTAGAGGCTTGCCCCAAACCTGCTTAACTTGGAATGCGATGTCTTTTTAGTTCGCGCGCAGGCAATGGAGAGTGCTATGCCGATTGAGTTAACCCTTATTCCTGAAAGTTCGATCAGAACCTATGCGCTAAGTGATTCGAGTGACATTGCTCACGTCGATCTCGAAGGGTTGTTTCCGAAATTCCCTGCTCTGGACGGCACCTTTGCCATTTTCTGGCTGGAACAATTGCAGGGGCGGCATATTGTCGGCTTCAGTACCGAGGGCTCGAACTTGCTGGCGGTGATCTCGTTGCCTACCGTGCCCCATGGCCTGGGCCGGGAGCAGTACTACGCCGGGATCATGGAGCGCTGCTACAAAGAGCGGGACTCCATCATGTCTTTTCTGCGCAAGTCGTTGAGTTTCGAAGGCATCAATGGCCGCTGCGTGCGCAGTTTCATCCTCTACAAGCTGATACGCCAGTTGCAGCTGGACAGCGTGCCGGTGTGGGAAGAGCGCCCGCACATCGGCGATGGGCGCTGTGGTGCGATTTTGATCGGTGGTCGCGGATCTGAGCGCTACGAGCCCAATCGCAAGCTGGATGTGGTGTTCCGCTCCAGCAGCAGCGCGTGTCTGGTGATCGACCTTGGGGAGTGGCGCTGGAACTGAGTTCCGGCGCCCCTTTGACCGTAGGAGCGAGCTTTTCAATCTGCAGACAAACAGCTCGCGGGCAAGCTCGCTCCTGCAGGGTTATGTATATATGGCTGCCGCCCGGCAGCTCTGAAATATAGACATGGCCATTTGCCAAAGTTGGAAGGCTTCTTGCACAGGCAGGCTTTACGGCGCATATGGCGTCAAAAGTTTGCTAAAGGTTTGTCGCAATGTCATTGGATCGCTCTCAGTTAATCAACACCGCACGCAACGGTCTGGCCGGTTTGGGGCATGGACAGTTGGGCGTGCCGTTGTTATTGCTGGTGATGCTGGCAATGATGATGCTGCCAATCCCGGCCTTTCTGCTGGACGTGTTTTTCACCTTCAATATCGCGCTGTCGATTGTGGTGTTGCTGGTCTGTGTCTATGCCCTGCGGCCGCTGGATTTTGCCGTATTCCCCACCATTTTGCTGGTCGCCACGTTAATGCGTCTGGCGCTCAACGTGGCTTCGACCCGGGTGGTCATGCTTCACGGCCAGGAAGGCCACGGGGCCGCCGGCAAGGTGATTCAGGCCTTCGGTGAAGTGGTGATCGGCGGTAACTACGTAGTCGGTATCGTGGTGTTCGCGATTTTGATGATCATCAACTTCGTGGTGGTGACCAAGGGTGCCGGACGTATTTCCGAAGTGAGCGCCCGTTTCACCCTCGACGCCATGCCCGGCAAGCAAATGGCAATTGACGCCGATCTCAATGCCGGTCTTATCGATCAGCCCCAGGCCAAGCAGCGCCGTCAGGAAGTTGCCCAGGAGGCAGAGTTCTACGGCTCGATGGACGGCGCCAGCAAGTTCGTGCGCGGTGATGCCATCGCCGGCTTGCTGATTCTGTTCATCAACCTGATCGGTGGCATGGCCGTCGGTATTTTCCAGCACGGCATGACGTTCGGCGAGGCCGGCAAGGTCTACGCCTTGCTCACCATCGGTGACGGTTTGGTGGCGCAGTTGCCATCGCTGTTGCTGTCCACCGCTGCCGCGATCATGGTGACCCGCGCGTCCGGCTCCGAAGACATGGGCAAGCAGATCAATCGCCAGATGTTTGCCTCGCCCAAGGCGCTGGCGGTGTCGGCCGGTTTGATGGCGGTCATGGGGATCGTGCCGGGCATGCCGCACTTCTCCTTCCTGAGTCTGGCCGCCGTTGCGGGTGGCGTGGCCTATCTGATGTGGAAAAAGCAGAATGTGGTCAAGGTCCAGGCCCTGCAAGAGGTGCAGCGTCAGCAAGAGTTGCTGCCATCGCCGGCCCGGGCCCAGGAGAGCAAAGAGCTGGGCTGGGATGACGTAACGCCCATCGACATGATCGGGCTGGAAGTCGGCTATCGTCTGATCCCGCTGGTGGACCGCAATCAGGGCGGCCAGTTGCTGGCACGGATCAAGGGCGTGCGCAAAAAACTGTCCCAGGACCTGGGCTTTCTGATGCCCACCGTGCATATCCGCGACAACCTCGATCTGGCCCCCAGCGCCTATCGCCTGACCTTGATGGGGGTGATTCTGGCCGAGGCCGAGATCTACCCCGATCGCGAACTGGCGATCAACCCGGGGCAGGTGTTCGGCACACTTAACGGTATTACCACCAAAGATCCGGCCTTCGGTCTGGAAGCCGTGTGGATCGAGATCAGTCAGCGCAGTCAGGCGCAATCGCTGGGCTATACCGTAGTGGATGCCAGCACTGTAGTTGCGACCCACTTGAACCAGATTCTGTACAAGCACTCCCATGAACTGATCGGTCATGAAGAAGTGCAGCAGTTGATGCAGCTGCTGGCCAAGGCCTCGCCCAAATTGGCCGAAGAGCTGGTGCCGGGGGTGTTGAGCCTGTCGCAGTTGCTCAAGGTGTTGCAGGCCTTGTTGGCAGAACAGGTACCGGTGCGCGACATTCGAAGCATTGCCGAAGCCGTCGCGAACAATGCCCATAAGAGTCAAGATACTGCCGCGCTGGTTGCTGCGGTCCGGGTCGGACTGTCCCGCGCAATCGTGCAAAGCATTGTAGGCGTTGACTCCGAGCTGCCTGTGATCACCTTGGAACCAAGGTTGGAACAAATATTGCTCAATAGTTTGCAAAAGGCCGGACAAGGCCAGGAAGAGGGCGTGTTGCTGGAGCCAAGCATGGCGGAAAAACTCCAGCGCTCGCTGATCGACGCCGCCCAGCGTCAGGAGATGCAAGGCAACCCGGTGATCTTGCTGGTGGCAGGCCCGGTACGTGCAATGCTTTCGCGGTTTGGACGCCTGGCGGTGCCTAACCTGCATGTGCTCTCGTACCAGGAAATTCCTGATAACAAGCAAGTCACGATTGTTGCGACAGTAGGCCCTAACGGCTGAGGGTTTGATTTATGCAAGTGAAGCGATTTTTCGCCGCCGACATGCGTCAGGCCATGAAGCTGATTCGTGATGAATTGGGGGCCGACGCCGCCATTATCGGTAACCGCCGGATCGCCGGTGGGGTGGAGCTGACTGCCGCCCTGGACTACAAGCTGTCGGCGCTGGCACCGCGGGTACCGAATATGGAACTGGAAGAAGAGCTGCGCAAAACCCAGTCCAGCATTGTTTCGGCCCGGGCCGAACTGAGTTTGCGCGGGGATGGCGATGCCGATGTCAGCCGCCAGTTGTTTGCCGGTCTGCCGCTGACCGCCGCCGAGCCGTTGACCGAGCCGGCGCCGCAGGAACCGGCGCGTCCTGCTCCTGTGGCCGCGCCGTCGATGGACCAGCGCGCCTTTGACAACATGCGCTCGGAACTCAATGTGCTGCGCGAACTGCTCGAAGTGCAGTTGGGCTCGCTGGCCTGGAACCAGTTGCAGGCCGCCAAGCCTGCACAAGCCAATTTGTGGCGCCGTTTACAGCGCATTGGCTTGTCCGGGCCGCTGTCGCGGGATCTGCTGGCGCAAGTGGCTGGAATTGAAGAACCGCGTCAGGCGTGGCGGATGTTGCTGGCCCACCTGGCGCGGATGATCGCGACCCCGGAGCTTGAACCCCTGGAAGAGGGCGGTGTGATTGCCATGGTGGGGCCTGCGGGCATGGGCAAAACCACTACCCTGGCCAAGCTGGCAGCGCGTTATGTCCTCAAGTACGGCGCGCAAAATATTGCCCTGGTGAGCATGGACAGCTTTCGTATCGGTGCCCAGGAACAACTGAAGACCCTGGGCCGAATTCTCAATGTACCCGTGACCCACGTTGCGCCTGGCCAGTCGTTGGGCCAGACCCTTGAGCCGCTGGTACGCAAGCGCGTGGTGCTGGTGGATACCGCCGGCCTGCAGGCCAGCGATCCGGCACTGCGCCTGCAGCTTGAAAGTCTTGCGGGGCGCGGGATCAAGGCACGCAACTATCTGGTACTGGCGACCACCAGTCAGAAACAGGTGTTGACGGCGGCTTACCTCAGTTACAAACGATGCGGGCTGGCCGGTTGCATTCTGACCAAGCTGGATGAAACCGCGAGTCTGGGGGAGGTGCTGAGCCTGGCGATCCAGCACGGGCTGCCGGTGGCTTACCTCACGGATGGTCCGCGGATCCCCGATGATCTTCACTTGCCCCGTCGTCACCAGTTGGTGAGCCGGGCCGTGAGTGTGCAAATGCAGGAAGAACCCAGTGAAGAGGCCATGGCCGACATGTTCGCTGATATCTATCAAAGCCCTCCCAAACAGGTCGGCTGAGGTACTCAAGGTTACGTAGCAATGTACCTACATCGATGGTCTGCAAGGTGTTGTGCCAGTGGGGCACGTGCAGCCAACCTTTGTAGCCGCGTCTAAGAAAGACAAGGTAAAAAATGATCATGGGCAGCATGCATCCCGTACAGGTGATCGCAGTGACCGGCGGCAAGGGTGGCGTCGGTAAAACTAACGTGTCAGTCAACTTGTCTATCGCGCTTGCCGAAATGGGCAGACGCGTCATGTTGATGGATGCCGACCTGGGCCTGGCAAACGTCGATGTCCTGCTCGGGCTGACCCCCAAGTACACCCTGGCCGATGTGGTCGAGGGTCGTTGCGAGCTGCGCGACGTACTGCTCCAGGGCCCTGGCGGGATCAGGATCGTACCGGCGGCGTCGGGCACCCAGAGCATGGTCAATCTGAGCCCGGCCCAGCATGCCGGTCTGATCCAGGCCTTCAGTGACCTGGGCGATAACCTCGACGTGCTGGTGATCGATACCGCAGCCGGGATCGGCGACTCAGTGGTGAGTTTTGTGCGCGCCGCCCAGGAAGTCCTGCTGGTGGTGTGTGACGAACCGACTTCGATCACCGATGCCTACGCGCTGATCAAGCTGCTGAACCGCGATTTCGGGATGAACCGGTTCCGGGTGCTGGCCAACATGGCCCAGAGCCCGCAGGAAGGGCGCAATCTGTTCGCCAAACTGACCAAGGTTACCGACCGTTTTCTGGATGTCGCCCTGCAATACGTGGGCGCCGTGCCCTACGACGAGAGTGTGCGCAAGGCGGTGCAAAAACAGCGCGCCGTGTACGAGGCATTTCCGCGTTCCAAGTGCTCCCTGGCGTTCAAGGCCATCGCCCAGAAAGTTGACACCTGGCCGCTGCCGGCCAATCCCCGGGGGCATCTGGAGTTCTTTGTCGAGCGCCTGGTGCAACAGGCAGGCGGAGGGCGTCCCTGATGACCGCCAGCGGCTATCGCATGTACAGCAAAGCGTCGCGTGACAGCCAGTATGAGCTGATCGAACGCTACGCACCGTTGGTCAAGCGTATCGCCTATCACCTGTTGGCGCGTTTGCCCGCCAGCGTGCAGGTGGACGACCTGATCCAGGCCGGGATGATCGGCCTGCTCGAAGTGTCGACCAAATACGACGCGACCAAGGGCGCGAGTTTCGAGACCTACGCCGGTATCCGCATTCGTGGTGCGATGCTCGATGAAGTGCGCAAGGGCGACTGGGCGCCGCGCTCGGTGCACCGCAATACCCGCATGGTCAGTGACGCAATTCGGGTAATTGAAGCAAAAACCGGTTGTGACGCTAAAGATCACGAGGTTGCGGCCGAACTCCAGTTAAGCCTTGATGATTATTACGCCATTTTGAATGACACCCTGGGCAGCCGCCTGTTCAGTTTCGACGACCTGTTGCAGGACGGCGAGCACGAAGGGTTGCATGAGGATGGTGCCAGTGCTCACCCGGAACCCTCGCGGGACCTGGAAGATGAACGCTTCCAGACAGCACTGGCCGACGCGATCAGCCTGTTGCCGGAGCGTGAGCGACTGGTCCTGGCGCTGTATTACGACGAAGAACTGAACCTCAAGGAAATCGGCGAGGTGCTGGGGGTCAGCGAATCCCGTGTCAGCCAGCTGCACAGCCAGTGCGCCGCCCGACTGCGGGCACGCCTGGGGCAGTGGCGGGCGAACTGAAAACAGCGGGCAATCGCTGATTCATTGTGGGAGCGGGCTTGCCCGCGATGGGCGCGACGCGGTGGATCAGTTAACCGGCGTTGCCTGCATCGCGTCAGGCCCGCTCCCACAGTTGATTTATGGCGTGTGCGAAATCGAATTGATTGAATGGCGCGTCCAGAGACTGAACGCGTTTAAGACTGCTTGGAGGTCGAATTGGACAAGAACATGAAGATCCTCATCGTTGATGATTTCTCAACGATGCGACGGATCATTAAAAATCTGTTGCGTGACCTCGGGTTCACCAACACGGTGGAGGCGGACGACGGCACCACGGCGTTGCCGATCCTCAACCAGGGGCACATCGACTTTCTGGTGACGGACTGGAACATGCCGGGCATGACCGGTATCGAGTTGTTGCGCCATGTGCGTGCCGACGAAAAACTCAAGCACCTGCCCGTGCTGATGGTGACCGCTGAAGCCAAGCGCGAACAAATCATCGAGGCGGCCCAGGCCGGGGTCAACGGCTATGTGGTCAAGCCGTTCACGGCCCTTGCACTCAAAGACAAGATCGAAAAAATCTTTGATCGCATCGGTTGAACGGTTTCCCGGGGGGCGCTATGGAGCATCAAGAAGCGACACAGGGCGAGTTTGAGTCGACCCTGAAAAAACATGCCCGCGAATTGGTCGACAGCCTTGAGAAAGGCAAGTTTGGCGACGCCGTGCAACTGATTCATGAACTGAACCAGACTCGCGATCGCGGCCTGTACCAGGAAGTCGGCAAGCTGACCCGTGAGTTGCACAGCTCGATTGTCAACTTTCACATCGATCCGAACATGCCGCGCGCTGAAGAAGTGTCGCAGATCACCGATGCAGCCGAGCGTTTGGCTTATGTTGTGAAGCTCACGGAAGCTGCGGCGAATCGAACCATGGATCTGGTAGAAAACAGCACGCCGCTGGTGAATGGCCTGGGCAGCGAGGCTAAAGCCCTGAGCGCAGACTGGGGCCGCTTTATGCGGCGCGAAGTAGGCGCCGAGGAGTTTCGCGAACTGGCGCGGCGGGTTGACAGTTTTTTGACGCGCAGCGAAGCCGACAACCATGTGGTGTCCGCCAACCTCACTGACATATTGCTCGCCCAGGATTACCAGGACCTCACCGGTCAGGTGATCAAGCGTGTCACCCAGCTGGTGACCGACGTGGAAAGCAATTTGCTCAAGCTGGTGCTGATGGCCAGTCAGGTCGATCGCTTTGCCGGGATCGAACACGACCGTGCGGCACTGCTCGCAGAAAATAATTCGCAAAAAAACCTGACTAAGGGTGAAGGTCCGCAGATTCATGCCGATAAACGTGATGATGTCGTGTCCGGCCAGGATGATGTAGACGATTTGCTTTCCAGTTTAGGTTTCTAGGTACTGAGTAGGCGCGCGGTAAGGGTTACCCGTCCCGGCGTCGAAAGGTCCTACTTCAAGGAGCACGTACATGAGCTTCGGCGCCGATGAAGAAATCCTTCAGGATTTCCTGGTTGAAGCCGGCGAGATTCTAGAGCTGCTGTCCGAACAGCTGGTCGAGCTTGAAAGCCGACCGGATGATGCGGACTTGCTCAATGCAATTTTTCGCGGTTTTCACACTGTAAAAGGGGGCGCCGGCTTCCTCCAGCTCCACGAGCTGGTGGAGTGCTGCCACATCGCCGAGAACGTTTTCGACATCCTGCGCAAGGGTGAGCGTGGCGTCGACTCGGAATTGATGGACGTGGTTCTTGAGGCCCTGGACGCGGTCAACGCCATGTTTACCCAGGTGCGCGAGCGCCGCCCGGTTACGCCGGCAACCCCGCAGCTGCTGGCGGCGCTGGCACGTCTGGCCGAGCCAGCTTCGGTGCCGACAGTCGCCGCTGCGGTGGCGGTCGCCGAACCTGTGGCCGGCGACAGCAGCGATATCACCGATGACGAATTTGAACTGCTGCTGGACTCCCTGAATGCAGTCAAGGCTGCTGCTGCCGAGCCCGTGCAGGCAGTTGCAGCGCCTGCAGGCAGTGATGAAATCAGCGATGCCGAATTCGAGTCGCTGCTCGACCAGTTGCACGGCAAGGGGCAGTTTCGCCCCGACACGGCCTCCAGCGTGGCGCCAGAGTCGGCACCTGTGATGACAGAGGCGGTGAGCAATGAAATCACCGACGACGAATTCGAAGCCTTGCTTGATCAGTTGCATGGCAAAGGTTCATTCAATACCGATGCGCTGGGCGCAGCCCCGGTTGTGCCGGCAGACCAGGCTGGCGAGCCTGTCAGCCCGGATCACATCAGCGATCACGAATTTGAAGCACTGCTTGATGAGCTGCACGGCAAGGGCCAGTTTTCTGTCCAGAGTCCTGCGGTTGCAGCCGTTGTTGCGGCCCCGGCTCCGGCTCCGGCTCCAGCGCCGGTAGCCAGTGCGCCCGAGGCCGCCCGTGCAGTGGCCCCCCGGGCCCCGGCTGCCAGCGCCGACAAGCCCCAGGCTTCTGAAGCCGAGACCACGGTGCGGGTTGATACTGCGCGGCTGGACGACATCATGAACATGGTCGGCGAGCTGGTGCTGGTGCGTAACCGTTTGGTGCGCCTGGGCCTCAACAGCCACGACGAAGCGATGGCCAAGGCATTGTCCAACCTCGACGTGGTGACCGCCGACCTGCAGACCGCGGTCATGAAGACCCGGATGCAGCCGATCAAAAAAGTCTTCGGCCGTTTTCCGCGTCTGGTGCGCGATCTGGCGCGCCAGTTGAAAAAAGAAATCAGCCTGGAGCTGGTGGGCGAAGAAACCGACCTCGACAAGAATCTGGTCGAGGCACTGGCCGATCCGCTGGTGCACTTGGTGCGCAACGCGGTTGACCACGGGTGTGAAACCCCCGAAGAGCGCGAAGCAGCCGGTAAACCGCGCTGCGGCAGGGTAATTCTGTCGGCCGAGCAAGAAGGCGACCATATCCTGCTGTCGATCTCCGATGACGGCAAAGGCATGGACGCCAATGTGCTGCGCGCCATTGCAGTGAAAAAAGGGCTGATGGACAAGGATGCAGCCGATCGCCTGAGCGAAAACGATTGCTACAACCTGATTTTTGCCCCGGGCTTCTCCACCAAAACCGAGATTTCCGATGTGTCCGGGCGTGGCGTGGGCATGGATGTGGTGAAAACCAAGATCGCCCAGCTCAATGGCTCGCTGAGCATTGAGTCGACCTTGGGTCGCGGTTCGAAAATCGTGATCAAGGTGCCGCTGACCCTGGCCATCATGCCGACCCTGATGGTGATGCTGGGCAATCAGGCGTTTGCGTTCCCGCTGGTCAACGTCAACGAAATTTTCCACCTCGACCTGTCGCGCACCAATGTGGTCGACGGCCAGGAAGTGGTGATCGTGCGGGACAAGGCGTTGCCATTGTTCTACCTCAAGCGCTGGCTGGTGGCCTCGGCGGCCCATGAAGAGCAGCGCGAAGGGCATGTGGTGATTCTTTCGGTGGGCACCCAGCGCATCGGCTTTGTGGTCGATCAACTGGTGGGCCAGGAAGAAGTGGTGATCAAGCCGTTGGGCAAAATGCTCCAGGGCACGCCAGGCATGTCGGGCGCCACCATCACCGGTGACGGCCGTATTGCCCTGATCCTGGATGTTCCGAGCATGCTCAAGCACTACGCTTCGCGGCGTATTTGATTCTGGTGGCACCGGCGGTTGCACCTCATACCGCCTAACGGAGTGTTTATGGTAGTCAAGGTCCTGGTGGTGGATGATTCCGGTTTTTTCCGCCGCCGCGTCTCGGAAATTCTGTCGGCTGATCCAACAATTCAAGTGATCGGTACCGCCACCAACGGCAAGGAGGCGATTGATCAGACGCTGGCGCTCAAGCCCGATGTGATCACCATGGACTACGAGATGCCGTTGATGGATGGCATTACGGCGGTGCGCCATATCATGCAGCGCTGTCCGACTCCGGTACTGATGTTCTCTTCGCTGACCCACGAAGGCGCCCGGGTCACCCTGGATGCGCTGGACGCCGGGGCGGTGGATTTCCTGCCGAAAAACTTTGAAGACATCTCGCGTAATCCGGACAAGGTCAAACAATTGCTGTGCGAAAAGGTGCACAGCATCTCCCGCAGCAACCGTCGCTTGTCCGGCTACAGCGCACCAGCCCCCGGCATACCGGCGCCTGTTGTCAGCCGGCCGGCAGCGGGCGGTTTTGCGCCGCCTGCAGCCATCCCGGCTCCGGCACGCACCACGCCGATTGCCAGTCGTACGGCCGCGCCAGCGACGTCCCCCGGGCCAAAGCGCAAAGCCTACAAACTGGTGGCCATCGGCACCTCAACTGGCGGTCCGGTGGCCTTGCAACGGGTCCTGACCCAGTTGCCGGGTAATTTCCCGGCGCCGATCGTACTGGTCCAGCATATGCCAGCGGCTTTTACCAAAGCCTTTGCCGAGCGTCTGGACAAGCTGTGCCGGATCAGCGTCAAGGAAGCCGAAGACGGCGATATCTTGCGCCCCGGCCTGGCGTTGCTGGCTCCGGGCGGCAAGCAGATGATGATTGACGGGCGTGGCGCGGTAAGAATCCTGCCAGGCGATGAACGTCTGAACTACAAACCGTGCGTGGATATCACCTTCGGTTCAGCTGCCAAGTCCTACGGCGACAAAGTTTTGGCGGTGGTATTGACCGGCATGGGCGCGGATGGCCGTGAAGGTGCACGTTTGCTCAAGCAGGGCGGCAGTACGGTGTGGGCCCAGGACGAGGCCAGCTGTGTGATTTACGGCATGCCCATGGCCATCGTCAAAGCCAACCTGGCGGATGCGGTGTACAGCCTCGATGATGTCGGCCGGTACCTGGTGGAGGCCTGTCACTGATGGATGTGCTCAGTCTGATCGGCATCATCATGGCCTTTGTCGCGATTATCGGCGGCAACTACCTGGAAGGGGGCCATCTGGGCGCCCTGGTCAATGGCCCGGCGGCCTTGATTGTGGTGGGCGGTACAGTGGGCGCGGCGTTGCTGCAGTCGCCCGTGAGTGCGTTCAAGCGGGCGATGCAAACCCTGGTCTGGATTATCTTTCCGCCGCGCATCGATATGGCTGCCGGCATCGACCAGGTCGTCAACTGGAGCCTTACCGCGCGCAAGGAGGGCCTGCTGGGCCTTGAAAGCGTGGCCGATGCCGAGCCCGACAGCTATTCGCGCAAAGGCCTGCAATTGCTGGTGGACGGCGCTGAGCCCGAAGCCATTCGCAGCGTGCTGGAGGTCGATTACATGACCCGGGAAAGTCGCGATATCGAGGCCGCCAAAGTCTTTGAAAGCATGGGCGGCTATGCGCCGACCATCGGCATCATCGGTGCAGTGATGGGCCTGATCCACGTGATGGGCAATCTGGCCGACCCGGCGCAACTGGGCAGCGGCATTGCCGTGGCGTTTGTGGCGACCATTTACGGGGTGGCCAGTGCCAACCTGTTGCTGTTGCCCATTGCCAGCAAACTCAAGGCGATTGCCCTGCGCCAGTCGCTGTACCGCGAGATGATGCTCGAAGGCATCCTGTCGATTGCCGAAGGCGAAAACCCGCGCTCCATCGAACTCAAGCTCCAGGGCTTTGTGGGTTAACTATGAGTCGCCGTCGCCGCTCCGCCGATGAGCACGTCAATCATGAACGCTGGCTGGTGTCCTACGCGGATTTCATTACGCTGCTGTTTGCCTTTTTTGTGGTCATGTACTCGATTTCGTCGATCAACGAAGGCAAGTACAAGGTGATTTCCCAGGCCCTGGTCGGGGTTTTCAATGACAGCGAGCGCAGCGTCAAGCCAATCCCCGTCGGCGATGAGCGCCCGCTGACGACGACCCCGGCAGAGCCGTTGATCAAAGACAGCGAACACACCGACGCCGGTCTGGGGCAGTCTCCTGATGATCCGCTTAAAACCATTGCCGATGACATCACCACCGCCTTCGGCGACTTGATCGCGTCCAGACAATTGACGGTGCGCGGTAACGAGTTGTGGGTCGAGATCGAACTCAATTCCAGCCTGTTGTTCGGCAGCGGCGACGCCATGCCCAGCAATATGGCGTTCAGTATCATCGACAAGGTGGCGGCGATCCTCAAACCCTTCGACAACCCGATTCACGTCGAGGGCTTTACCGACGATTTGCCGATACGTACCGCGCAGTACCCGACCAACTGGGAGCTGTCGTCGGCACGCTCGGCGAGCATCGTGCGCATGCTGGCGATGCAGGGGGTCAACCCCGGGCGCATGGCGTCGGTGGGCTACGGCGAGTTTCAACCGGTGGCCAATAACGCCACGCCTGAGGGGCGCGCCCTCAATCGCCGGGTGGTACTGGTGGTGTCGCGCAATCTGGAAGTAAGGCGCAGCCTGACCGGCGTGGGCACCGCTCACGCAACACCGGATGCCGCCCTGAAGCGGGCTGGCACACAAACTGCACCGCCTCCAACAAAGCCGCCGGTTCGTGGGAATGCCGTCAATTCCCCGTCACCGCTCCTATAAGTGCATGTCAATTCTCGGCCGGCACGTCCGCAGCCGGGAGGAACAACAAAATGAGAGTCTGGGCAGTAGCCAATCAAAAAGGTGGAGTCGGTAAGACCACCACATCCATCGCTCTGGCCGGTTTGCTGGCTGAGGCGGGCAAGCGCGTGGTGGTGGTCGACCTCGACCCGCACGGTTCCATGACCAGCTATTTCGGTTACGACCCGGACGCCCTCGAGCACAGCGTTTACGACTTGTTTTTGCACCAGGGCCAGGTGCCGCAAGGCCT
Source organism: Pseudomonas sp. TMW22089 (assembly GCF_022496645.1). NCBI lineage: Bacteria > Pseudomonadati > Pseudomonadota > Gammaproteobacteria > Pseudomonadales > Pseudomonadaceae > Pseudomonas > Pseudomonas sp. TMW22089. Next base: position 57,776 of record NZ_SCFG01000009.1, read on the forward strand.
GGCTGCGCAATTACTGCTGTCCACCAGCCATCCGAACATTGCCTTGTTGCCAGCCACCACTGCGCTGGCAACCCTGGAGCGTCAGGCGCCGGGGCAGAGCGGCCTGGGTCTGGTCATCGCCCGCAGTCTGGCGCAGCTGTGGCAGGATTATGACTACGCCATCATCGACAGCCCGCCGATCCTGGGGGTGCTGATGGTCAATGCATTGGCGGCCAGCCAGCAGTTGATCATCCCGGTGCAAACCGAGCATCTGGCCCTCAAGGGCCTGGAACGCATGGTCCACACCCTGCGCATGATCAACCGCTCGCGCCAGCAGGAACTGCCGTTCTGCATCGTGCCGACCTTGTTCGACCGCCGCACCCAGGCCTCGATGAGCACCTTGCGGGTTTTGCGCGATGTGTACCCCGACACACTGTGGCAGGGCTTTGTCCCGGTGGACACGCGTTTGCGTGATGCCAGCCGGGCAGGGCAGACGCCCTCGCAGTTCGATGAAAAAAGCCGTGGGGTGATCGCCTATCGCGCCTTGCTCAAGCATGTATTGACCCGCCAGCTCGCGCCGCAGGCGGTCTGAGGTGCGCGTGCATTCAAGTAGCCGCCGGGTGCGGCCGATAACGTCTCAAGGCCTCAGTCGCGAGGCAGTTGAGTGGGGCACTTTATGAAACAGGCGACAGCGCTTTCCCACGGCCCGCAATTGGCTTTGCAGTCCTATCTCGACGACTTGCTGTTCGATGCCACAGAAGGGTTGCAGCAGGTTGAACCACAGCCGGACGAGCTGTCCGCACTTGCCCTTGACGGGCAGGTGCAGGCTGAAGAACCGGCGGTTGCCATGCCGCTGGAGCTGGCAGACGTGGGGGTGGCCACCGAAGCGTTCGCCCACCCTCTGGTGCAGGTGCACAGGCCGCGCGCCGCGGCGGCTCCATTGCCGGCGCAGACCGACGGCCGCCCGGCCTGGGCCGACGAGCCTTTCGAATGTCTGCTGTTTGACGTGGCCGGGCTGACGCTGGCGGTGCCGCTGGTGTGCCTGGGCTCGATTTATTCACTGCAGGGGCGGGAATTGACTCCCCTGTTCGGTCAGCCGGAGTGGTTCCTGGGCATTCTGCCGAGCCACAGTGGCAACCTCAATGTGCTGGACACCGCGCGCTGGGTGATGCCCGACCGCTATCGCGATGATTTTCGCGAGGGCCTGCAATACGTTATTTCGGTCCAGGGTTATGACTGGGGGCTGGCCGTGCATCAAGTCAGCCGCTCACTGCGCCTGGACCCCGAACAGATCAAATGGCGGACCCGGCGCGGGCAGCGACCGTGGCTGGCGGGCACTGTGATTGAACACATGTGTGCGCTGCTGGACGTGGCGCAGTTGGCAGAGTTGATCAGCAGTGGCGCGGTCAAGCACATGGCCAGTGCCGCCGCCGGGGCAACCGACAAATAAACCACCGGGCCTTTGGCCGCGGTCAGACAGTACACACCGCATCGACGGTATTTCTTCAGGGGTTTGGGTATGAGCAAGGCAGCGGCACAACAGAGCAGCGAAGATCCGATCCTGCAGTGGGTCACCTTCAAGCTGGACAACGAGACCTACGGCATCAACGTCATGCAGGTGCAGGAAGTACTGCGTTATACCGAAATCGCCCCGGTTCCTGGTGCGCCGTCTTACGTGCTGGGCATCATTAACCTGCGCGGCAATGTGGTGACGGTGATAGACACGCGTCAGCGTTTTGGCTTGCAGGGTACCGAGATTACTGACAACTCGCGGATCGTCATCATCGAAGCCGACAAGCAAGTGGTGGGGATTCTGGTCGACAGCGTGGCGGAAGTGGTTTACCTGCGTCAGTCTGAAATCGAAACGGCGCCCAATGTGGGCAATGACGAGTCGGCAAAATTTATCCAGGGTGTGTGCAACAAGAACGGCGAGCTGCTGATTCTGGTTGAGCTGGACAAGATGATGACCGAAGAAGAGTGGTCGGACCTGGAGAACATCTGATTGATCCTTGAGGCGGCGGTAATCGTCCTGGGCCTGCTCTGGGTGGCGACACTGTGGGTGCTGGTGACCTATATCCGCCGCCAGCGCGTGAGTGCCGCACAGCAGGCGGGGGCGGACGAACTGCGTGACCGGCGCCTCAAGGAACTGACCCGGCGGCTGGACACCTACCAGAACGGCAGCGTGCAGATGGGCGAAGACCTGCACGAACTGCGCGCCGTGGTAGCGCCGCTGCCCGAGAAGCTGACCCAGCTGGAACAGCGCGACCCCACCAGCCTGTCGTTCAACCAGGCAGCGCGTCTGGTGGGCATGGGTGCCAGCGTTGACGAACTGACCCAGTCCTGCGGCCTGACCCAGGCCGAGGCCGAATTGATGAGCAAGATGCATAAAGGCTGAACCGCCAAACCTGTAGGAGCGAGCTTGTCTCGCGAGCTCTTTGCGGTTTTGCTGAAAAGCTCGCGAGACAAGCTCGCTCCAACAGGTGCAATTGCAGCTTCCTGCATGGGGTGCCTTACGGCCTGGACGGTGAAGTCTGCGATCTGCCGCATTTCTGCACAGCACAACCCCTGTAGGAGCGAGCTTGCTCGCGAGCTCTTGGGGTTTGGTTGAAAAGCTCGCGAGACAAGCTCGCTCCTACAGATGCGGTTGCTACCTCCTGCATGGGGTGCCTGCCGGCCTGGACGGTGAAGTCTGCAATCTCCCGCATTTCTGCACTGCACAACCCCTGTAGGAGCGAGCTTGTCTCGCGAGCTCTTTGCGGTTTTGCTGAAAAGCTCGCGAGACAAGCTCGCTCCTACAGGTGCGGTTGCAACCTCCTGCATGGGGTGCCTTCCGGCCTGGGCGGTGAAGTCTGCGATCTGCCGCTTTTCTGCACTGCACAAACCTTGTAGGAGCGAGCTTGTCTCGCGAGCTCTTTGCGGTTTTGCTGAAAAGCTCGCGAGACAAGCTCGCTCCTACAGATGCGGTTGCAGCCTCCTGCATGGGGTGCCTTCCGGCCTGGACGGTGAAGTCTGCGATCTGCCGCATTTCTGCACAGCACAACCCCTGTAGGAGCGAGCTTGCTCGCGAGCTCTTTGCGGCTTGGTTGAAAAGCTCGCGAGACAAGCTCGCTCCTACAGGTGCCTTGTGATCTGGCTTATTTCGGCGGGGTTATATCCCGTTCCACCGGCCCGGCATCGGGATCGAATCCCTCCGGGAATTTGCCTTTAAGCTGCCAGGCAAAGGCAATGATCTCCGCCAGGGTGCGGTACAACTCCTGCGGGATGCTGTCCCCCAGTTCCATGCGCGCCAGTAATTTCACCAGCTCGGCATTTTCATAAATTGGCACTTCGTACTCGCGGGCCAGTTTGAGAATGGCTTCGGCCAGTTCATCGTCACCCTTGGCGGTGAGGGTGGGCGCTTGTTTGCCGTCGTATTTGAGGGCAATCGCCTGACGCGTTTCGGGCTCTGTGCTCATGCGGTTTCGTCGACCCAGCGTTGTTCCAGTGGGGTGTGGCCACCTTGCGGCGGGATGCCCTGGTGGCAATCGAGATCGGTCACGCTCAGCCCGGCATCGTTGAGACGCTGGCGTAACGTGCCCAGCTGGCTGGCGATCAGTTCTGCGGTACTGGCCCGTTGCGCCCAGAGCTGGCCCGACAGGTTGCCGCGAAGCAATTGCGCCTGTACATGCAAGGGGCCCAGCGGGCTCAGGTCGAAGGCCAGTTCCACCCGCCACAGCTGATCTTTGACTTCACGGCTTTCGGCCGTGTCTTGGGCTTGTTTCTCTCCCGGATCTTCACGCTGAAACTTGATCTGCAGCGCAACTACGTCGTGGGCGTTGCGCATCGGTATTTCCAGTTGCCAGGTGGTCAGCAGGTTGCCATCAGCGGTTCGTCCGCTTTGCTCCAGGCTGGACAGTTGATGGCTTTGCAGGCGCGAAATGGCCGCCGCTGCGAGTTTCAGCAAATGTTCCAGGCTGTCTTCGTCTTCGCCACCGGGCAGTCCACGCTTGGGCAGCGGAAAGCCGCCAGGCTGGGGTTTGGCGCTGACCTGGCCGAGCATCCCCAGGGCATTGCGGACAAAGGTCGGCATGGCCTGGGCCTGGCTGCTGGCGGCCATGGCGGGGGTGAAAGCGGAGTTTGCAGGTACGCCCGGCAAGATCTGTGCAATCAGGCGCAGCAATGTGGCTTTCATGTCTGGAGCCAGGGCCTGGGTTTGGCCGTTCAGCAGTCTGGCTTCCAGAAAAGCGCCGCTGTTGAGTAGGGCCGCTCCTAATGTTTTGGGGTTACTCAACTCTGCTGGCGTAGGCAAGCTCGCCAACAGCTTGTCGATGGAGGCGCGCAACGCGTCGGGCATGTTGTTGCTGGCCGGGAGTTTTTGCAGGGCGCTGAGCAGGCCTTCCAGTGAAGCCTGGCGACCTTGCTGCATGGCCAGTTGTTGCGCCACCGCCAGTTGATCCTGACGACCGCTCAGCGGGACAAAATTCAGGGTCTGTGCATCCTGCACCTGTGCACTCAGCAAGCTGCCCACGCGCAAGGGTTGGGGGCTGTCCACAGTCAGGGTGCTGCCGTTCAGGGCGCTGTTGAGCAGTGTGACCATTGAGCGATAGACCGCAGGCTGACCAGCGCTCTGGGCCAGCAGCTGGGTGGTCAGCACTTTGCCCTGCAGCAGGCTGCCCGCCGGCAATTGTTGCGGGTCAAGCCGGGTGAGGCTGGCCACGCCGCTGCTCAGGGCTTGCTGCAGGCTGATGGCCAGACTGCCGGGGCCGGGCTGGCTCACGGCGAGCAGGGTGCCCAGGGGCAGGGGTTGGAGGCTGCTGACTTGCACATTGGTCTGGCGCCCGCTATCGAGGGTCAATCGGAGCAGCAGCTGGAAGGCCGCATCCCCCTGCTTAAGTGATAACACCTGTGCCTGTGCACTTTGGCCGGGGCCGATCAGGCCCGGGAGAGGCTGCAGCAATTTGAGCGTTTCACCGCCCGTAATGCCAGGACGTACGGCGGTCGGCGCAGCGGGCAGGACGGGTGGAATTGTCATGTCGCCTTTCATCGTAACAGCCTGTCGAAATTGGCTCATTTAGAGTAGGGCATGGCATGTATAATGCTGCCCCGTCGTTCAGAGCGGGTGAAAACATCGCTATTGTTTGACCCAGCTCTCTGAAACAGGTCGCCAAAGCATTTATCCTGCATCATTTTAACGGCCGCGCCTCAGCCGACTTGAACCGTGAAGGCCTCAATTACGTGACCAGCCCTCTTTTAGAAGCCGTAGCACTCGCCTGTGAGCGCGACTGGCGGATGCTGTTCGAGAATCTCGAATTGCGACTCGCCAGCGGCGACATGTTACAAATCAGCGGGCCCAACGGCAGCGGCAAGACCAGCCTGTTGCGTTTGTTGGCAGGCCTGATGCAGCCGACGGCGGGTGAAGTCCGGCTCAATGGCCTGCCGTTGAGCAGTCAGCGAACGCAACTGGCCGGTAATCTGCTCTGGATCGGCCATGCTGCCGGTATCAAGGATTTGCTCACCGCGGAAGAGAACCTGGCCTGGCTCTGCGCCTTGCATCGCCCGGCCACCCGTGACGCTATCTGGGCAGCGCTGGCTGCAGTGGGGCTCAAGGGTTTTGAAGATGTACCGTGCCACACCTTGTCCGCAGGTCAGCAGCGGCGTGTGGCTCTGGCGCGGCTGCATCTGGACAGCCCGCCGTTGTGGATTCTCGATGAGCCGTTTACCGCGCTCGATAAACAGGGTGTGGCCCAGCTCGAAGAGCACCTGGCGAGTCACTGCGAACGCGGTGGCATGGTGGTACTGACCACTCACCACAACTTGACCCGGATGCCGGCCGGTTACCGCGATATCGACCTGGGGCATTGGGCTGTATGAGTGTGTTCGCAACCTTGGTGGCACGTGAAGCGCGTTTGCTGTTTCGCCGTCCGGCGGAACTGGCCAACCCTCTGGTGTTCTTCGCAATTGTGATCGCCATGTTCCCGTTGGCAGTCGGACCCGAGACTCAGTTGTTACAAACCTTGTCTCCGGGGCTGCTCTGGGTAGCTGCCCTGTTATCGGTTTTGCTCTCGCTGGACGGGCTTTTCCGCAGTGATTTCGAGGACGGATCACTGGAACAGTGGGTCCTTTCGTCGCACCCCCTGCCTCTACTGGTATTGGCCAAAGTGCTGGCACACTGGGCGTTTTCCGGTCTGGCCCTGGTCATCCTGTCGCCGCTGCTGGCCTTGATGCTGGGGTTGCCGGGGGCCTGCCTGCCGGTCTTGCTGCTGTCGTTGTTGCTGGGTACGCCGGTCTTGAGTCTGCTCGGCGCTGTTGGCGCGGCGCTGACCGTGGGCCTCAAACGGGGTGGCCTGCTGCTGGCCCTGCTGATTCTGCCTTTATATATCCCGGTGCTGATTCTTGGCAGCGGCGCGTTGCAGGCGGCCTTGCAAGGCATGCCTGCGACGGGTTATCTGCTTTGGCTTGCAAGCCTGACCGCCCTGGCAGTAACCCTGACACCTTTTGCTATAGCCGCCGGCCTGAAAATCAGCGTCGGCGAATAATGAGGTCTGGCCCCATGGGGCCAGTAAAGACCCTGGCTTTGTCAACGACCCTCGGGCGTGGCAAAGCACCGTGATGGAAACAGCGTGATGAACTGGACTTGGTTTCACAAACTCGGCTCGCCCAAATGGTTCTATGCCATCAGCGGGCGTCTGCTGCCCTGGTTAAGCATTGCGGCAGCGCTGCTGATTACCTGCGGGGTAGTCTGGGGCCTGGCATTTGCGCCGCCCGACTACCAGCAGGGCAATAGCTTCCGGATCATTTATATCCATGTGCCGGCGGCGATGCTGGCCCAGTCCTGTTATGTGATGCTGGCGGTGTGCGGCGTGGTTGGCCTGGTCTGGAAGATGAAAATCGCCGACGTGGCCCTGCAGTGCGCAGCGCCCATCGGTGCCTGGATGACCGCCGTGGCGCTGCTCACCGGTGCGATCTGGGGCAAGCCGACCTGGGGCTCGTGGTGGGTGTGGGATGCTCGCCTGACCTCGATGCTGATCCTGCTGTTTCTGTACTTCGGCCTCATTGCCCTGGGCAATGCCATCACCAATCGCGACAGCGCGGCCAAGGCCTGCGCGGTATTGGCGATTGTCGGCGTGATCAATATCCCGATCATCAAATACTCGGTCGAGTGGTGGAACACCCTGCATCAGGGCGCGACCTTCACCCTGACCGAAAAACCGGCCATGCCGATGGAAATGTGGTTGCCATTGCTGCTGACGGTGCTGGGTTTTTATTGCTTCTTTGGCGCCGTGCTGTTGTTGCGCATGCGCCTCGAAGTACTCAAACGCGAGGCCCGCAGTAGCTGGGTCAAGGCCCTGGTATTGAAAGCGCTGGAGGGTGGACGATGAGCTTTGCGTCTTTCGGCGACTTTATCGCCATGGGCCATCACGCGGTATATGTCTGGTCGGCCTATGGCATTTGCCTGGCAGTGCTGGGGTTGAACGTAGCGCTGCCGATTGTGGCGCGCCGGCGTTATCTGCAACAAGAGGCGCGTCGTTTGCGCCGGGAGAACTCGAAGTGAATCCGCTGCGCAAAAAACGTTTGATCATCATCCTGGCAATTCTGGTGGGGGTAGGCATTGCCGTTGCCCTGGCCTTGAGTGCCCTGCAGCAGAACATCAACCTGTTCTACACCCCGACCCAGATCGCCAATGGCGAAGCCCCGCTGGACACCCGCATTCGTGCCGGCGGCATGGTGCAAGCCGGTTCGCTGAAACGCTCTGGCGACTCGCTGGACGTGCAGTTCGTGGTCACCGATTTCAACAAGTCCGTAACCATCGCTTATCGCGGCATCCTCCCGGATCTGTTCCGTGAGGGGCAGGGCATCGTCGCGCTGGGCAAGCTCAACGCCCAGGGTGTGGTGGTGGCTGATGAAGTGCTGGCCAAGCACGACGAAAAATACATGCCGCCCGAAGTGACCAAAGCGTTGAATGAAAGTGGCCAGTCCGCGCCTGTACCGGCTAAAGAGGGTTAAGTAATGACGTTTGGACTGTTTGTTCCTGAATTGGGCCAGCTGGCCATGATTCTGGCCCTGTGCTTTGCCATCGTGCAGGCCATCGTGCCGCTGCTGGGTGCCTGGCGCGGCGACAAGTTGTGGATGAGCCTGGCGCAACCTGCCGCCTGGGGCCAGTTTGCCTTCCTGCTGTTTTCGTTCGGTTGCCTGACCTACGCCTTTATGAGTGATGATTTCTCGGTGGCGTACGTGGCGAGCAACTCCAACAGCGCGCTGCCCTGGTACTACAAGTTCAGCGCCGTGTGGGGCGCCCACGAAGGTTCGCTGCTGTTGTGGGCGATGATTCTGGGGGGCTGGACCTTCGCCGTGTCGATCTTCTCGCGCCAGTTGCCGCAAGTGATGCTGGCCCGGGTGCTGGCGATCATGGGCATGATCAGTATCGGCTTCCTGCTGTTTCTGATCATGACTTCGAATCCGTTCGTACGTCTGCTTCCGCAAATTCCTGCAAACGGCAATGACCTTAACCCGCTGCTGCAGGACATCGGTCTGATCGTTCACCCGCCGATGCTGTACATGGGCTATGTCGGTTTCTCGGTGGCCTTTGCCTTCGCCATTGCCGCCTTGCTCGGCGGTCGGCTGGATGCTGCCTGGGCCCGCTGGTCGCGTCCGTGGACCATCGTTGCCTGGGCCTTTCTCGGTATCGGTATCACCCTGGGTTCGTGGTGGGCGTATTACGAGCTTGGCTGGGGCGGCTGGTGGTTCTGGGACCCGGTAGAAAACGCCTCGTTCATGCCATGGCTGGTGGGCACTGCGCTGATTCACTCGCTGGCCGTGACCGAAAAACGCGGAGTGTTCAAAAGCTGGACCGTGTTGCTGGCGATTGCCGCCTTTTCGTTGAGCCTGCTGGGGACCTTCCTGGTGCGTTCCGGCGTGCTGACGTCGGTCCACGCGTTTGCCTCCGACCCCGAGCGCGGGGTGTTCATCCTGATTTTCCTGCTGTTTGTCGTAGGCGGTTCGCTGACCCTGTTTGCGTTGCGTGCACCGGTGGTCAAGAGCCACGTCAGCTTCAAGCTGTGGTCCCGCGAAACCTTGCTGCTGGGCAACAACCTGGTGCTGGTGGTGGCCGCTTCGATGATTCTGCTGGGCACCTTGTATCCGCTGATTCTGGATGCCATCAGTGGCGCCAAGATGTCGGTCGGCCCGCCGTACTTCAACGCCATGTTCATTCCACTGATGGGCTTGCTGATGGTGGTAATGGCCGTCGGCATGCTGGTGCGCTGGAAAGACACTCCGGTCAAATGGCTGCTGAGCATGCTGACCCCGGTTCTGCTGGGCAGTGCGGCGCTGGCGGCGATTGCCGGCGTAGCCTATGGCGACTTCAACTGGGCGGTGATCACCACCTTTATGCTGGCGGCCTGGGTGTTGCTGGCCGGGGTGCGCGACATTGGCGACAAAACCCGTCACAAAGGCCTGATCAAAGGCATGCGCAGCCTGACCCGCAGCTACTGGGGCATGCAGATCGCCCACCTGGGGATTGCGGTCTGCGCGCTGGGCGTGGTGTTGTCGAGCCAGAACAGTGCCGAGCGCGACTTGCGTCTGGCGCCGGGCGAGTCCATGGAACTGGGTGGTTATCACTTCATTTTTGAAGGTGCCAAGCATTACCAGGGCCCCAACTTCACATCGGACAAAGGCACGGTACGGGTGATCCGTAACGGCAAGGAAGTCAGCGTGCTGCACCCGGAAAAACGTTTGTACACGGTGCAGAACTCGATGATGACCGAAGCCGGGATCGATGCCGGCTTTACCCGTGACCTCTATGTAGCACTGGGTGAACCGCTGGATAACGGTGCCTGGGCCGTACGGGTGCATGTCAAACCGTTCGTGCGCTGGATCTGGTTCGGCGGCCTGCTCACAGGCTTTGGCGGTTTGCTGGCAGCGATGGACCGGCGTTATCGGGTCAAGGTTAAAAGCCGCGTGCGTGAAGCATTGGGCATGACAGGAGCCACCGTATGAAGCGCTGGTTGATGCTGGTTCCGCTGGCCGTATTTCTGGGCATGGCGTGGTTTCTCTACAGAGGCCTGTACCTGGACCCCACCGAATTGCCCTCGGCAATGATCGACAAACCGTTCCCGGCCTTCAGCCTGCCAGCGGTCGAGGGTGACAAGACCCTGACCGAGGCCGACCTCAAGGGCAAGCCGGCGCTGGTCAACGTGTGGGCCACCTGGTGCATTTCGTGCCGGGTCGAGCACCCGGTGCTGACCAAACTGGCCGAGCAGGGTGTGGTGATTTACGGCGTCAACTACAAGGACGTGAATGCCGACGCCAAAAAATGGCTCAAGGACTTTCACAATCCCTACCAGCTGGACATCAACGATGCAGACGGCTCGCTGGGCCTGAACCTCGGGGTGTACGGTGCGCCCGAGACCTTCCTGATCGACAGCAAGGGCATCATTCGCCACAAGTTTGTCGGTGTGATCGATGAAACCGTTTGGCGCGAACAACTGGCCAGCCGCTATCAGGCGCTGGTTGACGAGGCCAAGCCATGAAGCGCTGGTTAGCGGCAGCTGCCCTGGGCCTGGCCCTGAGCGGCGTGGCCCAGGGGGCCATCGACACCTATGAGTTTGCCAATGATGCCGAACGCGCGCGTTTTCGCGAGCTGACCCAGGAACTGCGTTGCCCCAAGTGTCAGAATCAGGACATTGCCGATTCCAATGCACCGATCGCCACCGACCTGCGGCGCGAGATCTACCGCATGCTGGGCGAGGGCAAGGACAACCAGCAAATCCTCGACTTCATGGTCGCGCGCTACGGTGATTTCGTGCTCTACAAGCCGGCCCTGACCAGCAAGACCGCAGTGCTCTGGTTTGGCCCGTTCGCCTTGCTGCTCGGTGGCCTGGTGCTGATCGGGGTGATTGTCGGTCGCCGTCGTCGAGCCCCGCAGGCTGCAGGCTCGGACACACTTTCTGTCGAAGAGCGTCAGCGCCTCGACACTTTGCTGGATAAAACCAAAGATGATTGATTTCTGGCTCGCAGCAGGCTTGCTGCTACTCATTGCCCTCAGTTTTTTATTGATTCCGGTACTGCGCGGGCGTCGTGCCCAGCGTGAAGAAGACCGTACCGCGCTCAACGTAGCGTTGTATCAGGAGCGTCTGGCTGAATTGCAGCAGCAGCTTGAAGAGGGCGTATTGAACGCCGGGCAGCTGGAAGCCGGGCGTGCCGAAGCCGCCCGGGAATTGCTGGCAGACACTGAAGGCGTGGCCCCGGCGCGGGTTTCCAGCCTGGGCAAAGCCTTGCCACTGCTGGCAGCGATCATGGTTCCGGTATTGGGTCTGGGCCTGTACCTGCACTATGGCTCCAGCGATAAAGTCGAGCTGACCCGCGAATTCTCGCAACCGCCGCAATCCCTTGAAGAGATGGTCGCGCGCCTGGAGCGTGCTGCGGCAGCGCAGCCGGACTCGGCCGAAGGCCTGTATTTCCTGGGGCGTGCCTATATGGCGCAAAACCGCCCGGCCGACGCCGCCAAAGTGTTTGAGCGCACCGTGGCCCTGGCCGGCCGTCAGCCGGAGTTGTTGGGGCAATGGGCCCAGGCGCAGTACTTTGCCGATGACAAACAGTGGAGCGACAAGACCCAGGCGCTGACCGATGAAGCCCTGAAGGCCGATCCGAAAGAAGTCACCAGCCTCGGTCTGCTGGGTATCGCCGCCTTTGAAGGCAAGCGTTATCAGGAAGCCATCACCTATTGGCAGCGGCTGCTCAACGAACTGCCCCAGGGTGACAAGTCCCGTGAAGCGCTGGAAGGCGGCATCGAACGTGCTCGTCAGCAGTTGCTGGCCAGTGGTGGCAAAGTCGAAGAGGCCCCTGCGGCCAAGGCCCGGGCTTCGATCAAGGTCAGTGTCGATCTGGCTGATGCAGTCAAGGCCCAGGTCCTGCCGGGTGACAGCGTCTTCATCTTCGCCCGTGCAGTCTCAGGCCCGCCGGCACCCCTGGCGGTCAAGCGCGTGACCGTGGCCGACCTGCCGATCACCGTTGAACTGGGTGATGTCGACGCAATGATGCCGCAATTGAAACTGTCCAACTTTCCTGAAGTCCAACTCATGGCACGCATCTCCCGCGCCGGCCAGCCAACAGCCGGCGAGTGGATAGGGCGGGGCAAACCGCTGTCCAGCAGCACCACGCAGCTGCAACAGCTGACCATCGACAGTCCGGACAAATAACCGGGAACCCCCAGGAGCGAGCTTTTTCAAAGCGGCAACGAAAAGCTCGCTCCTGCAGGGCAATCAATGACAAGAGAATTATCCATGGCCGTCCTTGTACGCATCACTGTGCTCAGTCTGGTTTTAGGCCTCAGTGCCTGTGCGGTTCATCAGCCCTATGAACCCTCGGCGCCATCGACGCCCGCTCCGCAACCGGCGCCGCAGCCTTCGGGTCAGCCGTTGCCGGACATGCCCATCCCCAAGCCGCCCAAGCCGCTGCCGCGGACCTCGGCCACCTTCGCGCCGCCACCCGGTGGCCCGAGCCATTGGGATGCGCGCATGGGGGTCTATGTGCTGGATGACCAGACCAACATCTTCTATCGCCAGCGTGCCTACTACCGTTGGGACAATGGCTGGAGCCGGGCAGTCAGCCCCAATGGCCCGTGGGAAGAGACCGACACCAGCGGTGTTCCGCCGGGGTTGAGCCGGCAGTTCAAGTGATGTAGTAACGGCGGCCCTCGGGTCGCCGTTTTTGTTTATGGGACTGCAACCGGCAATCCCCGCCCCAAGCCTGTTATAATTCCCGGCTGTCGGTGTCAGGCCTTGTGCCTTGGATACCGACTCATCTTCCGGCTCTTGCCGGCCATTGCTGCAAGCACAGGGTTCAACGTGCTGGCGCACGCTTTACCTTTGGACCTGGGTCGCCCTTTGCGTCCCGTCCCTTGTCAGCCTTCATGAAAACAACCCAGCGGACCGCTGTCCGTCGCTGCCTGCCTGTCAGGAAACCCGGGTTGTTTTGCGCCTGCCTTTATCGGCCTTTCGTTGCGACTGTGACGACTGTGGCGCACATAAAAAGGAGAAAGGAATGTTTCAACTTTCCACCCCCACCGTGTTGCTGCTTCTGTTCTGTTTCTATGGCCTGACCTTTCTGGTGTCGTTGCGCGTCGGGCGCAAGGACGAAAACGTCGACGGTTATATGGTCTCCAATAATTCCATTGGTTTCGGCATGGCGGCTGCCAGCATGACCGCCACCTGGATCTGGGCGGCCTCGTTCTATGCCGCTGCCAGCTCAGGCTACAAGTTCGGTCTTTCGGGGGCGCTGCATTACGGCTTCTGGGGCGCGCTGATGATTCTGTTTATCTACCCCTTCGGCCGGCGTTTTCGCGAGCTGGCACCCAAGGCCCATACCCTGGCGGAAATCATGCATGCCCGGCACGGGCGCTCCAGCCAGATGATTCTGGCGGGCTCCAATATTGTCGGGAGCATGATCAGCCTGATGGTCAACTTCACCGCCGCCGGGGCGCTGGTGGCGGTACTCTCGCCCTTGAGCTTTATCCACGGGGTCTTGATCGCAGGCTTCGGGATTCTGGGCTACACCATCTGGTCGGGTTTTCGCTCTTCGGTGCTGACGGATTTCGGTCAGTTGATCGCCATGATCTTCGCGGCCGTGGTGATTATTCCGATTATTTTCTTCCAGCTCGGCGGCCCGGAATTATTTGCCCGGGGCATGCCGAATATTTCTGCCGAACAAGCGAGTTTTTACTCGAAAACCGCGATTCTGGAGCAGGGCGCCCCCTATTTTGTCGCGGTGCTGGCGTATGCCATTGGTAACCAGACCATCGCCCAGCGGCTGTTCGCGGTGCGTGAAGACCTGATGAAATCGACCTTTGTCACGGCTACCATCGGCTATGCCTCGATCGTGATCGGCCTTGGCATGCTGGGTTTTCTGGCTTTGCTGGCCGGTGTGCAACCGGTGGACGGCGACCTTAACAACCTGATCCCGCAGATGGCCTCGACCTACTTGCCACCTTTTGCGGTCGGGCTGTTTTTCATCATGGTGATTGGCTCGCTGTCGTCCACTGCCGATTCGGATCTGTCGGCGTTGTCGGCACTGGTGATGACCGACGTCTATGGCAAAAATATGGCCAAGGGCAAACCCAATCCTAAAACCATGTTGTTCGTCGGGCGCATGACCATGGTGGTGGCGACGATGCTCGCGGTGGTTTTCGCCAGTCTCAAGCTGGACATCCTGACCATGCTGATTTTTGTCGGCGCACTGTGGGGAGCCATCGTGTTCCCGGTAATCGCCAGCCTGTACTGGGGGCGCATCACCAATGCCGCCTTCACCAGTGCGGCCATTGCCGGTTTTGTCATGTTTCTGGTGGCGCGCTTCGAACTGCTGGAACTGCAGGGAGTGGTGGCCCTGTTCTTCGAACTCTTTGCATCGGTCGGTGGCGGGGTAGTCATAGGTTTGATGGCCTTTGGTTTCTTCGGGCGCAAGGTCGGATTCACCTTGGGCGGCTTGGCGTTTCTGGTGCTTGCACCCTTTGCCTTTGGCTTCTTGCGCGACTACCCGGTTTTGCTCAGTTCACTCACTGCCTACGGCATCAGCACCGTGGTCTGTGTACTGGTGAGTTTGCTGTCCAACGAAAACTTTGATTTCGACTGCATCAATGAGCGTGTGGTGGCCTTCCACTACAACCCTGTGCCCGAAACCTCGGATAAACCTGCAATTGAACAAGGAGATTCCCCATGTCCAGCTACGCGTTAACCCTTTATGTAATGATCTGGCCGGTGATAGCGGCGGGCGTGATGATCACCCTGTGCGTCAGCGTGTACCGCGATATGCGCAAGGCCAGACGTGACGGTACCGACCTGGTGTAAATCGTTCCGTGGTGCGGGCAAGTGCCGTGCGCTTGCCCGCATGCGCATTAAAACGCGGCCTTGCCTACCGAGGCACCGCCGTCGACAAACAGGGTCTGGCCGGTGATGAAGCCGCTGTTCTCCGAGAGCAGGAAGGCAATTGCCGAGGCAATTTCCTCGGGTTGTCCCAGACGTGCCATCGGCACTCCGGCCAGATAGCGGGCTTCGCCTGCCGAACCCGGCGGGTTATTGGCACGGAACAGTTCGGTTTCGGTAGGGCCCGGGGCCACGGCGTTCACGGTGATCCCGCTTTGCGCCAGCTCCAGTGCCCACGAACGGGTGAAGCTGACCAGTGCAGCTTTGGCCGCGGCATAGGCGGTGCGTTGAGCGATGCCCAGCACCGTCAGGCTGGAAATATTGACAATCCGGCCCCAGCCCCGTGCCTGCATCCCCGGCAGCAAAGCCTGGGTGGCTTGCAGCGCCGAGTGCAGGTTGACCCGCATTACGTCATCAAACGCATCCAGATCGATCTCACCCAGTGCTTGAGGGCGAACCAGCCCTACGTTATTCACCAGCCCGTCAAACGCAAAGCGTTCGCTGAGTTCCCCGAGCACCTGGGCGCTACGTTCGCGGTCGGCCAGATCCAGCGCCACCAGCGTGCCGGGAAAGCTCGGGTCATCGGCATTGCGGGCGATGCCCACCACGGTATGCCCGGCTTGCGCCAGCCAGGTTGCCAGGGCGCGACCGATACCTTTGCTGGCACCAGTGATGAGGAAGGTACGTGCAGTCATGCTGTGCTCCTGAGTTAAATCTGCAGCGATGATACCGGTTTGCCATTGACCCTGTAGGAGCGAGCTTGCTCGCGAGCTTTTTGTTGCTGCGTTGTAAAAGCTCGCGGGCAAGCCCGCTCCTACAGTACGGGGGCCATGGTAGGCTGCGATTTATTCGAAAACAGGAGGTCGCAGTGAGCCAATTTGAATTCAAACAAGTGGATGTTTTCAGCACGGTTGCCCTCAAAGGCAACCCGGTGGCGGTGGTGTTGAACGCGGACAGTCTGAGCGATCAGCAAATGGCCGACTTTGCGCGCTGGACCAACCTCAGTGAAACCACTTTCGTCCTCAAACCGCAAAACCCGGAAGCAGATTACCGCCTGCGGATTTTCACCACCCTCAGGGAGCTGCCCTTTGCCGGGCACCCGACGTTGGGCAGTTGCCATGCCTGGCTGGAAGCAGGTGGCAAGCCGCGGGGTGAAGAAATCATCCAGGAATGCGCCGTGGGCCTGATCCGGGTTCGTCGCCAGAATGGACAGCTGGCTTTCACTGCACCGCCTCTGCTGCGCGACGAAGCCCTGGATGACGACCTGCTGCAGCGCATCTGCCGTGGCCTGGGGATCGACACCCGGGCGGTGGTGCAGGCCCGCTGGATCGACAATGGTCCCGGCTGGCTGGGGTTGCTGCTGCGCGATCGCGAACAGGTGCTGGCGCTGAAGCCGGACTTTTCACAGTTGCATAATCGGGTGGTCGGCGTAGTCGCCCCGTGGAACCCCGAGCGCGACGGCACTGAAGCGCAATTTGAAGTCCGTGCCTTCGTTGCCGGTGACGGCATGTCGGAAGATCCGGTGACCGGCAGCCTGAATGCCGGGCTGGCGCAATGGTTGATTGGCGAGGGTATTGCTCCGTCGCGCTATGTGGCCAGCCAGGGCACGGCCATGGGCCGGGAAGGGCGGGTATCGATTGAGAAAGTCGGCGCCGATATCTGGGTCGGCGGTGCCGCAGTGACCTGCATCAACGGCTCGCTGACGCTTTGACCGGCAGCCGCCGGCTCAAGTGCTTTTAGCTTTCACCGCCCGCTTTGGCTTTGCCCTGGCGGGCGCTGCCTTACGTTTTTTCTTCCACGCCGGCGCCATGCCCGCCGGGCTGGCCGGGCCGCTGATGGTCATGGTCATGCCACTGCAGCGGGCGATGTGTTTGCTCATCCACGCCGCCTGTTTGGCGACGAAGGTCTCCAGGGTCATTTCACCGCTTTGCACCATGTCCAGCGCTTGTTCCCAGATGGCAGTGGTGCCGGGGTCGGCGATGGCGCGGGGCACCGCATCGATCAGGCTGAAGGCCGGCGCAGTGGCGGCCAGGGCCTTGCCGTTTTTGATCAGGTAGCCACGATCCAGCAGCCCCTGAATGATCCCGGCGCGGGTGGCCTCGGTGCCGATGCCGGTGGTGTCCTTGAGCTTTTGTTTCAACAGCGGGTCCTGCACCAGTTTGGCGACGTTTTTCATTGCCTTGATCAGGTCGCCTTCGGTGAAAGGCTTGGGTGGCTGGGTCCACAGGTCTTTGAGGTGGACGTTGGCAATGGCGCAGTCCAGACCCTCGCGCAAAATCGGCAATGGTTGCGGGGCCGCAGCTTCGCGACCCCTGGCCGGAGCCAGGGCCTCGGGCAGGGCGCGTTTCCAGCCGGCTTCGACAATTTGTTTGCCCACGGCGCGCAGGGCCTGGCCGGCGCAATCGAAGTCGGCCTGGGTGCGATCGTATTCGTGGTTGGGCAGGAATTGCGCCAGATAGCGTGCGCGAATCAGGGTATACACCGCACGGTGTTTGCCCGTCAGGCGTTCCAGGTTTTTCGCCGCTGCCGTAGGAATGATGCCGTGGTGAGCACTGACTTTGGCGTCGTTCCAGGCCCGGGAGCGGCGTTGCGGGTCGAGGTGTCCGGCCAGCGGTGCCAGGCTCGGGTCGGCCTGCTGCAGGGCTGCCAGAATCGATGCTGCTTCGCTGTGCTGGCTTTGCGGCAGGTAACCGCAGTCACTGCGTGGGTAGGTGACCACCTTGTAGGTTTCGTACAGCGCCTGGGCGATGTCGAGGGTTTCCTGGGCGCCGAGGCCGAGCTTTTTCGAACACACTTCTTGCAGGGTGCCGAGGTCGAATGGCAGTGGCGCGACTTCCCGCATGCGTTCGGTGCGCAATTTGCTCACCCGGGCACTGCCGGCGCTGTTGATGGCGTCGGCCGCCTGCTGGGCATGGGCCTGATTGAGGCAGCGATCCTGTTCGTCGCAGGTGTCGGGATCGGCCCGCCACTGAGCGATGAACAACTGCCCGTCGTGTTTGAGCTGCACGTCGATGGCCCAGTAAGCCACGGGTACGAAGTCGCTGATGCTGCGATCGCGGTCGACCACCAGTCGCAGGGTGGGGGTTTGTACCCGGCCCACCGGCAGTACGCCCTGATAGCCGGACTGGCGCCCGAGGAGGGTGAACAGGCGGCTCATGTTCATCCCGATCAGCCAGTCGGCCCGCGAGCGGCCCAGGGCCGAGTGATAGAGGTTAAAGGTTTCGCTGCCCGGCTTGAGGGCGGCCAGGGCCTTGCGAATAGACGCGTCATCCAGGGCTGACAGCCACAGGCGCTGGATCGGCCCGCGATAGCGGCAGTGCTCGACCAGTTCACGGGCGATCATTTCACCTTCGCGATCGGCGTCGGTGGCGATCACCAGTTCGCTGGCTTCGCCGAGCAGGCGTTTGACGGCCTTGAACTGGCTGGCGGTCTTGGGCTTGACGCGCATTTTCCACTTTTCGGGAATGATCGGCAGATCGGCCAGCACCCAGCGCTTGTAGCGCTCGTCGTAGGCATCGGGCGGGGCGGTTTCGAGCAAGTGACCGATGCACCAGGTGACGGTGACAGCGGGGCCCACCCAGCAGCCATCACCGCGTCGGCTGGCACCGAGCACGGCCGCAATATCTTTGGCCTGGGAAGGTTTTTCGCACAGAAACAGCCGCATAGCTCCACTCATTCATCATGCCGCACAGAAGGTGCACAGCATGGCAGAGAATGGCTGAAGGGCAACTGTTTTTACTGTGTTTTTGTACAGCCTTGAGGTGGTTGCCAACCAACCTGCAGGAGCGAGCTCTTCGTTGTGGCGTTGAAAAAGCTCGCGAGCAAGCTCGCTCCTACAGACTAGTTCGCTCCTGCAGACCAGCTCGTGGGTGGGGGTTATTGACCGTTGTAGATCTGGTCGAACACGCCACCGTCGTTGAAGTACTTTTTCTGCACGTCGCGCCAGTCGCCGAAGGTTTTCTCAACCGACAGGAAATCGACTTTCGGGAAGCGGTCGTTGTACTTGGCCAGGATTGCCTGGTCCCGTGGACGCAGGTAGTTTTTGGCGGCGATTTCCTGACCTTCAGGGGACCACAGGTACTTCAGATATTCTTCGGCCGTTGCGCGGGTGCCTTTTTTGTCCACCACCTTGTCGACTACGGTCACTGGCGGCTCGGCTTCGGCCGACACGCTCGGGTAGATCACTTCGAACTGGTCGCGACCGAACTCGCGGGCGATCATTTCCGCTTCGTTTTCGAAGGTCACCAGCACGTCGCCGATCTGGTTGGTCATAAAGGTGGTGGTGGCTGCACGGCCGCCGGTGTCCAGTACAGGAGCCTGCTTGAACAGTTTGCCGACGAACTCCTTGGCCTTGGTTTCATCGCCGCCGTTCTTCAGAACATAGCCCCAGGCCGAAAGGAAGGTGTAGCGGCCGTTACCCGAGGTTTTCGGGTTTGGCACTATCACTTGCACGCCATCCTTGAGCAGGTCCGGCCAGTCTTTCAGGGCTTTGGGGTTGCCTTTGCGCACAATAAACACGGTGGCCGAAGTGAAAGGCGCGCTGTTGTCCGGCAGGCGGGTCACCCAGTTTTGCGGAACCAGCTGGCCATTATCCGCCAGGGCATTGATGTCGGTGGCCATGTTCATGGTGATCACGTCAGCCGGCAGGCCATCAATCACTGATCGGGCCTGTTTGCTCGAACCGCCAAAGGACATTTGCACATTGAGCTTGGTGCCATGCTCGGCTTCCCAGTGTTTCTGGAACGCGGCATTGTAGTCCTTGTAGAAATCGCGCATCACATCGTAGGACACGTTTAGCAATGGCGGCGGGGTGGCTGCATGGGCAATGCTGCCGAGGGCCAGGCCAGCGGCCAGGATTGAGGCACTAAAAAGTTTTTTCACTGCGCATTCCTTGTTATAGGGAGCAATAGGGGCAAATTGCCAGCGACTATAGTCGCTGCCGCATAGGTCTTAAAAGATTAAAAAGCACTTTGGTTATGCATTTTTAGCATATAGAGCATTGCCGCAGCGTGAACAGAATGAGGCGGACTGTTCGTGACGTTGTTTCTTGCACGCCGGGCAGTCGTGCTGCAGTTGCTCGCCGCGCATGGCGTTGGCCAGTTCGGCGGTAAAAATACCGGTTGGCACGGCGATAATCGAGTAGCCCGTGATCATGACCATGGCCGAGATGACTCGCCCGAGGACGGTTTGCGGCACGATGTCACCGTAACCCACAGTGGTCAGGGTCACGATGGCCCAATAGATGCTCACAGGAATGCTGGTAAAGCCGTTCTCCGGGCCTTCAACCACATACATCAAGGTGCCGAACACGGTCACCAGGGTCGATACACCGACCAGGAAAACGATGATTTTCTGTTTGCTGCCCCGCAGGGCCGAGAGCAGGTAGTTGGCCTGGCTGAGGTACGGCACCAGCTTGAGCACCCGAAAGATGCGCAGCATGCGGATGATGCGGATGATCAGCAGGTACTGCGCGTCACTGTAATAAATCGCCAGAATGCCGGGTACGATCGCCAGCAGGTCCACCAGCCCGTAAAAGCTGAAGGCATAGCGCAGGGGCCTGGGTGAGCAATACAGGCGCAGGCCGTACTCCACGGCAAAGACAAAGGTGAAACCCCACTCGATGTAAGCCAGCAGATCGGCGTAGTCGCGGTGAATGCTGTTGATGCTGTCGAGCACCACCACCACCAGGCTGCACAGAATGATCAGTAACAGCGTGGTGTCAAAGCGCCGCCCGGCAGGCGTGTCAGCCTGAAAGACCATGACGTACAGGCGTTGACGCCAATCCTTGTTATTCATGTAGGTTGCTCGAGCCTTAAATGACAGAAGGTTCAAGGATTAACGCTCAATGCGCAACCTGCATTGCTCTTCGGATTTCGCCGCGGCGGGTCTGAGTACCCGCACACTGGAATGCACCAGCCAGCAGGCGAGAATAAATGGAGCGGTTAAAAGGGGCAGCCCCAGGGCAATGAATCCGGGGGTCAGGATCAGGGTCACGACGATACCGATCAATGGCAGCCAGGGTCGACGTCGCTGCTGGCTCAGGGCCAGGGCGGCCAGCACCGGGTTGTAGCCGCCGAGCCCGCTGAGCGCGGCACTGGTGTCCTGTTGATACAGACTGAATAAAAGACCTGCCAGCGATCCCGCCAATGCCCAGCCTGCGGCCCGCCAACTGCTCAGCCACAGCCCGAGCGCAATCAGCAACCCGGCCACGGGGTGTTGCAGCAACATGACCTGGCCAATGCCTTTGAGCACGGCCAGACCCAGGGTCAGGCCATTGAGTGGCAGGTCGTGATTCAGGGGTTGGGCCGGCGGGTTGTGCAGGTGCAGCAGGATCCAGCCCAGCCCGACAAAGGGCGCGGTATAGGCCAAAAGGCTTTGCCCGTCTGCCGCGCGTTTGAGCCACTGGTGAATCAGCATGGTACTCAGGCCGGCACTGGCGATGATCAGCAGCGGCAACAGGGCCGACCATTGCAGTTGGTGGCTCAGCAACATGCCCAACAGAATGCCGTTGTAGCTATAGAGGCCTGCCTGGCGTTCGGCCTTGGGATAGTCACGGCGTTGCGCAGTCAAGAGTCCGGCAATCCCTCCCAGCAACGCGCCACTGAGCAGGCCCGGGGCACTGACCAGAATTGCCAGCAAGCACAAAACCCCGCACAGCGGCTGGCGCTGGAGGAAGATCTGACTGAACCCCGCGCACAGAGCGGTGGCCCAGTCAGGGCATGCAGGACTGAGTTGGTTTGAGCCCATGATGAGTTCCGTGGCACGCGAGGGGGGAGTCGCAGCCGAGGCGCGAAGGCTGCGAGCTCTTGGTGGTCAGCGCTTGGCGGTTAACTGCTAACCGCCAAGCGCGGTCCTGCGGCCCGCATCGCTGCCTTCGTGCCTCGTCAGCGTCAGGTTTATTTGTCGCGGATCGAGAAGTTGGCCATGTGCTCCAGGCCCTTGATCAGTGCCGAGTGATCCCAGTTGCTGCCACCCAGGGCGGCGCAGGTGCTGAACACTTGTTGTGCGTTGGCGGTGTTGGGCAGGTTGATCCCCAGCTCGCGGGCACCGGCCAGCGCCAGGTTGAGGTCTTTCTGGTGCAGGCTGATGCGGAAGCCCGGATCGAAAGTGCCTTTGATCATGCGCTCGCCGTGCACTTCGAGGATTTTCGAAGAGGCAAAACCGCCCATCAGGGCCTCACGAACCTTGGCCGGGTCAGCGCCGTTTTTGGCGGCAAACACCAAGGCTTCAGCCACCGCCTGAATGTTCAGGGCGACGATGATCTGGTTCGCCACTTTGGCGGTCTGACCGTCGCCGTTGCCGCCGACCAGGGTGATGTTTTTGCCCATGCTCTGGAGCAGGGACAGGGCGCGGGCGAAGGTCTTTTCGTCGCCGCCGACCATGATGCTCAAGGTGCCTGCCTTGGCCCCGACTTCACCACCGGAGACCGGTGCGTCCAGGTATTGCGCGCCTTTGGCGTTGATCTTTGCGGCGAAGGCTTTGGTCGCAGTGGGGGAGATCGAGCTCATGTCGATCACCACTTTGTTCGGGCTCAGGCCGGCAGCGATGCCGTCCTCGCGGAACAGCACGTCCTCGACCTGGGGGGTGTCCGGGACCATGACGATGATGAACTCGGCCTCCTGGGCGACTTCTTGCGGGCTGGCCAGGGCGACCGCGCCAGCGGCCACCAGATCGGCAGGAGCTGCACCGTGGTGGGTGGACAGGAACAGGCTGTGCCCGGCCTTTTGCAGGTTGCTGGCCATGGGTGAGCCCATGATGCCGGTGCCGATAAATCCGATTTTAGCCATGACAAATCCTCTTGTTTTTATTTGCAGCTGATGCAGGTCCGTGGGAGCTGGCTTGCCAGCGATGCGGTGTTTCCGTTTTCGCCGGGTGATCCAATCGCTGGCAAGCCGGCTCCCACAAAAGACCCGTAGTCGCGCTTAAACCGCGTTGTGGGTTTTGAGCCACGCAAGACCGGCTTCGGTGCTGGTCAGCGGCTTGTATTCGCAGCCGACCCAGCCTTGATAGCCAATACGGTCAAGGTGCTCGAACAGGAAGCGATAATTGATCTCGCCGGTGCCGGGTTCGTGGCGCCCCGGGTTGTCGGCCAGTTGGATGTGGTTGATCTGCGGCAGGTGCGCCTGCATCGTGCGGGCCAGATCCCCTTCCATGATTTGCATGTGATAGATGTCGTATTGCAGGAACAGGTTGGCACTGCCGACCTTGTCCTGAATGGCCAGTGCCTGCTTGGTGTTGTTCAGGTAGAAGCCCGGAATGTCGAGGGTGTTGATCGACTCCATCACCAGCCTGATCCCCGCCGCCTGAAGCTTGTCGGCGGCGTACTTGAGGTTGCTGACCAGGGTTTTTTCGACCTCGGCCTCGGCCACGCCCTGGGGGCGAATTCCGGCCAGGCAGTTGATCTGGTCGTTGCCCAGGACTTGTGCATAAGCGAGGGCCAGATCGACCCCCGCGCGAAATTCTTCAACCCGGTCCGGGTGGCAGGCAATGCCGCGCTCGCCCTTGGCCCAGTCACCGGCCGGCAGGTTGAACAGCACCTGGGTCAGTTTGTTGGCGTCGAGCTGGGCCTTGATCTCGGCGGAGCTGTAGTCGTAAGGAAACAGGTATTCAACGCCGTGGAAACCAGCATTGGCAGCCGCTTGAAAACGGACAAGGAAATCCTGTTCGGTGAACAGCATGGACAGGTTGGCGGCAAAACGCGGCATGGTGAACTCCTGTGAAAAGGGGATGCCCCTCCCCGAAGTGAGAGGGGCGCAGTCAGTCAGTCAAGCATCGAAATGGCGGTCGGCGCGTCGTTGCCTACCAGCGCCAGGTCTTCAAATTCATTGACTGCGTTGATTTCAGTGCCCATCGAAATGTTGGTCACACGCTCCAGAATGATTTCCACCACCACCGGTACGCGGAACTCCTTGATCAGCTCTTGAGCCTTGCGCAGTGCCGGCTGGATGTCGTTCGGTTCGAAGACCCGCAGTGCCTTGCAGCCCAGGCCCTGGGCGACGGCTACGTGGTCGACGCCATAGCCGTTGAGCTCCGGAGCATTGAGGTTATCGAAAGACAGCTGTACGCAGTAGTCCATTTCAAACCCGCGCTGTGCCTGGCGAATCAAGCCCAGGTAGGAGTTGTTCACCACCACATGGATGTACGGCAAGTTGAACTGTGCGCCGACGGCCAGCTCTTCGATCATGAACTGGAAGTCGTAGTCGCCGGACAGGGCCACGACATTACGCTGCGGATCGGCCTTGACCACCCCCAGGGCTGCCGGAATGGTCCAGCCCAGCGGGCCGGCCTGACCGCAGTTGATCCAGTGGCGCGGTTTGTAAACGTGCAGGAATTGCGCACCGGCAATCTGCGACAAACCGATGGTGCTGACGTAGCAGGTGTCTTTGCCGAACACCTGGTTCATCTCTTCGTACACCCGTTGCGGTTTGACCGGCACGTTGTCGAAGTGGGTCTTGCGGTGCAGGGTGGCTTTGCGCTGCTGGCAGTCTTGTAGCCAGGCGCTGCGGTTTTTCAGGATGCCGGCGGCTTTCCATTCCCGGGCTACTTCAAGGAACATCCTGAGCGCCGAGCCGGCGTCGGAAACGATGCCCAGGTCGGGAGTAAATACCCGGCCAATCTGGGTCGGTTCAATGTCGACGTGGATGAATTTGCGGCCTTCGGTGTAGACATCGATCGAGCCGGTGTGGCGGTTGGCCCAGCGGTTGCCGATGCCCAGCACCAGGTCGGATTTTAGCAGGGTGGCGTTGCCGTAGCGATGGGAGGTTTGCAGGCCGACCATGCCCACCATCAGCGGGTGATCGTCGGCAATGGTGCCCCAGCCCATCAGGGTTGGAATGACCGGGATCCCGGTCAGCTCGGCAAACTCCACCAGCAGTTCACTGGCGTCAGCGTTGATCACACCACCGCCACTGACCAGCAGCGGGCGCTCGGCCTGGTTGAGCAGGTGCAAGGCTTTCTCGGCCTGGATCCGGGTCGCCGTCGGCCTGGACAGCGGCATCGGTTCGTAGGCGTCGATATCGAATTCGATTTCTGCCATTTGCACATCAAACGGCAGGTCGATCAGCACCGGTCCGGGACGCCCGGAGCGCATTTCGTAAAAGGCCTTCTGGAAGGCATAAGGCACCTGGCCCGGCTCCATGACCGTGGTTGCCCACTTGGTCACGGGCTTGACGATGCTGGTGATGTCCACGGCCTGGAAGTCTTCTTTATGCATCCGCGCACGCGGGGCCTGGCCGGTGATGCACAGAATCGGGATCGAGTCGGCAGAGGCGCTGTACAGGCCGGTCACCATGTCGGTCCCGGCGGGGCCGGAGGTGCCGATGCACACGCCGATGTTGCCGGCTTTGGTGCGGGTATAACCCTCGGCCATATGCGAGGCGCCTTCGACGTGGCGAGCAAGGACGTGATCGATGCCGCCGACCTTTTGCAGGGCAGAGTACAGCGGGTTGATCGCGGCGCCCGGGATACCGAATGCGGTATCGACACCTTCGCGACGCATCACCAGAACGGCGGCTTCGATTGCTCTCATTTTGCTCATCGTTTTGTGCCTCTTACGTTTTATAATTGTATACAAGTGGCTGTTTGGCGAGTGTATTCATGCTCCGGTGCGCAGGTCAATGGGTTTTGTAGAATCAGTTTGTAATAGCCGATCCCCCTTGTAATAGGGCGCAAGGCCTAATGATTTAGGGTTTTCCATTTAAAATTGTATACAAATAAATTATTTATTGTGTTCTATTGGTTGTATTGAGTTCGCCCATAGAGGCGCGCGAAAGGCTTTCCAATAACAAAATAAGGACGGCAACCATGAGTGCTTTAACCTTGAAAGTCGCTTTAGACCTGACCGCACAGGCCTTGAACACAGGGCGCCGGATAAGCGCCGCCCCATTGACCGTGGCGGTGCTGGACAGCGGCGGGCATTTGTTGGCGCTGCAGCGCGAAGATGGCGCCAGCCTGCTACGGCCCAGCATTGCCATTGGCAAGGCCTGGGGCGCGATTGCACTGGGTAAGGGCTCGCGTTTGCTGGCGCTGGATGCACAGCAGCGCCCGGCGTTTTTCGCCGCGCTGAACGGCATGGGCCAGAGTGACGTGGTGCCTGCGCCGGGCGGGGTACTGATTCGCGATGCTCAGGGGCAGGTGATAGGCGCCATGGGTATCAGCGGCGATACCTCGGATATTGACGAGCAATGCGCCATCAGTGCGATAGAAGCCCAGGGTTTGCGGGCGGATGCGGGGGTGGCGGTGTAGTCCGCTATTGGCTCGCCGCTTGTTGTAGGAGCGAGCTTGTCTCGCGATCTGTTTTAAAGGCTCGCGAGGCAGCTCGTTCTTACAGAGGGCAGGGGGTGGGCAGTCCTGTGCCTCGCGTCTGTTTTAAAAGCTCGCGAGGCAAGCTCGCTCCTACAGGGGCAGGGGGTGGTCAGTCCTGTGCCTCGCGTCTGTTTTAAAGGCTCGCGAGGCAAGCTCGCTCCTACAGAGGGCAGGGGTGGTCAGTCAGGTGCCTCGCGTCTGTTTTAAAAGCTCGCGAGGCAAGCTCGCTCCTACAGGGGCAGGGGCAGGGGCAGGTGATGGTCAGTCCGGTGCACAGCCCTTGAGCACCAGGCGGATGATGGTCTGGGCCGCGGCTTCGTAGTCGCTGTCTTGCAGTTTGGCTTTGCCGGTGATGGCCGAGATCTGCCAGTCGAAGTCGGCATAGGTCTGGGTCGCTGCCCAGATACTGAACATCAGGTGATGGGGGTCGATCGGCGCAATCTGGCCACGGTCGATCCAGGTCTGGATGCAGTCAATGTTGTGTTTGGCCTGGACGTTCAACAATTGCACCTGCTGCTCGCTCAGGTGCGGGGCGCCATGCATGATTTCGCTGGCGAACACTTTTGAAGCAAAGGGCAGGTCGCGGGAAATCATGATTTTGGAACGTATGTAATTGCTCAGCACGGCATTGGGTTCGCCGTCGGCATTGAACGGGGTCGATGCGCGCAGAATAGGGTCGATAATGCTTTCGAGGACCTCGCGGTAGAGGTTCTCCTTGGATTTGAAGTAGTAGTAGACATTGGGCTTGGGCAAGCCTGCCTTGGCGGCGATGTCGCTGGTTTTGCTGGCGGCGAAACCCTTGTCAGCGAACTCTTCGCTGGCGGCACGCAAAATCAGTTCTTTATTACGCTCGCGGATACTGCTCATAAACCCGATATTTCCTTGCCTGGTTGGGCGGTCGGGCATGGTAGCACCGGGCTTGCGAGCTGCTCAAGATTGCAGCCTGAGGGCTGGCACG
Organism: Pseudomonas sp. TMW22089; assembly: GCF_022496645.1. Classification (NCBI taxonomy): domain Bacteria; kingdom Pseudomonadati; phylum Pseudomonadota; class Gammaproteobacteria; order Pseudomonadales; family Pseudomonadaceae; genus Pseudomonas; species Pseudomonas sp. TMW22089. The sequence goes on from NZ_SCFG01000009.1 coordinate 84,911, forward strand.
CGCTATGCTTGGCACCATTCAATCTGGAAGGGAAGTTTGCCCATGGCAGGCAGTAGTTTACTGGTGTTGCTCGACGATATCGCCGCAGTCCTTGATGACGTCGCGCTGATGACCAAAGTGGCCGCCAAAAAGACCGCCGGGGTGCTGGGGGATGACCTTGCACTCAACGCGCAGCAGGTCTCTGGCGTAAGGGCCGACCGGGAGTTGCCGGTGGTGTGGGCGGTAGCCAAAGGCTCGTTTCGCAACAAGCTGATTCTGGTGCCCGCGGCGCTGGCCATCAGTGCGTTTGCGCCGTGGGCCGTGACGCCGCTGTTGATGCTGGGCGGTGCTTACCTGTGTTTTGAGGGTTTTGAAAAACTCGCCCATCCGTTTATGCACAGCAAGGCCGAAGATCAGGGCAAGCACCAGGCGTTGCAACAGGCGGTGGCCGATGCAGAAGTCGATCTGGTGGCTTTCGAGAAAGACAAGGTCAAGGGGGCCATACGCACCGACTTCATTCTGTCGGCCGAAATTATCGCCATCACCCTGGGAATCGTGTCCGAGTCGCCGTTGCTGCAGCAGGTCGTCGTGCTCAGCGGTATCGCCATCGTGATGACGGTGGGGGTTTATGGCCTGGTGGGCGGCATCGTCAAACTGGATGACGCCGGCCTGTACCTGAGCCAGAAAACCGGTGATGGTGTGTGGTCAGGTTTCCAGCGCAGTTTCGGCCGCGGTTTGTTGAGTACCGCGCCGTACATGATGAAAAGCCTGTCGGTGATCGGCACCGCGGCCATGTTTATGGTCGGTGGCGGCATCCTCACCCACGGCGTACCTGCGGCCCATCACTGGATCGAAGGCGTGGCTGCAAGCAGCGCCCAGTGGCTGGGTGTGGTCTCGGCCATAGTCCCGACCCTGCTCAATGCCGTGGCCGGCATTGTTGCCGGCGCGGTGGTGCTGGCCGTGGTGGCGGGCGTGAGCAAGGTCTGGCGCGCCATCAAAGGCTAGGACGAACCGTGGTGCTGCGTTGCAACAAGCGATAACCCAGTACGGCAACCAGCAGCATCACGCTCCCCGCCGCCAGCGATACGCCAAACCCGGCCTGGGCACCGTAAGCATCAATGACCCAGCCGCCAAGCACGGCGCCCAGGGCAACCCCCATGCCCAGGCCGGTGATCATCCAGGTCAGGCCTTCGGTGAGCTTGGCCGGCGGCACTATGTTTTCCACCAGGCCCATGGCGGTAATCAGGGTCGGGGCGAAGAACAGCCCGGCGACAAACATGGCGCCGGCCAGGGTGGCGATGCTGTCGGCCCACATCAGCGGCACCATGGTCAATGCGGTGGCCAGCGCACCCAGCAGGAACAGTTTGGGCAACGGCATGTTCAGCTTGAGCGTGCCGAACACCAGTCCGACGATGCACGATCCCAATGCGTACACCGACAGCACAATACTCGCGGCGGCGGGTTGGCCTTGCTGTTGGGCGAAGGCAACACTGACCACATCCACGGTGCCGACAATCGTCCCCAGCCCCAGCAATGCCAGGAGCAATATCATCACTGCACCCTGACTCAGGACGGTGCCGTTGTTGTCGGGGCTGCGCGGGTGCACGGGTGGCTCGGTTTTGCGTTGCAGTACAAATGCAGTGACCCCGATCGCGAGGAAAATGGCGGCCGCCAGAGGGCCGGCCTGGGGAAACAGCGCCACGCTCAGCCCCACGGAAATCGGCGGGCCAATAATAAAACTCACCTCATCGAGTACCGATTCGAACGAGAACGCGGTATGCAGTTTGGGCGAGCCGCGAAACAACTCGGTCCAGCGTGCGCGGACCATCGCCGACATGCTGGGAATGCAGCCGGCCAGCGCGGCGAAGACGAAGAGAGTCCAGTCCGGCGCCGCGAAATGACTGCACAGCAGCAATGCCAGCAACGCCCCCACGCCGATGGCGCTAATGCCGGGCAGCACTCGGCCCTGGCCGTATTGATCGACCCAACGCGAGATCTGCGGTGCCAGCAATGCCATGGACAAGGCAAAGGTTGCTGCCACGGCACCAGCCAGCCAGTAGGAGTCGCGCAGTTGCGCCAGCATGGTAATGATGCCGATCCCGACCATGGAAATCGGCATGCGGGCGAGCAGGCCCGCACCGCTGAAAGCCTTGGTGCCGGGGGCGCTGAAAATCTCGCGATAAGGGTTGGCCATACAAGCTCCGAAGCATTCATCTGACCGCGTCACATACGCGGCGTATGCAGAAATATACGCATACGCTGCGTATGTCAATTAACATACGCGACGTATCTGAAATTAGGGGGACAGGCATGGCGCCCAAAGTGCGGTCACAAATGATTGAACAAACCCGTGGCAAGCTGCTCGATGCAGCGCGTCAGGCGTTTGGCTCGATCGGTTATGCGCAGACGTCGATGGATGAACTCACTGCTTCGGTGGGGCTGACCCGGGGTGCGCTGTATCACCATTTTGGCGACAAGAAGGGGTTGTTGCAGGCCGTGGTTCAGCAAGTCGATGCCGAGCTGGATGTACAGCTGGCAGAGGCCTTTGCGCGGGCGGCGAGCCCGTGGGACGGTTTTAAAGGGCGTTGTCGGATGTTTCTGGAAATGGCACTGCAGGTGGAGGTGCAGCGGATCATGCTGCGCGATGCGCCGTCGGTGCTGGGGTCGCAGTACCTGCAGAGCAGCCAGTCGGACTGCAGCGCTTCAATGGCGGCGATGCTGCAAGGCTTGATGGACACCCGGGTGATTCAGGCCACCGATCCCGAAGCCCTGGCACGGTTGATTCAGGGTGGCTTGATGGACCTGTCGTTCTGGATTGCCGGGGCCGACAACCCGCCACAGCGTCTGGCGGCGTCTCTGGACAGCCTGGACCTGATGCTGCGCGGGTTGCTGCTGGCGCCCCAGGCGCAGTGAAGCGCCCGGGGCCCGGGTATCAGAAGTGGTACTTGACCAGCAGGCTCGCAGTGTCCTGATTGGTTTTGAACGCGCCGCTGTCTTCGATGCCGTATTTGTTTTTCCAGTAGTCGTATTCAATACCGACGTACAACTGCTTGGCGCCCCAGCTCAATGCCTTGCCCAGGTCATATTTGATCTGCGGGTTGAAGTGCAGGTTGGCGTGGTAGGTGCCGCGCGAGTTCTGGTCGTTGTCGACCACCCAGTCCATGTAGCCGTCGATCAGCACATCGGAATTGCCCAGGGGCAGGGTGTAGGACCACACCGGGGTGATCTGCCACACGCCACGGCCGGCACGGTTGCCTTCAGGGAAGCGCTGGTAGAAGTTCAGCTGGAAGTAGTCGAAGCCCGGTACGTTCAGGTCGAAACCCGGACCGATCAGGTAGGCATCGGTGTCGCCTTCGCCGAACTCGTAAGTCATGGCCAGCAGCACGTCTTTGATCGGACCGAACTCAAACTTCTGGTCGAAGATCTTGCCCATCGACAAACGCGGGGTGAACTCGCCGTAGTAAGTGTTCGGGCCTACGTTGCCATCTTTTTTACCGTTGTAAAAAATACGGTCGACGAAGAGAAAGTTGTCACCGTACTTCCAGCTGTCAGCGTGCTCGAAGGTCAGGGTCTGTTGAATTTTCGGGTTGACCTGGAAGTCCTTGCCGTACAAGTAAGTCAGGCTGTTGGTTTGCCATTGCAGCAGGTCGCCGGCAACTGCCGGTGCCCCGCCAAGCATGCTCCCCGCAAGCATCAGGCTGGTCAGAATGCGCTTCATTCGGTTGCTCCAAAAATTAAAAATTCTGCATTGATAAGAACGTAACGCTCTGTTCCGGCGCCTTGATTCCTCTGTTTAAAACTTGCCCTTTCGGTCAACTTTAATACCTGTAGCAAGTGCCGGGCCACGGCGGTTTGGCGGCCAACGTAAATCCCTCGGCTGTCGTCTGACAGTTGAGTGGATAGAGCGCTAAGGCGGCCGTAAACCCTTGGTTTAACTGTATTAAGTTGGCTTTGAAGTCAGCTTTGAACAACGCTCACCCGTGAGCGGGCGCGCAGGATACGGGCTCCGGGGCCGGTACTCAAGTGCCCTGTCATTGCGCATGTCGGGCAATCACAGGGCATCGCAGAGGCTTGATCTAGAAGTGCACTTTCACCAGGGCGCTGGCAGTGTTCTGATTGGTGTCCAGACGGCTGCTGCTATCGATGCCGTACTTGTCCTTCCAGTAACTGTATTCGATCCCGACATACAATTGTTTTTCACCCAGATTGAGGGCTTTGCCCAGGTCGTACTTGATCTGCGGATTGAAGTGCAGGTTGGCGTGGTAAGTGCCCCGTGAGTTGCGGTCGTTGTCCACCACCCAGTCCATGTAGCCATCGATCAGCAGGTTGGAGCGGCCCAAGGGCAGGGTGTAGGAAAACGACGGAGTGATCTGCCAGGTTCCGGTGCCGGGACGCGGCCCTTCGGTGTGACGGCGATAGAAGTTGAGGGTGAAATAATTGAACCCGGGTACCGCCAGGTCAAAGCCCGGGCCGATCAGGTAGGCCTCGCTGTCGCCTTCGCCGTACTCGTAAGTCATGGCCAGCAATACATCCTTGACCGGACCGAACTCCAGTTTCCGCTCGAATATCTTGCCGAACGACAGCCGCGGGCTGAACTCGCCGTAATAAGTGTGCGGACCTTTGTTGGGGTCGGCTTTGCCGTTGTAGAAAATCCGGTCGACAAACAGGAAGTTGTCGCCGTATTTCCATTTATCGGCATGTTCAAAGGTGAGGGTTTGCTGGATCGAAGGGTTGATCGCGAAATTCTTGCCGTACAGATACGTCAGGCTGTTGGTTTGCCATACAAACAGATCACCGGCCATGGCCTGACCGGCAGCCAGAAACCCACCCGCGAGCGTGATGCCCCAGTGTTTGCAGTTCATGGGTAATTCCCTTTTTTATTATTTTTAATACCGATGCGCCGATGCACTGTAGGAGCGAGCTTGCTCGCGAGCTTTTCGTTGCTGCGTTAAAAGCTCGCTCCTACAGACAGGCAGATGGGGCATCAGTGCTGATGCACGTGCCCGCTCATGGCGGCGCGACCGGCGCCGCCCAGCACATTGAACAACAGGTTCAGGCTGACCGCGCTGACGGCGGCCATGGCAATGCCGCTGTGGGTGATGGGGCCCATCCACAGTGGCAGGTGGGCGAAGAACTCCGGCCGTACCACCGGAATCAGGCCCATGCCGATACTTACCGCCACCAGCAATTGATTGCGTCGGTCGGCAATGTCCGCTTCCTGAAGGATCTTGATCCCCGTGGCTGCCACCATGCCGAACATGGCGATGGCTGCGCCACCCAGTACGGCTGGCGGAATCGAGGCCACCAGATAGGCTGCCTTGGGCAGCAGGCTGAGGGTAATCAGGAATACCCCGGCCATGATGGTTACCGAGCGGCAACGCACGCCGGTCATTTGCACCAGACCGATATTCTGGGCGAAGGAGGAGTGGGTAAAGGTGTTGAAGAAGCCGGCCAGGAACGAAGCCCCGGCATCGCACAGCAAGCCGCGGCGCAGCATGCGCGGGGTTACCTCCTGGCCGGTAATTTTGCCCAGGGCCAGAAACATCCCGGTGGACTCGACAAAAATGATCACCACCACCAGACACATGGACAGGATCGGTGCCAGATGGAATTCAGGCATGCCGAAGTGCAGCGGGGTGACCACCTGGAACCACGGCGCCAGACCGATGCCGTTGAGGTCGACCATGCCCAGTGCGCCGGACAATATATAACCCAGGGCCATGCCGATCAGCACCGAAATGTTGACCCAGAAGCCACGCATGAAACGGTTGATCAGCAGGATGGTGGCCAGCACCAGTGCGGCGATGGCCAGGTACATCGGTGAGCCGAACTGTGCCGCGGCACTGCCGCCACCGGCCCAGTTCACTGCCACGGGGAACAGTGACAGGCCAATGGAGGTGATCACGGTGCCGGTCACCAGCGGCGGGAAGAAGCGCACCACCCTGGACATGAAGGGCGCGATGATCATCCCGAAAAAACCGGCAGCAATGGTTGCGCCGAAAATCCCGGTCATGCCGATACCCGGCATTCCGGCCATGGCCACCATGCTGCCGACTGCAGCGAAACTGGCGCCCATCATCACGGGCATGCGAATGCCCATGGGGCCGATGCCCATCGACTGGACGATGGTTGCGATCCCGGCCACCAGCAGGTCGGCGTTGATCAGGAAAGCGATCTCTTCGCGGCTAAGGCCCGCGGCCTGGCCGATAATCAGCGGTACGGCAACGGCGCCGCCATACATCAGCAGCACATGCTGCAAGCCGACCAGAATCAATTGCAACAACGGCAACCGCGCCAGGGGAGGCGGAGCGGTTATGGCGGGTATGCGTGGTTCGGTTAATTCGGACATGCAACACCTCGTTCATTTTTATTGTTGTGAGCTTGTGGTGTGTTTCTGTGACCGCGCCATGGCTGCGGTCACAGAAGGTGTGCGTCAGTTGGTGCGGGCTCCGGTGTTGATCCAGGCGCCCAGAAGGTCACGTTCCTGTTGGGTCATCTGGGTGATGTTGCCCAGCGGCATGATCTGGCTGGCGACGGCCTGGGCCTGAATTCGCGGTGCCATCAACTGGATTTGTTGTGCGGTGTCGAGCATCACGCCCCCGGGGGCCGCGCTGAACAGCGGGCTGGTGGGTGTGGCCGAATGACAGACCGCGCAGCGCTCCTGAATCACGGCGTGCACCTTGTCGAAATCGACGCTGGCCACCGGTGCTGGCGCTGCAGCAGGTGCAGTGACAGGCGCTGGCGCGGTAGCGGGTTTGGCGCCACTGACTGCGGTTTCAGGGATGGGCTGATACTTGATCACCTTGGCCGCTTCGGGGGCGGTTGGTGCAGGCTTGGGGCCGGTGACGTATGCCAGGCAGATCATGCCCAGTGCCGCGACCGGCAAGGTCCAGGCAAATTTGTGGCTGTTATGGCGGGTGTTGAAGTAATGGCGTACCAATACTGCCAGCACCGCAATCCCGGCCAGGATCAACCAGTTGTAGGCACTGCCGTAGGTGCTGGGGAAGTGGTTGCTGATCATGATGAACAGCACAGGCAAGGTGAAGTAGTTGTTGTGACGCGAACGCAGCAGGCCTTTGGCCGGCAGGGCCGGATCGGGCGTACGGCCTTCCTTGATCGCGGCCACCAGAGCCCGCTGGGCCGGCATGATGATGCGAAACACGTTGCCGACCATGATGGTGCCGATAATGGCGCCCACATGCAGATAGGCGCCTCGGCCGCTGAACACCTTGCTCAGGCCGAATGCGGCAGCTACCAGCAGTACGAACAGGATCAGGCCGAGCAGCGCCGGGCGTTTGCCCAGAGCCGAATCGCACAGAAAGTCGTAAATGAACCAGCCGGCAATCAATGAACCAATGCCGATGGCCACCGCTTGCGGGCCGCCCAGGCTGCTGCCGGGAGCGATCAGGTAAAGTGCCGGGTTGAAGTAGAACACCAGGCACAGCAGGGCGATGCCCGACATCCAGGTGAAATAGGCCTCCCATTTAAACCAGTGCAGGTTGTCCGGCATGGTAGGGGGGGCCAGCTTGTATTTTTCGAGGTGGTAAATGCCGCCGCCGTGGATGGCCCACAAGTCGCCGGCCAGCCCCTCTTTTGGGTTGTTGCGGTTGAGGTTGTTTTCCAGCCAGACAAAATAAAACGACGCGCCGATCCAGGCCACACCGGTAATCATATGAATCCAGCGTACGCTCAGATTCAGCCATTCCATCAGATGTGCTTCCACAGTCTCTACCTCTTGCCTGTCACTCTTGCGTGAGTGATCAGACCTTCTCTTATTGGTGGGGGGCGAGGATCAATCGCTCATCCTCTTTGAAGAAATGCTCATCGCAGTTATTGCCTGTGCCACTGCGATCAACCACCAGGAAGTCATCCCGCTTTTCGATCGTCAGCACCGGATGGTGCCAAACGCCGCGATGGTAATTAATGCCCTGCCTGCCATTACTGACAAAGGCGCGGACCAAGCCTGATACAGGTTCATCGCCAAGTGGCGCGACCACGATCAGAAAGGGGTTGCCGAGCAGCGGGATGAAAGCCTGACTGCCCAACGGATGGCGCTCCAGCATGCACACGGTCAGCGGCATGTCCTGCGCATCGGCGCGGAAAATGCTGATGATGGCCTTGTCTTCCGGCTGCGCGGTTTCGACTTCGGCCAGACGATGAAAGCGCATGGTCGAACCGTTGTTGATCATGAAGTGGTCGCTGCCGTCGGTTTCAATAACGTCACCGAAGGGGGCGAAGGCTTCTTTGGTCAGCGGTTCAATCAGCAATGTGCGCATGGTCTGTCTTCTTTTCCGGATTCTGTGGTGTTGGATCTGTTGTTGTCGCTGGCAAGCCGGCTCCCGCATTGGCAAATGCCTGTGGGAGCCGGTTGACCGGCGACGGGGTTATTCCTTATTTAGCGACCTTGCCCAGGATACGCAGGCGGCTTACACCACCGTCCGGGAACAGGTTGAGGCGAATGTGAGTGATCGGGCCCAGGGCTTTGATCTGCTCGCTGAAGCTGTGCTCGGCGTGCATTTCCATCTTCTGTGCAGGCAGCAGTTCACGCCAGAACAGCGATTGGGTTTCGATCTGGCTGTCAGTGCCGCCTTTGACGAACGCGCCCTGAATCGAGCAGGTGTCCGGGTAGTTGCCCTTGAAGTGCAGGGTGTCGACGATGATTTTTTCGATCTCGCCTGCATGCCCCAGCGCCACGATCACCCAGTCGTTACCCGGGGTACGGCGGCGTGCAGTTTCCCAGCCGTCGCCCATATTGATGCCGCGGCCCGGGTTGAGGATGTTGCTCATGCGGCCGAAGTGTTCGTCGGAGCAGGCCAGGGCACGGCCACCGTTCAGGGCTGCGGCAAGGTCGACCTGTTCGTTGTCGCCCACTGCCGACCAGTCACGGAACGGCACGCCGTACACGCGAAGACGGGCTACGCCGCCGTCCGGGTAGATGTTGAAACGCAAGTGGCTGAAGGCCTGGTCATTGCTGATTTCGTGGTAGTGGTGGCTGTTGCCTTGCAGTTCGACCGCGGACAGCACTTCAACCCACTGGGTGTTTTCGTTGGGCTCGCCCTGGGCCAGAAAGCAGGCTTCAAGGGAAGCAGACGGCGGGAAGTTGCCGGTGAAGAATGAAGTGTCGATGTCCACGCCTTTGATCGAGCCGGGTACGCCCAGGCGGATCACCGCGCTGTCATAGCCTTCGAAGCGCTTGCGGCGGGACTCCCAGCCGTCCATCCACTTGCCGTTGTCATCGAAAACGCCCTCCTTCCATACGGCCGGGGTCGGCTGGAACATGCGGTTGGCGTCAGCGAACCAGTCATCGGTCACCGAGATAATCTTGGTGCCCAGACGGGCATCGGCCAGGTTGACGAACTTCTCGAAAGGTACGGCGTAAGCTTTCATTCTTCTGGTCTGCCTTTAAATAAGTGGCTGGAGATGCGTGACCGGCAGGTGCCGGCTCGGCTTAGAGCTGGAGTAATCGGAACAGGGCTATTTTGTTGATTTGCGCCAACGCACATTTGAACTCGACGTCTGCCGGGTTGTGGATGCGGGTCTCGAACGCGGCGAGGATCTGGTGCCGGTCGCTGCCTTTTACCGCCATGATGAAGGGAAACTTGAACTTGGCTTTATAGGCCTCGTTCAGCTCGGTGAAGCGCTGAAACTCTTCTTCCGTGCATTGGTGAATACCGGCGCCAGCCTGTTCATGGGTGCTGGCTTCGGTCAGTTGGCCCTGTACGGCAGCTTTGCCCGCCAGGTCCGGGTGAGCATTGATCAGTGCCAGCTGACTGGCGTGATCGGCGCTCAACAAAATGTCACTCATGCGCTGGTGCAGGGTTTCGATCTGGTCGACGCTGCTGTCCAGACCCAGGTCGTAAGCCTTTTCGGCGACCCAGGGCGAGTGTTCGTAAATATCGGCAAAGGCTGCCACGAACGCTTCACGACTCAGGGTTGAAGGCTTGAGAGTTTTGAAGGTGCTCATTGGCCGGTCTCTGCAACAAAAGGGTGGGTGGCGTGCCAGTGCCGGGCGATGTCCACGCGGCGGGTGAACCAGACCTGTTCGTGGCCCCTGGCGTATTCAAGGAAGCGCTTGAGGGCGGCGAGACGCGCAGGGCGGCCAATGAGGCGGCAATGCAGGCCGATCGATAGCATTTTCGGCGACTCTGCGCCTTCGGCGTACAGCACATCGAAAGCATCCTTGAGGTACTGGAAAAATTGCTCGCCGGTGTTGAAACCCTGCACCTGGGTGAAGCGCATGTCATTGGTGTCCAGGGTGTAAGGGATCACCAGATGCGGCTTGCCGGTGGGGTTGTTGGGTTCCCAGTAGGGCAGGTCATCGTCGTAGGTGTCAGAGTCATACAGAAAGCCGCCTTCTTCCATCACCAGCCGCCGGGTATTGGGGCCGGTGCGGCCGGTGTACCAGCCCAGCGGACGCTCGCCACTGATTTCGGTGAGGATGCGGATGGCTTCGAGCATGTGTTCGCGCTCGAGGGCTTCATCCATGTACTGGTAGTCGATCCAGCGATAACCGTGGCTGCATATCTCATGTCCGGCGGCAACCATGGCCCGGATTACGTCAGGGTGACGTTGGGCCGCCATGGCCACGGCGAACACCGTGAGCGGGATATCGAATTCGCGAAACAGCTTGAGCACGCGCCATACGCCGGCACGGCTGCCGTATTCGTACAGGGACTCCATGCTCATGTTGCGCTCGCCCTGCAGCGGCTGCGCCGAAACCATTTCCGAGAGGAAGGCTTCTGATTCTTTGTCGCCGTGGAGGATGTTGCGCTCGCCGCCTTCTTCGTAGTTGAGTACGAAAGACAGGGCGATGCGGGCGTTGTCCGGCCAATGCGGATGCGGAGGGTTGGGACCGTAACCAATCAGGTCGCGTGGGTAGTCAGCGCTCACTCAATCTTCCTTATTGTTTAGTTAACAGTCGATTGGCCAGACCTGGCGTCACTGTGATGGTCTGATTGTATACAACTTTGCAATACGTTTGTAACCCTGCTTTTGCGCATTTTTACCATGCTTTGTGCGGGAAAGGTACTTGCAAAAAACTTGCCTGATTGGTCAGCTTATGAATATAAAGTCTTTGGCTGCAGCGGTGTTCAAGGAATACGGGGGGCCAGGCCTTATGCGCTGTGGCCTGGGTTAATTTGCGTTTTTAATTGTGTACAATTTTTTTAATAAATGTCTTAATCCTGGCTGCGCCGGATCTTTTGACGGGTCAAAAGGGTGCAGCGCCAGTTTTATTTACCGGTTCGGGGAGGTCGCACACGCAATGGGACGTTTGACTACGCACGTTTTGGATGCCGCACACGGTTGTCCGGGCAGTTCGATCAAGGTCGAGCTGTATCGGGTGGAAGGTTCGCAGCTGCAACTGGTCGCCACGGCGCAGACCAATAGCGATGGCCGTTGCGACGCACCGTTGCTGGAGGGTGACACTTACCGTTCAGGGGTTTATCAGTTGCAGTTCAGTGCCGGTGACTACTACCGCGCACGGGGTGTGCAGTTGCCGGAGCCGGCATTTCTGGATGTGGTGGTGCTCAGATTCGGTATCAGTGCCGAGCAGGATCACTACCATGTGCCGCTACTGATTTCGCCGTACAGCTATTCGACGTATCGCGGCAGCTAGGTTTTTCGATCTGCGCATGTGGTTATTTGCCCGCTCGCACTGCGGGCTTTTTTTTGCCCGCAATGTGCGCCAAGCCTGTAGGAGCGGGCTGTTAAAAAGCTCGCCCCTACAGGTGTTATTGCCGGCTTTAGCGGCTCAGCAAAGACGCGGTGCCCGCCACGCCGAACAGGCCGGCACTGATACGGTTGAACCAGCTCTGGCCCTTGCCGCTGCGCAGGTAGCCCGCCGCGCCATGTGCGCCCAGGCCGTAGGCCAGCTTGCAGAGCAGGTCCAGCACGGTCCAGGTGGCAATCATCACCAGTAACTGCGCCAGGAAAGGCTGATCGGGATCAAGAAACTGCGGCAGAAATGCGGCAAAGAACAGAATGTCTTTCGGATTGCTGGCGCCCAGTACGAACGCGCGTCCAAACAGGGCACTGAAGCGCGGTTTTGGTGCGGCGGCCGGTACGTTGACGGCGGTGGCCGGTTGCCGCGATTGCTTCCAGCTTTGCCAGGCGAGGTAGAACAGGTACAGCGCACCGACGATCTTGAGCGCGCTGAACAACTGCTCCGAGGCCAGCAGCAGGGCCCCCAGCCCCAGTGCCGAAGCGCTGAGCAGGCAAATCGAGGCAATCACGCCACCCAGAAAGGCGGGGTACGAGCGGCGCAGGCCGTAGTTCAAACTGTTGCTGATCATCAGTAACGACAACGGCCCCGGGATAAGGATCACCACCAGTGCCGCGCTGCTGAACAGCAGCCAGGTTTCCAGACTCATTACGTGCTCTCCCTCTTCTAAAAAAGCAAACGCCCCGCACCGGGCGGGGCAGGTCGATATTGCCCTGTTTACAGGTAAATAAACTTGGCAATGAAAATGGCGCAGAGCACCCACAGGCTCACTGATATCTCGCGGTACCTGCCCGTGCCGGCCTTGAGTGCAACGTAGCTGATAAAGCCAAGGGCTATACCGTCAGCCACCGAGAAGGTCAGGGGCATCATGATCATGGTCACAATCGCCGGGATGCAATCGGTAGGTTCGCTCCAGTTGATGTGCTCCATGCCGCCCATCATCAGCATGGCCACGTAGATCAGCGCTCCGGCAGTGGCATAGGCGGGAATCATGCCAGCCAGCGGGGCAAAGAACATCGCGGCGACAAACAGTACGCCCACGGTCACGGCGGTGAGCCCGGTACGTCCGCCGGCCGCAACGCCTGCGGCACTTTCGACATAGCTGGTGACGGGTGGTACACCGACCACTGCCCCAAATACGCTGGACGCACTGTCAGCCTTGAGGGCGCGGGACAGGTTTTCGATCTTGCCATCCGCTTTCACCAGTCCGGCGCGCTGGGCCACCCCCATCAAGGTGCCGGCGGTGTCGAACATGTGCACAAACAGGAAGGCCAGGACCACGCTGATCATGCTGACGTTGAACACGCCCTTGAGGTCCATCGCCATCCAGGTCGGTGCCAGGCTGGGCGGGGCGGACATGATGCCGTTGTAGTGCACCAGATCCAGGCCCCAGCCCGCCAGAGTGACGGCGATGATGCTGATCAGGATTGCGCCGAACACCCTGTGATAGCTGAGAATCGCGATCATCAGAAAGCACACGGCGGCCAGCAGCGGAGCGGGGTCGCGCAGTGAGCCGAGCTTGATCAGGGTGGCCGGGCTGTCGACGATGATGCCCGAGGTTTTCAGGCCGATGATTCCCAGAAACAGGCCGACGCCGGCACCCATGGCGTAGCGCAGGCTGGCGGGGATGCTGTTGAGCAACCATTCGCGTACCCGTGACAGGGTCAGAATCAAAAACAGCACGCCGGAGATAAACACTGCGCCAAGGGCGGTTTCCCAGCTATAGCCCATGGTGCCGACCACGGTGTAGGTAAAGAACGCGTTGAGGCCCATGCCTGGCGCCAGGCCTACCGGCCAGTTGGCATAAAGCCCCATCAGCATGCTGCCCAGCGCAGCGGCGATGCAGGTCGCGACAAAGGCTGCGCCATGGTCAATCCCGGCATCGGCCATGATGTTGGGGTTGACGAAGATGATGTAGGCCATGGTGATAAAGGTGGTCAACCCGGCAATCAGCTCGGTTTTGACCGTAGTGCCATGCAGCGACAGTTTGAACAGGCGCTCCAGCCAGCCTCGGGAGGCGGGCGGTGAAAGATCCAGGGCGGGTGCTTCTGACTTTTGGCTGTCCACGGTGATGTCCTCAGGCTTTTATTTTTGTAAGGGCGCTGTTTGAGGCGGGCGATGCTTTTCCTGACCTTTGAGTCAGAAATCTGTGTGCGACGAGGATTATGCTTTTGTATACAAAAAAAGCAAATAATGTTTTTCGGATTGTGATCGAAATATAAGCTCTGTTGGAGCGAGCTTGCTTGCGAGCTCTGCGTTATTGCATTGAAAAGCTCGCGAGCAAGCTCGCTCCTACAGATAGGCAGCTGTCAGGCCTGGCGGCTTTGGCCTAAAGCCTGATTGATCGCCAGCCAGCCATTGACCGCGTCTTCACCCGCCTGGGCAAATACCCGTTGCAGCAATTTGACTTGCTCGCGGCGCAGGGCTTTTTCGAAACTGACGCCGTCAGCCGTGAGTTCCAGTAGCCGCTTGCGCTTGTCGGTCTCGGGGGCAACGCTGCGTACCAGGTTCATCTCGATCAACTGGCGTAATGGCGTATTCAATGCCTGCTTGCTGACCCCCAGCAATACCAGCAGTTCCTTGACGCTCACCCCGGGGTAGTGGGCGATAAAAAAAACAATGCGCTGATGCACCCGACTCAGCCCGCGGCGGGCCAGCATTTCATCGGCTTTGGCGGTAAATGCTTGATAGCCAAAGAAGAAGGCTTCCATGGCGGCGCGCTGAGTGGTTGGATTTTTAAGGTCAGGCATATTGACGTATCTAGGCTGCGCGGCGTAATTTCGGTCAATCAGTTTGACTTATTTCCAATTACTTCCGCTACCGGTGATCTGTATGGCCTTCTCCGAACGTGTTTCCCGCCTGAAAAGCTCTTTGATTCGCGAAATTCTGGCTGCGGCCCAACGTCCGGAAGTCATGTCTTTCGCCGGCGGACTACCGGCCGAGGCCATGCTGCCCAAGGTCGACTGGACCGACATGCCGGCCTCGATGGGCCAATATGGCATGAGCGAAGGCGAGCCGGCCCTGCGTGAAGTACTGGCCGCAGAAGCCCGCGCCCTGGGGGTTGATTGTGATGCGAGCCAGGTGATGGTTCTCAGCGGTTCGCAACAGGCCCTCGACCTGGCGGCCAAGCTGTACATCGACAAGGGCACCGAAATCATGCTCGAAGCGCCGACCTACCTGGCGGCGCTGCAAATTTTTCAATTGTTCGGCGCCGAGTGCCTGAGCTTCCCGTTGCAAGCCGATGGCCCTGATCTGGCGGCGCTGCGGGTGCAGCTGGAGCAACATCGCCCGGCGTTCATCTACCTGATCCCGACCTTCCAGAACCCGTCTGCCGTGCGTTACAGCGAAACCAAGCGTGACGCGGTAGCGGCATTGCTGGACGAGTTCGGTGTGACCCTGATCGAAGACGAGCCGTACCGCGAACTGAATTTCGATGGCGGCAGCGCCACGCCGATTGTCAGCCGCCTGAAAAAAGCCAGCTGGATCTACACCGGCACCGTGTCCAAAACCCTGTTGCCGGGGCTGCGGGTGGGCTTCCTGATTTCCAGCCCGGACCTGTTCCCGCATCTGTTGCGCCTCAAGCAGTCGGCGGACTTGCACACCAACCGTGTCGGTCAGTGGCAGGCCTTGCAGTGGATCGGCACCGAGAAAATGAGCAACCACCTGGCTGAGCTGCGGGACTTCTATCGCGTGCGTCGCGATGGCTTTCAGCTGGCGCTGCAAGAGCATTTCTCGGACCTGGCTGACTGGCATGTGCCGCAGGGCGGGCTGTTCTTCTGGCTGACCCTCAAGCAGCCGTTTGACACCCGTACCTTGCTCAAGCCGGCGCTGGAGCAAAATGTCGCTTTCATGCCGGGCGAACCGTTCTTTGCCAATCCGGATCAGAATGTCGGCAGCCTGCGTCTGAACTTCAGCCATATCGACCCTGAGCGCCTGCACGAAGGTCTCAAGCGTCTGGCTAACGTGATTCGTCAAGCACAGGCCGCCCAGGCGGCCTGAAGGAAGTTGCGATGCTCAAGGTCTATGGCGATTACAACTCGGGCAACTGCTACAAGATCAAGCTGATGTTGCATTTGCTGGGTCTTGAGTATCAGTGGTTCGCGGTGGACATTCTCAAGGGCGAAACTGAAACCCCGGAATTTCTGGCGAAAAACCCCAACGGCAAAGTGCCGGTGCTGGAGCTGGAAGACGGCACCTGCCTTTGGGAGTCCAACGCGATTCTCAACTACCTGGCCGACGGCAGCGAGTTCTTGCCCGGTGAGCCCCGGCTGCGTACGCAAGTGTTGCAGTGGCAGTTTTTCGAGCAATACAGCCATGAGCCTTACATTGCAGTGGCGCGGTTTATCCAGTTGTACCTGGGGTTGCCCGAGGAACGTCTTGAGGAATACCGCAAACTGCAAAAGCGCGGTTACAAGGCGTTGGACGTGATGGAACAGCAGCTGGCCCGCACTCCGTATCTGGTGGGCGATCACTATTCGATTGCGGACGTGACGCTGTATGCCTACACCCACGTGGCAGATCAGGGCGGATTTGACCTGAGCGGCTATCCGGGCATTCAAGCCTGGCTGCAACGGGTGGCCAGCCATCCGCGGCATGTGGGGATGCTTGATTGAGATACAGAACAGGTTGAAAACCGGCCCTGTAAATTGGACTGCTGTGCAGTCCTCCGCTCGCCACAGGTAGGGTGTCAGGCCTTGAATGAGCAGTAAGGAGCCCAAGGGCTCCTTTTTTGCGTCACTGTTTTTCCAGCAGCCATTGGCGTGGACCCGGAGTGAGCTGGGGGATTTCGTCGGGCAGTGACAGGTTGATCGCCTTGAAAATCTCCAGCTGCTTGCCATGACGGACGAAAATCCATCCTTCCCCGATATCACCCTTGCCCAGGTAGAGGGTGTCATTGCCGGCACCTTGATTGGCGCAATCGCCTCCCAGGCACAACTCATACCGGTCATTTTGTCCCAGCCCTGTCACACCGCCATCATCTTTGAACGCAACGGTGTTACCGGTACCCGGGCCTTCAACGATCCTCCACTGACCACCCATATAGGCTGCGTTCAATGCCTGCCGGAAATTCGTGTCCGTTCTGGCGCCGGCGACGGACCGGGCCGGACGTGAGAAAACCTGGGCTGCATAAGTTTTTGTGGGCTGCTGGATCAGTTGTTTGCCATTGAGTTGCAGTTCGTTGATGAAATGCCCGTCGTGGTAAATGGCCCAGGTGCCGGGAGCCTTGGGCAGCAATTGGCCTTCGTTCAGCTCGAATGCATTGCGAAATTGTACTTTGCCGTTACGGGTGTCGATGTTCCATTCCAGGTTCATGCCGTGGGCATCAATGGCCTGCAGCAAGGGCCTGCCCTGGGCGGCTGAATCGATGGCCGCCTGATTGATCCATAGTCCGTTGATGTCGGACGTTTGCGGCTCATGACTGCAGCCGCCCAACAGGATCAGGCTCAGGGCAAGTAATTTTCGCATGGGGATAATCTGCACAAGGTTGGACGGTAATGACGCTGACTGAACCAGAAGCAACCCGCAGTCGCTGAAGATATACCAGGGCTGCGATCGGGCAGAGCCCGCAAAACCTGAGCTCGCAGCCTTGGTTCCCCGTCAGCGAGTACGGGTCACAGGAGGTTAAACGTTGGCAAAACGCTGGTTCAGGTAATCGATGATGACTTTGGAGTCGTACATCCAGGTGGTCTTGCCGTCTTCTTCGATCCGCAGGCACGGGACTTTGATCTTGCCCCCTTGCTCCAGCAGCGTCTGGCGGTCCTGTTCGTTGTTCTTGGCGTCGCGCAGTGCCACTGGTACGTTCAGGCGGCGCAGGGTGCGGCGGGTTTTTACACAGAACGGGCAGGCATGGAACTGGTACAGGGTCAGGCTTTTGGCGGCCTCGTCAACCTGGGCCTGAGCCGCTGCCGGGCGTTGCTTTTTGCCGGGACGGGTTATGAAATCGCCAGCGATGATCAGCTGACCCAGGCCTACGCGAAGCGCTTTGATAAACACAGTAAAAGCCTCATGGGCGAGAAAGAAGGGGCGCAGCTTACCTGAAATCGGCAGGCGAAAAAAAACCGGCGATCAACGCCGGTCTTTCTGACTGGGGATATTACTTGATCAAGCTGAGAAACTCGCTGCGGGTGGCCGCGTTTTCGCGGAACTCACCCAGCATCACCGAGGTGATCATCGACGAGTTCTGTTTCTCGATACCGCGCATCATCATGCACATGTGCTTGGCTTCAATCACTACGGCCACGCCCAGCGCACCGGTAACCTGCATCACCGCATCGGCAATCTGCCGGCTCAGGTTTTCCTGAATCTGCAGGCGACGGGCGTACATGTCGACTATCCGTGCCACTTTCGACAGGCCCAGCACTTTGCCGCTCGGAATGTAAGCGACGTGAGCTTTGCCGATAAACGGCAACAAGTGGTGTTCGCACAACGAGTAAAGCTCGATGTCCTTGACCAGTACCATTTCGCTGTTGTCAGAGCTGAACAAGGCACCGTTGGTGACTTCTTCCAGGGTTTGCTCATAGCCGCGGCAAAGGTACTGCATGGCTTTGGCGGCACGCTTTGGCGTATCCAGCAGGCCTTCACGGGAAACGTCTTCGCCGAGTTGACCGAGGATCGCGGTGTAGTTTTGTTCCAGGGACATTAATCTACCTGTGGGATTTTTCGCAAAGAGTAAGGGTACGGGGGCTGGCACGGCGCTGCAAGTGTGGTGATAGGGTGTTACTCGTCGCGACCGTCCATCATGGTGCGCTTGAGCATGACGTAAACCGCGCCGGCGCCCCCATGTCTGGCCTGGCAGGAGCAGAACCCCAGCACTTGCGAGTGTTGGCGCAACCATGTGTTGACGTGACTTTTGATCATTGGTCGCTTGCCGTCCAGGCGCACGGCTTTGCCGTGGGTGACGCGGACACAGCGCACTTCAAGGCGGGAGGCTTCGCCCAGAAACTCCCACAGGGTTTCGCGGGCCTTTTCGACGGTCATGCCGTGCAGGTCAAGACTGCCTTCGAAGCTGATCTGGCCGAGTTTGAGCTTGCGCATCTGGCTTTCTTGCACGCCGTCCCGTGACCAGTTCAATTGGTCTTCGGGGCCGACATCAATCACAAACTGGTCCGACAGGCCATCGATGATCGTGGCATTGGTGCGCACGGTCGCGTTCTGGCGCAGTTTGGCCAGTTGTGCCCGGTCGGATTTGGGTTTGCCGGTATCGGCACGATCATGCTTGATCGGCTTTACACCGCGAGTCTCGTTTTTGAACAGGGAAAAGTCGTCGTCTTGCATGTCAGCCTCCGCGAAGGGCGGCTAGTTTACCCAAGTCGACGACAATCGGGCGGCGGATATGCCTCAGTCGCGCTTTTTCATCAGGTGCGCAGCCATGCTCAGCCCAAACGGCTGGCGCATCCGGCGACGGCGGCGGCGCCAAAGCCAGACACCCAGCCAGCTGATCAGTATTCCGAATACCAGCACTACGATCGCCCCGGCAGGGCTGGCGTTGAGCTCGCCCAGCGCCTCTGGATGGCCAATCAGGCTACTGGCGCCGGCCAGTAGCAATAGCACGCCGCACAGCGTCAGCAGGGCGGCAAAAAGCAGCACCAGACGCGAACGCCAGTTGCTGTGTGCCTTGGGACGCAAACGTCGCGCGTCAAAACCATCGGCGATCTTCATTCCGATCTTTCCTTAAAGGGTATCGGCCCTTCGACAGGAACATGGACAGGTTGTTCCTGAGATGCGCTGAAAAGGGGAGCGTGCTGGCAATGGAATGTCTCGATAGGCGGCTTGAGCAGCCCGCCTATCAGGAGCGGACGGGATCAAATCAGGTTTTTGGTCAGGGTCAGGGTGGCGAAGTTGTCATTCATGATTGCCATCTCGGTTTTCTGTACCTGCGCGGCGCTGATAATGCCATCCGGAGTAGGCAGGTCGCGTGTGGCGCAGGCATCTTCGACCAGGGTGCAGCGCAAGCCATAGTCTTTGGCGGCGCGAACCGTGGTGCTGACGCTGGAGTGGCTCATGAAGCCGCAGACAATCACATCCAGGGAGCCCAGGTTTTCCAGGGCTTTTTGCAGGCCGGTGTCATTGAAGGCGTTGGGCATGCGTTTTTCGATGATCAACTCATCACCTTGAGGCTCCAGGCCCTTGATGAACGCGCCGCGCTCGCCTTGAGGGTCGAACATGCCACCCACCGTGCCCAGATGGCGGATATGAACCACGGGGCGCTTGGCCTTGCGGGCCGCGTCGAGCAGAAGGGCGATATTGGCGGTGGCGGCTTCCATTCCGGACAAGGCCAGAGGCCCGCTCAGGTATTCATTTTGCGCATCGATGATCAGCAGGCTGGCGTTGCTCAGGCTGGCAGCGGCATAACCACGTCCAGTGAGTTGAAACATCGTCTTTAAAGCGGGCATTCGAGGGGCTCCTTTGAGTGGGGCTTTTGCGACATTCTCCACTGGCCGGGCGCTTATGTGAATGGCTAGTCGTGTAAGCCACGTGGTTCTTGGCCTACAGCGCAGCCAGAGGTGAGCGCCGGAGTGCCCAAGTGTACGAAATGGAGTGATTTTGGGTTTTTGCGCAGCTGTTATGTGCGCCCGGCTTGGCATTTTGCCTGACCGTAGGGCACAACCTTAACCCTGTCGGGATTTGGCTGTTAGAATCATCGGTCGATTTTGAGGAGTAAGACCGTGATCACTTCCCGCCTGCGCACTCTGCGCGACCATATTCGCTGGGCCGTCAGCCACTTTCATGGGGAAGAGCTGTTCTTTGGTCATGGTACCGACAACGCTTGGGACGAAGCCCGACAGTTGGTGTTGGGGGCATTGAACCTGCCCTGGGAAATCGCTGACAGCTATCTCGACTGCCGCCTCGAGGATGATGAGCTGGTTAATCTGCAGCATCTGCTCAAGCGCCGGATTGAAGAGCGCGTGCCGACGGCTTACCTGCTGGGCGAGGCATGGTTCTGCGGCATGTCGTTTATCGTTGATGAGCGCGTGTTGATTCCGCGCTCGCCGATTGGTGAGCTGATCGAAAAGCGTTTCGAGCCGTGGCTGGGTGCAGAACCGGCGCGGATCCTCGATCTGTGCACCGGCTCGGGCTGCATCGGCATCGCCTGTGCGTATGAGTTCCAGAATGCCGAAGTGGTGCTGGCCGACCTGTCCTACGAAGCACTCGAAGTGGCCAACCAGAACATTGAACGCCATGGCGTTGATGAGCGGGTATACACGGTTCAGGGCGATGGCTTTGATGGTCTGCCGGGGCAGCGCTTCGATTTGATCGTGTCAAACCCGCCCTATGTCGACGCTGAAGATTTTGCTGACATGCCGGCGGAGTATCAGCACGAACCTGAACTGGGCCTGGCGTGCGGCGATGACGGGCTGAATCTGGTTCGCCGGATGCTGGCCGAGGCAGGCGATCATCTGACCGACAAGGGTTTGTTGATCGTTGAGGTGGGCAATAGTCAGGTTCACGTCGAGTCGTTGTATCCGGAAGTCGACTTTGCCTGGCTCGAGTTTGAGCGCGGCGGGCATGGCGTATTCATGCTTACGGCCGAGCAATGCCGTGAGCATCAAGCGCTGTTTGCTTCGCGGGTTTAAGCCCTGGATCGGCAGGCGCCTGGCAAGCCAGGCTCCAGCCGTTTTTTAGCGGTGAGTCGCAATCCAGATCAGTAGCGCTGCCTGGAACACCGCAAAGGCAACCAGGCAGGTGATGGTGAAGCGCAAACCGGTATCTTCGCGCTGGTATTTGCTGATCCGTTCTTCTTTTTCCCGCAGTTTCAGTTCTTGTGCCTGCAGATTTTGTTCTGCTTGCTGAAGCATTTGTGCGGCCTCGAGAATCTCCACGAACTGGATTTTTTCGCTGTTCCAGGTGTTGTACAGCTCGCCGGCCTGCACTTTTTCGATCCGCGCCTTACGCTGCAGTGCGTCCTCATAGATCACATCAAAGCCCTGGGTGCGCAGGCAGTGGTCGCGGCGCAGGCGGGTGTCTTCGTTGAGGGCATCGCGGCTGGGCAAGTCGATGCTGTCAAAATGGTAACGCGCCCATTTCTTCTGTACCCACTCAATCCCCTGGGCCATCAGGAAACGACCGATGCCGCGATTCATGGGCTCAACCAGCACACCGCGCTCGGGGCTGATGCTCACCCGCTGGGTGGCATGGTCGACACACACCTCAAGCTGGTTCTGTTCTTTGCGTACCTTTTGCCCGGGCAGCAGGATCTCCAGCCGCAACAGGCTGAGGTCTTTGTTGTTGCGCTCGGCATAGCCGAACTGCACAAAGCGCAAAGGCCGCGCGCCGGTGCTGCGGTCAGTCTGCAGGGGGGCCAGGCGCAGCATTTTGAAATGCTCGGGGTGCACATCTGCCCAAGGCCGCACAGGCGTCTCGGGCGTTGCCGGCTCTTCAGGGCCGGCGGGTTGTGATGGGGTGTCGCTCATAACGGCAGAGTCCTGTGCAAGCCCGGTATGTCGACCTGATTTGGGCGGTCGACACTGGCTTATCGGCCGTTAGTGCCAGGACTGGAGGGCTGGGCGGCATTCACTTTAGTGATGAAGCGCACAGTTCGATCACCAAGTTCTCCCGCCACCCGCTGATTGGGGTCGTTGTAGGACTGGATCTGGCGTTTCATGTCCATCGGCACTATGCGCATCACGTGGTTCATGCCGTTGATCAGGGTCAGCACGGCATCCGGCTTGGCCGCCTTGAGCAGGCGTGCATCCTTGACCTCGACCTGGATGTCGTGGGTGCCCTGGATAATCAGGGCCGGCATCTTCAGTGCGGCAAAAGCGGTAGCCGGGTTATAGCGCAGCAGGCTGATCATGTACGGCTGCACACTTGGACGGAAAATCACTTCAAGGTCGGCGGGCACATTGTCATCGGTGCGCCCGGCTTCGAGGGTGCTGATCAGCTCGAAGCTGCGCTTGAGCATGGCCGGTGGCAGGTGATTGCGCTGTAGCTGCTCGCGCAACAACTGGCCGACCGGGCGTCCCGTGCCGGCAATCGAAATTACCCCGGCGGCGCCTATGCGCGGCGCGGCCAGGCTGGCGATCAGCGCACCTTCGCTATGGCCCAGGACAAACACCTTGCCGAAGCGCGGGTCACTTTTGAGCTTTTCGCCCCAGGCCACGGCATCGGTAACGTATTGGTCCAGGCTCAGTTTGCTTTCGTCAGGCCCGGCGGGCTGGCTTTGGGCAATTCCGCGCTTGTCGAAACGCACGCTGGCGATATTGCTCTGGGCAAGGCGCCATGCCAGCTTTTTCAGGCTGTCGTTGCGTCCGCCAATGGTGTTGTTGCCATCGCGGTCGGTGGGGCCGGAGCCGGCAATGATCAGTACCACGGGCACGGGTTTATCGCTCTTTGGCAGCACCAGCGAGCCATAAAGCGTGCCGGAGCCGGTGTCCAGCTCGATGGGCCGCAGCAACACATTAGAAGGGGGGGCCGCCAGGGACTGGGTGCCAAACAGGGTCAGGGCTAAAAAAAGTATTCGCAGCATCATCACGCCATCATTGTCTAATGTGCCGGTTGGACAAACCCGGATGAGTAAGGTTCGAGGATGAACTACAAGGGCAGCCTGCGTATACTGGCGCGCATAGTTATCGAGGCTGAATTCAATCGGCTGATTTTCGCGGAGCGCCCTGCATGTCCGGCAATACCTTCGGCAAGCTGTTCACTGTCACCACCGCTGGCGAAAGCCATGGCCCGGCGTTGGTCGCCATTGTTGATGGCTGCCCGCCCGGGCTCGAGCTGTCCATTGAAGACTTGCAGCACGATCTGGATCGACGCAAGCCTGGCACCAGCCGTCATACCACCCAGCGCCAGGAGGCCGACGAAGTCGAAATTCTCTCTGGTGTTTTTGAAGGCCGCACTACCGGTTGCGCCATCGGCCTGCTGATCCGCAATACCGACCAGAAGTCCAAGGACTACTCGGCGATCAAGGATCTGTTCCGCCCGTCCCACGCGGACTACACCTATCACCACAAATACGGTGAACGTGATTACCGCGGCGGCGGCCGCAGCTCGGCCCGTGAAACCGCCATGCGCGTGGCGGCCGGTGCGATTGCCAAAAAGTACCTGGCGACCCAGGGCATTGTGATCCGTGGCTACATGAGCCAGCTGGGCCCGATTGAAATCCCGTTCAAGACCTGGGATTCGGTCGAAGAAAACGCATTCTTCAGCCCCGACCCGGACAAAGTGCCCGAGCTCGAGGCCTACATGGACCAGCTGCGTCGCGATCAGGATTCCGTCGGAGCGAAAATTACCGTCGTGGCCGAAGGGGTCATTCCGGGCCTGGGCGAACCGATTTTCGACCGTCTGGATGCAGAACTGGCCCATGCGCTGATGAGCATCAACGCAGTCAAGGGCATTGAAATCGGTGCGGGTTTTGCCAGTGTTGCCCAGCGCGGCACCGAGCATCGCGACGAGATGACGCCCCAGGGTTTCCTAAGTAACAACGCGGGCGGCATTCTGGGCGGTATTTCCAGCGGTCAGCCGATTGTTGCGCATCTGGCGCTCAAGCCGACATCCAGCATCACCACCCCGGGTCGCTCGATTGATGTTGACGGTAACCCGGTGGACGTCATCACCAAGGGCCGCCATGACCCGTGCGTGGGCATCCGTGCCACGCCGATTGCCGAGGCGATGATGGCAATCGTGTTGATGGACCACCTGCTGCGCCATCGCGGGCAGAATGCCGATGTGAGCGTCAGCACGCCTGTGCTGGGCCAGTTGTAATGCAAGGACTGTTGAGCGCCATGGTCTGACGACGGTGGCGCCACTTCCTTACTGGCGATTGTCGGGGTTCTATCTTTTTTACTTCGCTTTGCTCGGTGCAACAGCGCCTTTTCTGGCGCTGTACTTTCATCATCTCGGGTTCTCCAGCGCGCGAATAGGCGAGCTGGTGGCCATTCCGATGCTGATGCGCTGCATAGCCCCCAATCTGTGGGGCTGGCTGGGGGATTACACCGGCAAGCGCCTGTTGATCGTGCGACTGGGGGCGCTCTGTACGCTGCTCAGCTTCAGCTTGATCTTCTTCGGCAAGAGTTACGCCTGGCTGGCGCTGGTCATGGCATTGCACGCGTTCTTCTGGCACGCCGTGCTGCCACAGTTTGAAGTCATCACCTTCGCCCATTTGCGCGAGCAGCCGGAGCGCTACAGCCAGATCCGGTTGTGGGGATCCATTGGTTTTATCCTCACCGTCGTGCTTCTGGGGCGTTTGTTTGAATGGTTGAGCCTGGACATCTATCCGGCCGCGCTGATCCTGGTCATGGCCGGGATTGTCCTGTTCAGTCTGTGGGTGCCAAACGCCCAACCCTCATATCAGGGGCGAGAGCCGCTGGAAGGGGGCTTTTTGCAGCAGTTGTGCAGCCCCGGGGTGATCGCGTTTTACGTCTGTGTCGCGTTGATGCAGATGAGCCACGGACCGTACTACACCTTTCTCACCCTGCACCTTGAAGCCCTCGGCTATAGCCGGGGTGTGATCGGCTTGCTGTGGGCGTTGGGGGTGGTGGCAGAAGTGCTGATGTTTTTGGCCATGCGCCGCATCCTGCAAAGATTTTCGGTGCGCCGGGTATTAATGTTCAGCTTTCTGTTGGCTGCATTGCGCTGGCTGCTGTTGGGGTCTGTTGCCGAGTACCTGTGGCTGTTGCTGCTGGCGCAATTGCTGCACGCCGCCACCTTCGGCAGTTTTCATGCCTCTGCCATGACGTTCGTGCAGCGCAGCTTCGGTCCGGGCCAGCAGGGGCAAGGGCAGGCGCTGTATGCCACCCTGGCCGGCATTGGCGGCGCGGTCGGTGCGTTGTACGCCGGGTACAGCTGGAACACGCTGGGCCCGACTATCACCTTTAGTATGGCAAGCGTCGCAGCGTTGGCGGCAGCCGTTATCATTGCCACTCGACTGCAAGAGGACAGGGCACAACCCTGACTTCGCCGTAAATTTGCAGCCTGATTTGAAAGGATGCCTGAGCGGCCTGTAATAGCCGTAAGGGCATGCCTACGCCGAGGAACCACGTCCAATGAGCAGTCTGTCCGTTTATCACGTATCAAGCCCCGAAATGCCGAACAAGGTGCTGACCCACCTTGAAGACATCGCTGCGACGCTGGCCGAGCAGGGTGTGCACTTTGATCGCTGGCAGGCGTGCGCGCCGATCCGGCTGGGTGCCAGCCAGGAAGAAGTAATCGATGCCAACCGTGAGCAGATTGACCACTTGATGACCGAGGGCGGTTATATCGCGGTTGATGTGATCAGCCTCGATCGAGATCACCCGCAAAAAGCCGAGTTGCGCGCCAGGTTTCTGGACGAGCATCACTACGGGGAAGATGAAGTGCGTTTCCTGGTGGCAGGGCGCGGGCTGTTCAGCTTGCATATGGGGGATTATGTTTACGCGGTACTGTGCGAGAAAAATGACCTGATCTCAGTCCCTGCGGGCACTGCGCACTGGTTTGACATGGGCGAGCATCCGCATTTTGTTGCCATCCGCCTGTTCAGCAATCCTGAAGCCCTGGTGATGAGTTACACCGGCCAGGACATTGCCGGCCGCTTCCCGGGTTTCGAAGACTAAGGACGCGCCTGCCCAAGGAGCTTGGGCAAAGTCGACCCAGATGGACAAAAGCCAGCAGCCGCGTTGATAGCGGCTGCTGGCTTTTTAGTATTTCGGGTTTATGCCGCGTTATTACCGGGAGTGGTAGGTCGGCAGGGCAAAACGGTGCTGGCTTTGCAGCATCGAAATCGTCGGCAGTTCACTGGCTGTGCCGGCCAGGTCGCGGCGAATCGCGCTGATCACCCAGGTCAGTTGTTCTGCGGTGTGCAATTGCGCATAGGAAATTGAGCGTTGTGTCTGTTTGCCATCGCTGTCGCACAGGGTCAACAACACGCCGCCATCCGGGCGGGGTTTGACAGTAACGCTGTGGTTAGAGAACAACGATGCGAATTTTTCTTGGATCAGGCTCATGTGATTCAGCTCCATTGGCTCATGACTGGCTTGCATGGAGTAGGTATTGCAGTGATTGTGCCACTATTTATTTTTTAAAATATCCTTATAAATCAATGGCTTGTAATTTCAGGCTGAGCTGGCCGTCGTGCAATCTGCATGACTGGCCATCGTGCATCCTGCATTTTGCCCATTTTGTCCGGGTTATTTTCCCGTTGGATGGAATTATTCCAGTCGATTGATTGTCGCTATGGCGCACTTGAGCAAAAAAGGGATGACACGCAGGGCCGGTCTCAGGAAACTGGATTTCTTTGTAACGAACGTGGAGCTTCATATGTCAGACGACAAGCCAGCAGATCAAAATCGGCAGATGACCCCGGAAGAGGCTGCGGAGTTTGCCGAGCAGGTGTTCAACAAGGCGCGCGAAGGTGATGCGGCGATGCTGGCGGCCTTGCTGAGCAAGGGCTTGCCGCCCAATCTGCGCAATCACAAGGGCGATACCCTGTTGATGCTCGCCAGCTATCACGGGCACGTTGAAGCGGTGAAGGTTCTGCTCGAGCATAAAGCCGATCCCGAGATTCGCAACGATAACGGTCAGAGCCCGATTGCAGGCGCAGCATTCAAAGGCGACCTGGAGATGGTCAAAGCGCTGGTGGAGGGGGGCGCTCAGGTTGAAGGCGCTTCGTTCGATGGCCGTACTGCGCTGATGATGGCTGCGATGTTCAATCGCGTCGCTATCATCGACTACCTGATCAGCAAAGGGGCTGATCCGCAGGCCAAGGATGCCAATGGCATTACTGCACTGGATGCCGCCAAAACCATGGGCGCCACAGATGCCGTGGCTCAGCTCGAGAAACTGGCGGGCTGATTTCGGACCCCGGGGGGCGCATTTGATATATCCTGCGCGCCCTCAATTTTCCTCGTGACAGGCCTCGCCCATGAAAACCACTCTCGTTGAACTCATCAGCAAAATCAGCTCCGGGTGCATGGACGACGACGATATCGCCACCATCGCCACAGAAGCCGCCCAGGCTTACGCAGACCCGGTGGCATTTCTGGCAGCCAACCCGGATATCAATTACGACGACAGCTTCCCGATTGCCCTGGGTGAGTGGGTCGTGATCGGGAGCCTGCCAGACACCGTCCTGTTTCAGGCCGATACCTATATGGAGCTGTTTGCACAGATCGTGGCGTCGTTTGGTCCGGGTGTCGCATTCAACATCAAACCCAAGCAACTGGCTAAAACAGAGGCGCTGACGGCCCTCAACCGCATTCAGATCCAGATGGGGAGCATGAATCCGGATAAGGGCGGATACGTGCTGATGAACCTGAGCCAGCCGATGGATGACGAGATTCAGGTGGTGCTGGTTTTCGGCAATGACGTGCCTCGCGTTCTGGAGCTGTGCGCCGAAGCCGGGATTAGTGCTGCACCTTCGCTGGAAGCCTTGAAAGTAGCGGTTCACGTCTGACAGGCCCGGTCCATGCAATAAAAACCGGAACCCTGGCCACAGCTGACTATCCTATGTGAACAGTTACTCACTCAGGAGCGTCATCATGGGGTCCACGTTCAACGGTCTGATTGGCCTGATTATTCTGGCTCTGGATATTTGGGCCATCATCAATGTGATCAAAAGCGGTGCAGGAACCGGGGCGAAAATCATCTGGGTATTGCTGATTATCTTCCTGCCGGTGCTGGGTCTGATCATTTGGGCCATCGCCGGGCCACGGGGCAATGTCCGAGTTTGAGCCATGATCAGCGGGCTGCGACGGGTTTGTCGTGGCGGTCCGCTGAGTTTGTCTGCGTCAGGGTTCGACCTGACACCCTCCCCGAAGTAGAATGCGCGTCTTTGTTGGGCAGTTGAACGGGTGTGCAGCAATAGCGCCGCCGGGTTTGTCTGTCGATCATGGGCGGGTGACCGTCTGTTGCCCAAAACCAAAGAAAAATCCGATGCGATCATTCCGGGCTTCACCGATCTTCTCGGTCCGGGTGACCTGATGTTCTGCGAAAACTTCTTTCAGGCATGCCTGAAGTCCATGTATGAGCTTTCGTTTTGCCGCCTATGTTTTACAGGCAGTGAACATGCCGGGTAATGATCGGGTATCTTCCGGGATCTGTTGATGTTTGGTTGTGGGCTGCATCGCTAGCACACTGCAATGCCAGCAGAACCTTGAGCGAGAGGGGCCGAAAGGCCCTTTCTTATGTTTCAAAATGTGCTCTACACGGAATTTTCACGATCTATTCAAGACAATCCGCCAGCAAAATTTCGGCTTGACTACTTTTTCAACTTGAACAAATGGGTTCTTAAACGACATGGCAAACCCGGACGCCCCAAAACAACAGCACGCTGCTACGCGTGTGTTGCAACCGACGGTCAAATCGCATCTGGCGTTTACGCTGCTGTGTGCCTTGATCATGATGCTGATGTTCACCCTGCTACGGGTTGCTCTGCTGGTTTATAACCGGGAAATGATCCTCGATACCCCGGCTTCGACCTTCCTCGAAGCATTCGCCAACGGTCTGCGATTTGACCTGCGAATTGTGGTGTATCTCAGCATTCCTCTACTGTTGGCGATTCTCAGTGTCAAAGCCATGACCATGCGCGCAGTGATGCGCTTGTGGCTGACAGCTGCTTGCAGCCTGGCGCTGTTTTTGGGCCTGATGGAGATGGACTTCTACCGCGAGTTCCACCAGCGCCTTAACGGTCTGGTTTTCCAGTACGTCAAGGAAGACCCTAAAACCGTCATGAGCATGCTCTGGTACGGTTTCCCGGTGGTGCGCTACTTGTTGGCCTGGGCCGTTGGTACGCTGATTCTGTACTTCGCATTTCGTGGCGCCGATCGCCTGACCCGTTCGCGGACCACCGCAGCCGTTGCCGGCACCGCCCGCGCCGTGGCGCCGTGGTATGGCCGTGTCGCGGTGTTTGTGGTGGTACTGCTGGTGTGTGTGGTTGCTGCTCGCGGCACCTTGCGCCAGGGTCCTCCTCTACGTTGGGGCGATGCCTACACAACAGACTCCAACTTCGCTAACCAGCTGGGTCTTAACGGCTCCCTGTCGCTGATTGCCGCTGCCAAAAGCCGCTTTTCCGACGAGCGCAGCAATATCTGGAAGGCCACCCTGGAAGATCCGGTAGCCCAACAGACAGTGCGCGATATGCTGCTGACCGAGAACGACAAGCTGGTCGATCCGGACACTGCGCCTGTACGCCGCGATACCACGCCACCTGCGGAAAAAACCCTGCCGATCAAGAACGTTGTCGTGATCCTGATGGAAAGCTTCGCCGGTCACTCGGTGGGTGCGCTGGGTCGTCCGGGCAATGTCACGCCGTATTTTGACAACCTGTCGAAAGAAGGCCTGTTGTTTGAGCGCTTCTTCTCCAACGGTACCCATACCCACCAGGGTATGTTCGCAACCATGGCCTGTTTCCCGAACCTGCCGGGTTTTGAATACCTGATGCAAACCCCGGAAGGCAGCCACAAGCTGTCCGGTCTGCCGGAACTGCTCAGTGCACGCAAGTTTGACGACGTCTATGTCTACAACGGTGATTTTGCCTGGGACAACCAGTCGGGTTTCTTCAGCAATCAGGGGATGACCACTTTCGTTGGTCGTAACGATTACGTTGATCCGGTGTTCTCCGATCCTACGTGGGGCGTGTCCGATCAGGACATGTTCAACCGTGGTCTGGAAGAGCTGAAGAAGCGCGAAGGCAAAGAACCGTTCTATGCCTTGCTGCAGACCCTGTCCAACCACACGCCGTATGCACTGCCGACCCCGTTGCCGGTTGAACCGGTCACTGACCGTGGATCGCTCAATGAGCATTTGACGGCCATGCGTTACTCGGACTGGGCATTGGGTCAGTTCTTCGAAAAAGCGCGTAAAGAACCGTATTTCAAGGAAACCCTGTTTGTGGTGGTGGGTGACCACGGCTTCGGTAACGAGCAGCAAATTTCCGAGATGGACCTGGGACGCTTTAACGTTCCATTGCTGTTGATCGGGCCTGGTATCCAGGAAAAATTTGGCGCGCGCAATGACACCGTGGGGACACAGGTTGATATCGTGCCGACCATCATGGGGCGTCTGGGTGGCGAGTTCCGTCAGCAATGCTGGGGCCGTGACCTGCTCACCCTGCCTGAAGGCGACAAGGGTACAGGCGTGATCAAGCCGTCCGGTAGTGACCAGACAGTGGCAGTCATCAGCGGCGACCACTTGCTGGTTCAGCCCAAGGATATGCCGGCCAAGGTTTGGCAGTACAAGCTGGGCGCCAATCCTGAAGCCAAGGTGGTTACCGATTCGCCGGATGAGGCCGAGCTTAAAAAGAAACTCGAATCCTTCCTGCAAACAGCCACCAAAAGCTTGATGGATAACACTGCGGGTGTAGAAGATCCGAAGTAAGTAATCGCGCAATAAAAAAGAGGCCTCAGGGCCTCTTTTTTATTGCGCGCGGGTTGTGCTCAGGGTGTGTTCTAGATCTTGCCGAGTAACAGCAAAATCAACAGTACAACCAGAACCACGCCGATGATGCCTGACGGCCCGTAGCCCCAGCTTTTCGAGTGCGGGAATACAGGCAATCCGCCTACTAACAGCAGAATCAGGATGATGAGTAGAATTGTGGTCATGATCATTTCCTTATTGATGTTTTCTGCCAATTTGCAGGTTCTTCAGGGCACTGTTTGACGAACGAGGATAGGCAGTGCTTATAAAGTCCGACTGGTGATGCCGGCGGAAAATTCAACTTTTATTAATCCCCACCCAAACCCCCCCAGCCTTGATCGGCCACGGGCTGACGCGTAGGGTTGCGCGCTGCGCATTTGGAGAGTTCTCGCATGCTTAACTACGTTTGGTTTTTTTTCGCGGCCTTGTTTGAGATTGCTGGCTGCTATGGGTTCTGGATGTGGTTGCGCCAGGGCAAGAGTGCCTGGTGGGTGGTGCCGGCAGTTCTGAGCCTGGTGGTGTTTGCCCTGCTCTTGACCAAGGTCGAGGCGGTCTATGCCGGGCGGGCCTATGCGGCCTATGGCGGGATATACATCGTGACGTCCATTGCCTGGCTGGCAGTGGTGGAGCGCATTCGGCCGCTGGGTTCAGACTGGCTGGGGCTAGGGCTGTGTGTAATAGGCGCGACCATTATTTTGTTGGGGCCGCGCTTCTCCAGTCCTTGATCAGGGGGGCAGTTGTGCTTAATCAAAGAACTCTTTTGGCACGGCATGCTTGGGCATCAGCTGACACTGCTGGCTCTCAAGGTCAAAGAAGATAACGGCCTGGCCTTTGCTCAGGGCATGGCGGACTCGCAGCACACGTGTTTCCTGCGGCGTGTCATCACCGTTGTCGGTGCCTTCACGGCTGACGAAGTCTTCAATCAGGCGGGTGAGGGTGTCAGGTTCAAGCTGGTCGTATGGAATAAGCATGGGGCAGTCTCGTAAACAGTGCGCGCGATGCTACTGGCCGCAAGCCTGTGCGGCCAGCACATTTGCAGGTATTAGCGTTGCTGGATGCCCTTGCCTGTAAGGCGGTTGCGGTCATGGGAGCGGGTGAAGTCCAGCGCCGGGCCTTTCGGGATAATACCTGTGGGATTGATTGTGCGGTGACTGGCGTAATAGTGTCCCTTGATGTGGGTGAAATCCACGGTTTGCGCAATGCCAGGCCACTGGTATAGCTCACGCAGCCAGTTGGACAAATTCGGATAATCGGCAATACGTCGTTCATTGCACTTGAAGTGGCTGTAATACACCGCATCAAATCGAATCAGTGAGGTAAACAGGCGTACGTCTGCCTCAGTTAAATACTCACCGGCCAGATAGCGATGGTCTGTCAGATGGGTTTCCAGGTGTTCGAGCTCGCGGAAAATCTCATCGAATGCCTGTTCGTAAGCCGATTGGGAAGTGGCGAATCCGGCCCGGTATACGCCGTTGTTTATGGCCGGGTAAATCCTTTCATTCCAGTTATCGACCTGGGTGGCCAGCGACGGCGGATATAAGTCCAGAGGGTTGCCCGTCAGGTCGTCAAATGCAGTGTTAAACATGCGAATGATGTCGGCCGATTCGTTGCTGACGATACATTGTTGCTGTTTGTCCCAGAGCAAGGGGACGGTGACGCGGCCGGTGTAATCGGGTGTGTCCAGAATGTAGCGCTGATACAAAAAATCCAGGTGGTCGAGAGCGTCACCACTGGAGCCAAATGCCTTGTCAAAGGTCCAGCCGTTTTCCAGCATCAACCAGCTGACCACTGACACGTCTATCAGCGACTCCAGGCCTTTGAGTTGGCGGGTGATCAGGGTGCGGTGGGCCCAAGGGCAGGCCAGAGAGACGTACAGGTGGTAGCGGCCCGCCTGGGCCGCAAAGCCACCGTTGCCCGTCGGGCCAGGCGAGCCGTCCCGGGTCACCCAATTGCGGCGCTGGGCCTGCTCGCGCTGAAAAGCCCCGTCCTTGCTGCTTTCGTACCACTGGTCATGCCAGTGCCCTTCGATCAACAGGCCCATGTGAGGCTCCTTGGCTATTTTGCATTGGAGTTCAGTCTAAAGGGCTGAGTTCGAACAAAAAGCGCAAAACATGGGCGCCAAGTATCGATTAAATCGATTTGTTGCGGTTGTCCCAGTAGCGCTGAGCCAGTTCGAAGGCTTGCTCGCGGGGCGTACCCAGCCCGCGCAAGGCCAGGGCCATGGTCGATAGCAACGCCAGCTGCGGATAGCTGTCCTCGACCTCTCCACGCCATAACGCCTTAAGGTGTTGTGGCTCCAGGGTTGCCGGTTTGACGTGGCGCTGCGCAGACAACGCCGGCCATTCTTCGTCCCAGCTCACACCTTGGGTGGTGCCGTACAGATGGCTCAGGCTGTCAGGGTTGACTTCGATTTCGCCGCCATCGCCCTTGACCACGATGCTGGTGTCACCCAGCAAGCCGCTGGCGTCGCGATGCACGCTTTGATAGCCCGGATGGAAAATGCTCTGCAGGCCGCAACGTGCACCCAGGGGGTTGAGAATGCGTGCCAGCGAGTGAATTGGCGAGCGCAAGCCCAGGGTATTGCGCAGATCGATCATGCGTTGCAACTGTGGCGCCCAGTCCTGCAGCGGCATAAATGCCAGATTGCCCTGGTCCAGGGCGACTTCAACGCTTTGCCAGTTGCGACACAGTGGTATGGCCAGTTCATCCAGCAGCTGTTCGCTGTATAGACGGCCTGCCGTATGGGCGCCGCCGCCATGCATAAAGATGCGTATGCCGTTTTGCGACAGGCATTTGGCTGCCAGCAAATACCAGGGTAAATGGCGTTTCTTGCCCGCATACGTTGGCCAGTCAAGATCGACGTGGATCCCGGGGGCTGTCAGGCGCTCGCGCACCGCTTCGGTGAAACCGGCCAGTTCTTCAGGGCTTTCTTCCTTGTGCCGCAGCAACATCAGGAAGGCGCCCAGTTGCGTGTCCTCGGCCTTCTCATCCAGCAGCATGCCCATCGCTTCGCGGGCTTCTTCGCGGGTCAGGTTGCGGGCGCCGCGCTTGCCTTTACCCAGAATCCGGACAAATTGTGCAAAAGGGTGCTCGGCGGGTGTTTCCAGGGTCAGCGGTGCAGGGATGTTCATAGACAATTGGTCGGCTTTGGCAGGCCCGCCAGCTTGGCGGCGAGTTTGGCGGGAGTGCCATTGAACAGGCGATTGAGATGCAGGCTGTTGCCTTTCTCTGTCCCCAGCTTGAGTGCGGTGTATTTGATCAGCGGCCGGGTAGCGGGAGACAGCTGGAACTCCTGATAAAAGTCGCGCAGCAGTTGAAGAATTTCCCAGTGCTCGGGGCTGAGCTCAATACCCGCCTGTGCGGCCAGTGCCTGAGCGACGTCTGCCGACCAATCGTTGAGGTCGAGCAGATAACCGTCTTTATCCAGCGGGATGTTTTTACCATCGAGGGTGAGCACATTCATAGCCAGCTGTTGACCTTGTCATACTGAATAGACAGATCGACGAAGGCCGGGTAGTCAATCGCTACCGCCCACTGCGGGCACTCGATATTGCGTGCCTGCAGATCTTCTTCGAGGGCAAAGACAGTCTTGTCTTCAAGTGTGCTGCTCTGCTGCTGCAGGGCATAGACCGCATCGCCACAGAGTAGCAAGGCATCACCGCGCCCCAGAATGCGTAAGCAGCTATCCAGGCGCGTGTCTGAAAAGGGCGAGTGACTCAGAACGTGTAAGGTCGACATCAGAGAGTTATCACTTGGTCATAACGGTCAATAAGTGTGCGTATGTCTTCTGCCGACAGCGGCTCGACGTCATCGACTGCAAGTCCGGCAGGCGAGATGCCGCGTACGGACAAACTGTGGCCGCAAGCGAACAGGTCCTCAACGCCGAACAGGGACAAAGCTTGCAGATTGGCCGTCAGGTTTTTTTGCTGGACGGCGGCGGCTTTCTGCTCGGGTACAAGCTGAAATACACCGTCATCCATAAACAGCAGACCGATCGGCAAATCGAACGCACCGCCTGCCAGCACGATATCCAGCGCTTCTTTCGCGTTGATGCCGGACCAGGGAGACTGACGGCTAATAATCAAAAGCGACTTAGGCATCTCAAGGCCCTCCGAAGCAGATCAGTCGATCGGCCGATTGAATTGCATCATGCAACTGTCCCAGACCAGACAATTCCCACGGCGCTTGCAAATTGACCGCCGGGCGTTGATATCGCGCAGCTTCGTCGTTATTCAGCACACCGCGGCGCAAGGCTGCTGCAATACACACCACGCCATCGAGTTGATTGTTGCTGACGAAGGTTGACCATTGCTGTGCGAGGTCTTGTTCATCTTGAGGTGTCACGATATTGCTCGAAGCGCTGTGGACGCCGTCCTGATAGAAAAACAACCGGACAATCTCGTGGCCGCCCGCCAATGCCGCCTCGGCAAAGCGCAGGGCTCGGCGAGAGGAGGGCGCATGGGCTGCTGAATAAAGGGCAATGGCAAATTTCATGGTGGGCTCTGTCGGCAAATCTGACGCAATGATAAAGCCAGACGCCTAAAGATGCTTGCTACAGGCAATAAAAAGCCCGCCGAAGCGGGCTTTTGTACAGCGGTCGTCAATCAGTCGTCGCGGCTCATGATGCCGAAGATTTGCAGCAGGCTGATGAACAGGTTGTAGATCGATACATACAGGCTAATGGTCGCCATGATGTAGTTACGCTCGCCGCCCTGAATGATGGCGCTGGTCTGGAACAGAATGCAGACCGAAGAAAACAGCACGAAACCGGCGCTGATAGCCAGTTGCAGGCCGCTGATCTGGAAGAAGAAGCTCGCCAGCGTTGCGCCCAGCAGAACAAAAAAGCCTGCAGTGATGAAACCACCCAGGAAGCTCATGTCCTTGCGAGTAATCAGCACATAGGCCGACAGACCGCCGAAAACCAGAGCTGTCATGGCGAATGCGGAGCTAACGACCTCAGCGCCGCCCTGCATGCCCAGGTAGCGGTTGAGAATCGGGCCCAGCAGGAAGCCCATAAAGCCGGTCAGGGCAAAAGCAGACACTAGGCCCCATGCCGAGTCACGCAGCTTGTTGGTCAAGAAAAACAGGCCGTAAAAGCCGATCAGGACCACGAAAATGTTTGGGTAACCGACACGCATCTGCTGAGATACGTAGGCCATTACACCGCTGAAAGCCAGTGTCAGGGCCAGTAAACCGTAAGTGTTGCGCAGGACACGGCTAACCTCTAGCTGTTCGGCCTGCACGTTGCTATTAACTGGGTAATCCTGTTCGCGCATGGCGATACTCCTGTGTCCGGAAATGTTAAGTTGCAAAGATCATAGCAGAGGCTCTGAAACAAGGGATCAAGAGAGTTTGACAACGTGTTTCATTCAGGTATTATGGCGCCCGCAACAACGTTAGGAGGTGTGGCCGAGTGGTTTAAGGCAACGGTCTTGAAAACCGTCGACTGTAACAGGTCCATGAGTTCGAATCCCATCGCCTCCGCCATATTGCTACACCGCAGAGCCCGCCATTGGCGGGCTTTGTCGTTTCTGGGGTTTGGGAAAACCTCTGCGCAGACTCTCTTCTTTGCCGCATTTTCTTGCTGCCTGGAAGGACCTTTCCTTTTTATGTGCTGTAAGCAACCGAGCAGGGCGTTGATGGCCATAAAGGCTTTACTTTGGCCAGTGGCTTCGGCGAGGTGGGTGAGGGCGTGAATCATTTGGCCATGCATGCGCGCAGACATAGTAGGCATGGGGTCCCGGTGTAGTGATGTGTAATACAACACACTACACCGGGTGCCGCGGGGTGACTTGCTATCGAGTCGGCTTCGCTTGTCGCGGTTTTGTGCAGTTGCCTGCGGGGCTGGCCTCTCTGTGTACCAGGTTGATCCTCGGGTGTTTAGATTGCCGCGTAGGCAAGGGCTGCAAGGTTCTGTGCGCGTGGATCAATCATCATGTGCCCACCTGAAGTCGTTGTCACAAAGCTGAAACTGATCTCGCGATCAGCATCTGCGAAGGCAATTGGACCGCCAAGCCCTATATGGCCAAAGGTGTTGGGCCCCATGCAGTGTGATGCATCCGGATCGGCCGTTTGTTCCATCATGCAACCCAGGCCATAGCGCATTGGCCGCTTCCAGATGCGATCCATGCCGTTGCTTTGCTCTTTGGTGAATTCGTTCAGCATGTCTGTGCCGATGAATTGCCCGGCCAGTAATGCGCTGTAAAAACCGGCCAAACCAGCTGCCGTACTATGTGAGCACGCACCGGGCTGCTTGAAGGCCCACCATTTTGGATCAGATGAACGCTTGGGAGATATTCCCGGATTGGTAAAGGCAAGGGTCGAAATGTCTTCCGAATGAGTGGTAACTACTGTTCGCAAGTTCTTCGAGTAAGGGTCACCTATGCGTCCCTTGGCCGCGTCATAATGGCCAATGCGGTAATAATCTTGTTGCTCCACGCCCAGATGAACCTCCAGGCCATGGGGCTGTGTGATTTCTTCATGGATAAAGGTGCAGGGGTTGCGGCCGTCAGTTCGCCGGATCAGCTCGCCGATGATCCAGCCATAGGTTGTGGTTCCATATCCCAGCTCGGTACCTGGTTGCCACCATATAGGCTCGGCAGCCAGAACATTCACCATATGCTCCCAGTCATACATCGTCGGGTTGCGGTTGGGGAGCCTTAACGCTGGAATCCCGGAGGTATGACTCATCACATGGCGCAAGGTGATTTTATCTTTACCGCCCTGGGCAAATTCAGGCCAGTAATGAGCCACCGGGATATCTAATTCCAGTTTACCTTTTTCGACCAGCATCAATGCCGCCACTGCAGCGAATGGTTTGACCGTGCAAAATGTATTTATCAACGTATCTTTAAGCCAAGGTTTATTACCTTCACGATCTGATGAACCTGCCCATAAATCCACGACCGTTTCATTGCCAATTTTTACGCAGAGTCCTCCCCCTCGTTCCTGCGGATCATTAAAGATATTTTCAAAAGCATGCTTGACGCTTTCAAATTGATTCGCACATATCCCTTCAGCTTCCATGCTTAACACTCCATTTGTTTAAAGTTGTGCCATCGTTTAAATCGTAAATACCCTTGTTCTTAAAGGGCCGTGCACGGGTTCAAGCGTCCGGTTGAGTCAGGTTGTAACGGTTTGAGCGTTTGTAAGTGCCGAAGTCATTGAAGCGAACACCGGCTTG
This sequence comes from Pseudomonas sp. TMW22089, assembly GCF_022496645.1. Lineage (NCBI taxonomy): Bacteria > Pseudomonadati > Pseudomonadota > Gammaproteobacteria > Pseudomonadales > Pseudomonadaceae > Pseudomonas > Pseudomonas sp. TMW22089. The sequence continues at coordinate 123,124 of NZ_SCFG01000009.1, forward strand.
CGCTAATACCTTGTGGGCGAAGGGTGCTGTCATTTGACGGATATAGAAGGGGTCTTTAACCACGAAGTGATGAATGCAGTGAGTGCTGCCGAAGTTGAAGCAGAACAACTGGAATGGCCATAGCCACCAATGATTCATGACTTGAGTTTGCTGCAAGGGATTGCGCGGCATCACATCGCCGTAATAATGGATATTTGAACTGACAAAGAATAGACAGAACTGACGTATTATATTTGGCGCGACGATGATAACCACGGCGCTGTTGATCACGCTCATCAGTATCGATGTGGTGGGTGATGGCTGATAGGCAAAACCCATTAATGAGCTTGTCCATGTATAGAAGTGATACCCCAGGAACACATACCAGCAGCCCCAGTACAACAGTCCCATGGGGGCATTCAAGCGCAGCACCTTGACGGTCAATCTGACCTTCTCCCGCCAGGTCGGCGCAAACAGGGCATTTACAATGCCAAAGACAAATCCATCGATGAGTTTCAGGAGCCGCTTGGCGCCCCACTTGCTGCCGCTGGTGGTAATCCATGCTTCAACATCGGTGTCTGTGCCCGACTCTTTATGGTGGTGAAAGTGCAGCTCTCGCCTTAACCAGGGGCTCGGCATTCCCGGGCGGGTTATCCAGCACAGCAACATCATCAAGTTGTGCGCAATGGGCTGCTTTCTGAAATACAAGCGATGAATCAAGTCGTGTTCAAGTTCATGTATGAAGGAGGTTAATAAAGCATTGATCACAATACACAGCCATGCGGGTATTATGCCTTTGATGTACAGCGTGCCAGAGAGGATCATGCCAGCGATAGACAGTGTCATCACGCTAGCGCCTATAACATTTTGATACCCGAGCAGGGGGTATTTTTTACGCAGCTCGTTACTGTGTTGGGTGATTTTCTGAGTGACCTCATTGATTGAATCTTGCTCTGTTTTTGATAACGGACTGGTCGAGGTTTTATATAAGGCATTCATCACTTCATCCTTTGAAGACGATGGGTCGGGTTAGCGTCTCTAGAGAAGCACATATATTTTACAGAGCAAAGTTTTCGGTTTTTTTGAGTGTCTAATCTGACGAGTGGATATATAGAATGTTGTATTGTCCGACAATCAACTTGTCTCTGTGGCTTGGTGAACGATGTGGGTCAAAGCTGGCACTCGTTATTTCCCTGTGGCCGTCTCCTGTTTCGTTAAAAATCGGCGGTATTCAGGTAAATCCGGGGGCCGCTGTGGTGGCGACGGTGAATTTTCCAGCCCCCGGCTCCACCTGTTTATCCAGGGTCCAGTGAAAAAGTTATGAGCTTACAACCAGACTTATATAACGATTTATCAAGCTTTATAGCGTCCTGGTTCTAGCGGATGATTCGCATATCTTTATATTAAATTGTGATTAGTCAGTGCTGCTTTTATGCCTTTATGATCTGGCCAACAACGGTTCATAAGGCAGGAGTGGTTTGATGACTATTCAAATAAAACCCGTCGCAGGTCGAATTGGTGCACAACTGGACGGCATAAAACTGGGCGGTGATATCAGTGAACAAGCGTTCGAGTTTATTAATGAAGCACTGTTGAAATACAAAGTGTTGTTCTTTCGCGATCAGCATCTCGATGATGCCGGGCACGAAGCATTTTCCCGACGTTTTGGTAATCAAGTACCGCACCCGACCGTGCGTTCGGCCGAGCAAAGCACTGCCATCCTGCACCTGGATGCCAAGGAAACCCGGGCCAACTCCTGGCACACCGATGTGACGTTCGTGGCCAATTACCCGAAGATTTCCATCCTGCGCGGTGTGGTCATCCCGCCTTATGGCGGCGACACCGTATGGGCCAATACGGCAACGGCCTATGCCGATCTGCCGGAACCTTTAAAACTGCTGGCCGATGGTTTGCGCGCCTTGCACACCAATCTTTATGACTACGCCGCACCGCGTAATACCGATGAGTCAGGGCTCAAGCGTTATCGCGAACAGTTCACCGCCGAAGTTTACGAGACTGAACATCCTCTGGTTCGCGTACACCCGGAGTCGGGCGAGAGAAGTTTGTTGTTGGGGCACTTCGTCAAGCAGATTCAAGGGGTCAGCAGCAATGATTCAAAACAGCTGATCCGTCTGTTTCACGACCGTATTACCCATGTCGACAACACCGTCCGCTGGCGCTGGCAGGAAGGTGATGTGGTGATCTGGGACAACCGCGCCACCCAGCATATTGCGATCAACGATTACGGCGATGCGCAGCGCATTGTGCGCCGTACCACCATTGACGGTGATGTGCCGTTTGGCGTCGACGGACGCTTGAGCCAGGCACTCAAACCCACCCCCGAAACCCGCTCGCCGCAAACCGAAGCCGACAAAAAACACCTCGCCGCCTGACAGACCAATCCTCATCGATCCAAGGAAGACCTCCACATGGCTACATTTAAAGTGTTTCGCAAAGGGCGTATTGCGGCCGCGCTGGCGGTGCTGCTGGTTGCGCCATTGGCCGAGGCCGATGTGTTGCGCATTGGCGTCGCCGCCGCCGGAGGTGGTGACCCGGTTACGTTCAGTGGTTCGTCCCTGGGCATTGTGCGCAATCAGCAACTTCTGGAAAAAGCCTTCGCCGGCAGCGGCACCGAGGTGCAGTGGTTCTTCTTTAAAGGGGCAGGGCCGGCAGTCAATGAAGCCTTGTCCAACCAGCAGCTGGATTTCGCCTACCAGGGCGACCTGCCTGCAGTCGTAGGCCGCTCCAACGGGCTGGACACCAGATTGCTGGCGGCACTGGGGGTGCGCTCGAACATTTACCTGGCGGTGCCCAAGGGCTCTGACATCAAAAGCATCGATGACCTCAAAGGCAAAAAAGTAGCGGTGTTTCGCGGTACCAACGGGCACCTGGTGTCGATCAACCTGCTGGCCGAGCGTGGCCTGACCGAGCGCGACATCAAGGTGATCAACCTCGACACTGGCAGCACCCAGGCGGCCCTGGTCTCCAATGGCGTGGACGCAGCCTTTGGTGGACGCGAGTTGTTCAAGCTGCGGGATAAAGGCCTGATCGACATTATCTATGACAACCCTTCGCAGGATGTGCGCTACACCCGCCAGACGGCGCTGGTGGTGCGTAGCGATTATGAAAAGGAACACCCGCAGAACGTGCAGAAAGTCGTCGACACCCTGGTGGATGCGGCGAAATGGAGTTCGGACGAGGGGCATGCCGAGCAGGTCTTCGCCGAGTGGGCCAAGAGCAATGACCCGGTGGAGTCATTGCGCGCCGACTTTGCCGGAAGCAGCCTGCGGGACAAAGTCTCGCCTCTGGTGGACAACTTCCTGATAGGCCGCTATCAGGCCGTGGCTGATCAAGCCAAGGCAGAAAAATTGATCCGTCGTCCGGTGACTGTCGAGGGCTGGTTCGCCCCCGGTTATTTGCAGGCGGCTCTCAAAAGCAGGGGCCTTGAACACTACTGGACCCCCTACGGCCCGGATGGCAAGCAGCCCGCCGCTGATGCGGTAGCGGTCGCGACCAGCAAGCAAGGGAGCTAGCACATGGCCAGGGCACAGACCGCCAGACCGGAGCCGTACTCGGCTCCGGCGTTACCCAGGGACAACGTCAAGCGCTTGCCGCCGGCGCCGATTCGGCCCGTGCGCAAGGTCGAGATACCGCGTACTTCTCAGGGGTTCGCCAGGCTGCGTCGTTACACCGAGCCCTGGCTGTTGCCGCTGGTCTTGCTGGGCCTGTGGTATTTGGGCGTCGAGCGCGGCTGGCTATCGGAGCAGGTGCTGCCGCCCCCGGCCTACGTGTATCAAACCCTGTCGGACCTGATCACTTCCGGTGATCTGTGGATCAATGCCCTGGCCAGCATGCAACGAGTAGTCCTGGGGTTCGCATTGGGCGCCTCGATCGGTGTGGTATTGGGGGCTGCCATGGGTCTCTCGCGCACCGTCGAGGATTACCTGCTGCCTACCTTCAATGCGCTGGTTCAGATCCCGGTGTTGGCCTGGCTGCCGTTTGCCTTGTTGGTGTTCGGTATCGGCGAACCCCTTAAGTACGTGCTGATTGCCAAGGCGGCGACAGTGCCGATCACCCTGTGCACCTTGCAAGCGTTTCATCAGGCGCCCAAGGGGCTGCTGGAAGTTGGCCGGGCCTATGGTTTCAGTCGCTGGCAAAGCGTGGTCGGGATTGTCTTGCCGGCGGCGGTCCCGACGCTGTTCACCGGGTTGCGTCTGGGCTTCACCAAGGCCTGGTTGTCGCTGGTGGTAGTGGAGCTGGTTGCCTCCAGTGAGGGCTTGGGTTACCTGATCGTGTATGGCCGTCAGTTGTTTCAACTGGATCTGGTAATGGCGGCCGTGGTGGTCGTGGGGGCAGTCGGCCTGTTGATCGATCGCGGGTTTGATTATGTGGAGCGCCGCCTCAATCGCGGTCGCCCCGGGACAGCGGGGGCACTGTCATGAGCGCCGTGATTGCAGTGAGTCCGGGCAGTCGTCGCTATCGTGGCTGGGTGTTACCGATTGCCGCCATCGCAATCTGGTGGCTGGCATCCCATCAGGGCTGGAGCCAGTCGGGGCTGTTGGTGTCACCGGAGAAAGTCGCAGTCACGGCCTGGGAGCAAATTACCTCGGACAAATTCTGGCGCGCCATATGCGCCAGCCTGACGCGTAATCTCAGTGGCTTTTTTATCGGCACCAGCCTGGGTCTGGTGCTGGGATGCCTGCTGGGGCTGTCACGGCATTTCGAGCGTTTGGTCGGGCCCAGTTTCAACACCTTCAAACAGATTTCGCTGTTCGCCTGGATCCCGCTGATCTCGGTGTGGTTCGGCCTGGGTGATGTGGCGAAAGTGGCCTTTCTGTCACTGGCAGCGCTGGTGCCGGTGGTGGTCAATACCTGCGATGGCTTGCGCAGTGTGCCGCCTAATTTGCTGGAGGTGGCGCGGGTATACGGCTTTAGCCGCTGGCAAACCATCATCGGGGTCATGTTGCCGGCCGCATTGCCGTCGATCTTTACCGGGCTGTACCTGGCGCTGGTGTACTCCTGGCTGGCCACCATCGGTGCCGAATACCTGCTGGTTTCGGGGGAGGGGATCGGCAATACGCTGATTGATGGCAGCGAGCATTTCATGATGGACCTGGTGTTGTTCGCCATGGTGGTGATTGGCCTGGTGGGCTGGAGCCTCAATGCACTGGCACGGGTATGTGAGCGGCGCATGCAGCGTCTGTATGGCATCGCCCCCCGTTGATTAACACTTTCAGAAGGACTGCAGCATGCTCAACAACGGCCTGACCCTGGAAAACATCAGCAAGCGTTTTGCCTCCCGCCCGGGCAGCACGACCCAGCTGCAAGTACTGGACAACATTCAGCTCGACATCGCCCCCGGCGAATTCATCAGCATTGTCGGCGCCAGCGGCTGCGGCAAGTCCACGTTGTTGCGCCTGATTCTGGGGCTCGATGAGGAATATGACGGGCGGATCCTGATCAATGGCAAGCCCATCGCCGGCACGGGGCTGGAGCGCGGCATCGTGTTTCAGGATCACCGCCTGTTCCCGTGGCTCAACGTGGAGCAGAACGTCGCGGTAGGTCTGAAGAACTCGGTGCTGAGCAGCGCTGAAAAACGCGACACCGTGCGTGAGCACATCGAACTGGTGGGCCTGCAGGATTTTATCGACGCTTACCCGCATCAGATCTCCGGAGGTATGGCGCAACGGGTGGCGATTGCCCGCGGGCTGGTCAATCGCCCCAGCGTGTTGCTGCTTGATGAACCACTGGGAGCCCTGGATGCCTTGACCCGCGCGCGTCTGCAGGGCGAGCTGCAAAATATTTGGGCCAAGGAAAAAATCACCATGATCCTGGTAACCCACGATGTGGATGAGGCGGTTTTCCTGGGGGATCGGGTTGTGGTGATGCAACCGAACCCGGGCCGCATCCGCCGTATTCTCGATGTCGACCTGCCACGCCCGCGCAACCGCAGCGACAGCCGTTTCATTGCCCTGCGCGACGATGTACTGAGTGATTTCGCTGAACTGCACTGATCTTTTTACTGCGCCGCGGGTTGCTGCCTGACGCCGCGCGCGGGCCCATGTTTGTCAGGTTTATTCTCTTCAGGGAGCGGAAAATGTCCGAACGCCAGCTCAGCCTCAATCTGTTTATCTACCCCAATGGCCATCACGAAGCCGCCTGGCGCCACCCGCAATCGGTGCCGGAACACTCGATGGATATCGGCTATTACCAGCAGCTGGCGTTACGCGCTGAACGGGAAAAGCTCGATGCGATTTTCTTTGCCGATTCACCCTCACTTTCCGAAAGCGGGCGGGAGGGCCTGCGTATCCGGTTCGAGCCCATCACCTGGCTGGCGGCCATTGCCGCAGTCACCCGGCGCATCGGCCTGATTGCCACGGCCAGTACCACCTACAGCGAACCCTACAATCTGGCCCGAGCGTTCAGCGCCTTGGACCACATCAGCAACGGCCGCGCCGGCTGGAACATCGTGACCACTTCCATGGCCGACGCTGCCGCCAATTTCGGTCTTGACCAGCATCCATCGGCCCATGATCGCTACGCCCAGGCCGAAGAGTTCGTGCAGGTGACGGCCGACTTGTGGGACAGCTGGGAAGACGACGCGCTGGTGCTGGACAAGACGGCCGGGGTGTTTGCCGATACCAGCAAGGTGCATGCGATCAACCATGTGGGCACCCATTACAAGGTCAAGGGGCCCTTCAACTCGCCGCGCTCGCCACAGGGCCGGCCGGTGCAGGTGCAGGCGGGCTCTTCCGAGGACGGCCGCGACTTTGCTTCTCGCCATGCCGAAGCGATTTTCACCGCGCACCAGACGCTGCACAGTGCGACCGAGTTCGCCAACGACATCCGTGCCCGGGCCAGGGCGGTGGGGCGCGACCCGCGGCAGCTGAAAATCCTGCCGGGCATCAGCCCGTACATAGCCAGCAGCGAAGCTGAAGCCCAGCGCAAATTCGATGAGCTCAATGAGCTGGTACTGCCGCATATCTCTCTGGGTCAGTTGCGCCGCATGCTGGGGGTCGACCTGTCCGGGCATGACCTGGACGCGCCGTTTCCGCGGCACCTGATCAACTTCGACAGCCGTGAAAGTCAGTCCAGTCGCTTCAAGCTGATCATCGACATTGTTGATCGCGAGCACCTTACACTGCGCCAGTTGATCAATCGCCTGGCCGGTGCGCGAGGGCACTGGGTACCGGTAGGCACGCCGGTGCAGATTGCTGACCTGATCGAACAGTGGTTTCGCAGTGGCGCCGCCGATGGCTTCAACGTGATGCCCCCGGCGTTCCCGGACGGGTTTGAGGTGTTCCTTGATGAAGTGCTGCCGATCCTGCGCCAGCGCGGCCTGTTCCGCTCCGAATATGCTGGCAGTACCTTGCGCGATCACTACGGCCTGAACCGCCCGGCTTCGCGCTTTACGCTGAAAACTGCCTGAACAACGGGGCCTTATCTAGCGAATTTTTTCGCCGCAATTACACACAGGATCACCGCGCCGGTCACGGCGAACATGCCGATGCTGACGGTCTCATGCAGTAGGGTAGCGGCCAGGGCCAAGCCAAAAAAAGGCTGCAACAGCTGAAGCTGGCCCACGGCCGCAATGCCTCCCTGGGCCAGTCCGCGGTACCAGAATACGAAGCCGATCAGCATGCTGAACAACGAGACGTAAGCGAGGCCCAGCCAGGCTGGCGGGTTGATGTTGGCGAACGAAGAGGGCGCACAGTAAACCGCCAGGCTTGCCATCACCGGCAGCGACAGCACCAGCGCCCAGCAAATCACCTGCCAGCCGCCCAGGGTTCTGGACAGCTTTGCACCTTCTGCATAGCCCAGGCCGCAAATGATCACGGCCAGGAACATCAGAATGTCGCCTGTGGCAGAGGCGGTCAGACCCTGTGACAGGGCAAACGTCACCACCAGCGCGCTGCCCAGGATTGAAAACAGCCAGAACGCCGGCCGTGGACGTTCGCCGCCGCGCAACACGCCGAAGGCTGCAGTCGCCAGGGGCAACAGGCCGAGAAACACAATCGAGTGAGCAGAAGTGACATGCTGCAGCGCCAGGGCGGTCAGCATTGGAAAGCCCACCACAACCCCGATGGCCACGATCAGCAAGGACAAAAGCTGGCTTCGCTGAGGGCGCTTTGCCTTCAACAACAGCAGCATGCACAGGGCAATGACCCCGGCGATGGTGGCGCGGGCCAGGGTCAGGAAAACCGGATCAAATTCCAGCACCGCCACCTTGGTTGCCGGTAGCGAGCCGCTGAAAATAACCACGCCGATAAACCCGTTGAGCCAGCCGCTCAGGTTTTGCGAGGTTGCCGGATTTTGCAGGTTGGAGGTTCGTTCCATCGAGTTTCACACTCAAGGCTGATCGCGGGATTGCATAAAGTGCATCCTAGGGTCGAATATTGATGACAATCAAAATATTGTCATGGATACAAGTCCCGATGCCGCGCTCTCGCTACAAGTCGCTGGTCGACGCCTTTGCCGCTGATATCCGCAGTGCACGCTTGCCACCCGGTACCCGCTTGCCCACCCACCGGCAATTGGCCGCATCAGAAGGGCTGGCGCTGGTCACGGCCAGTCGGGTTTACGCCGAGCTTGAGGCCATGGGCCTGGTCAGTGGAGAGGCGGGGCGCGGGACTTTCGTCAGAGAGACGTCGTTGCCACCCGGCCACGGCATCGACCAGCCCAACGTGACGGCGGGGATGCTGGACCTCAATTACAACGACCCCTCTGTGCCCGGCCAGGCCGAACTGTTGCGCAGCGCCTTGCGCCAGCTCGCGTTGTCTGGCGACCTGGAGTCGCTGCTGCGCTATCAGCCCCATGGCGGACGCCTGCACGAGCGGGCTTCGTTTGCCCGGCATTTGCAGACTCGCGGCCTGAACATACCTGCCGAGCAGGTCTTGATCGTCAATGGTGCCCAGCACGGCTTGACTGTGGCCTTGATGTCGCTGCTCCAGCCCGGCGATGTCATTGCGGTCGATGGGTTGACCTATCCGGGCTTCAAGGCTTTGGCCCTGGCGCTGCATCTTGAGGTGTTGCCGATTCCGGTTATAGAAAGTGGCCCGGACCTTGATGCCCTGGAACAGCTCTGTCGCAGTCGCTCGGTGCGAGCGATCTACAGCATGCCGACCCTGCACAATCCGCTGGGTTGGGTGATGAGCCTCGAGCAGCGTCAGCAGCTTGTGGCAATCGCGCGCAAGCATGATCTGCATATCATCGAAGACGCGGCCTACGCTTTTCTTGTGGAAAATCCGCCGCCACCCCTGGCTGAACTGGCACCGGAAAGGACGGTGTATGTATCCGGACTGTCGAAAAATGTTGCTGCGGGTTTACGCGTCGGTTTCGTCGCGGCGCCGCCTCAAACCATTGCCGCACTGGAGCGCATGATCCGGGTCACAGCCTGGAATACCCCGGGGATAATGACCTCGATCGCCAGTGCCTGGCTCGACGACGGCACGGTGAGCCGACTTGAAGTGCAAAAGCGCCAGGACGCACAGGCCCGCCAGATCATTGCTGACGAACAATTGGCCGGGCTGCACCGTGTGCGCCATCCCTTTTCCTACTTTGTGTGGCTGCCCCTGGCCGAGGATGCCAGAGCAGAGCAGGTCGTCACGGCATTGCTGCGCGAACAGATATCGGTCTCCACCGCCCAGCCATTTGCTGTTTCGACCCACGTACCCCACGCCATCAGACTGGCCCTGGGATCGGTGGACATGGGGGCATTGCGCGGGGCGTTGGCGAAAGTGAAGTGGGTGGTTGAAGCCTGTACTTAGTGGCTGGGGACGGGCTTGCACTTTCTCAATGGAACGCCGTCGAGCACTTTTTTGAATGGTTCGATGGCGGCTTTAGTTTGGGATTTCTCCTACAGAAATTATTTATTTCCTACATGGTCGGGTAAATTCTCTTACCTTGCGTGCTTCGGTGCGGATCAAAAAGGATGGGAGCAATGTCGGACGGATGGAGCAATGAGGAACTGAAGGCATCAGTTCAAGCTTATGGCGAAATGTTGCGTCACCAGGTAGCGACCACAAAGTTTGTTAAAGCTCATGTGTATCGTGAGTTGGCTAATCGTTTTGGCCGCGAAGAGGGTGCCTTTGAACGCAGAATGCAAAACATCTCTGCGATTTATGAAGAGCGAGAGCTTGAATGGGTGGTTGGTCTAAAGCCTCAGAAAAATATCGGTAAAGCCATTAAGTCCAAACTTATCGAAATGATAGATGAGCTTCCTAGCGAGCCCGGTCGGGTGGCTCATGAACTCGAAAAAGCCGAAGTCGAAGCCGAGCAACAACGTGTGTTTGATCCTCGAAATGTTGATGATGCTAGACAGCGAGTAGTTGCCAGCATTGTTCGCCGTCGAGGACAGTCTGCTTTTCGTAAGAAGTTGTTGGAAGCATACGCAACAAGATGTGCGATCAGTGGTTGCGATCAAGCTGAGGTGTTAGAAGCTGCGCATATTCATCCTTATAGGGTGAACACACTCACGTGGTGTCAAACGGCTTGTTGCTACGTGCTGACCTTCATACTCTGTTCGATTTTTATCTCATTGCAATCGATCCTGCTTCGCTGTTAATCCGACTGGCCCCTCAACTACACAATTCCTACTACATCCAATACGAAGGCATGCCACTCGCTACGCCAACATCGGCTTCAGCGAAGGCCAGTGTTGAAACGTTGCAGTGGCATGCGGATCAATGCGACTGGCTCAAATCCCCGAGCGCGTCATCGGGCTGATCATCCGGCTTCCCAGGCCCAGTGCTTCTGACACCAGGGCCCGTAGTTCGCCATTATTTTCGTCCCTGGTGCAGTGCGACAACTTCTCGCCAATGGTAGGGGCTGTGTCTTTGCCTTCAGGGAACGCGCGCAAAATCAGCAGTCCGCTATTGGTCAGCACTACTTCGAAAAATGAAACCCCTGACAGTCCGTCAAAGTGGATGTAGCCGACGTCGGCCAGCCATTTGACGGTGGCCAGGAACAGGGCCTCTTCTTTTTCCAGCGTGTCGCGGTTGCTGGCGCCCAGGGTTTTGTAATCGATAAAGCGCTCGGCGGTGAGGGTGAGGGGCAGCGGGAAATTGCGATACAGGTGGCCCAGGATCAGCCCGGTGTAGCAGTCGAACAGTTCGATATTGTTCGATGGCAGGGCATTGATCGAGTGGATGTTTTTGTCTTTGAGGTGACCGGCTAATCCTTTGAACATGTGAACCTCTGTATGTGGAATCTGCATGCCATGTCTGAACAATCGTACCCATTTGGTATAGCACAGCCGCGTCCTTGAACCTCTCAGAGGTTGCCTGGAAGTTAAGATCCCGGTCGCTGGGGATTCTTATGTTGTTACAAGATAATGCGCCGGTATGAAGATTTCCCTAAAAAATCATATGACTGCTGGATATTTGATACTGGGGTGCTATTACTGTTGGGCGCGAGAATTGGCGCATGGTTTTTCCGGGATTTTCCGACGAAGCTATTTATTTCAGGAGGATAGATGTCAAAGCCTGCATGGATGCGCAATACCCTGGTGGCCGCTGCCTTGTTGAGTGTGCTCGCTGCGCCGGTTTACTCAGCGCAGGCACGAACTCTGCAACTGGCCATTGGCGATGAACCCACTGAAGGCTTTGACCCCATGCTGGGCTGGAGTCACGGCAGTTATCTGCTGTTGCACAGCCCGTTGCTCAAGCAAAACGAGGACTTGTCCTGGAGCAGTTTCCTGCTCACTGATTATCAGACCAGTGACGATGGCAAAACCTGGACTTTGAAGCTCAAGCCCGACTTGAAATTCTCCGATGGCTCGGCCCTGACTGCCAAGGATGTGGCCTACACCTACAACAATGCGGCGGCCAGTGGCGGCAAGGTCGATATGGGCAACTTCCTCAAGGCCGAAGCGGTAGATCCGCTCACCGTGCGCATTGAGTTGAAGGCGCCGCAAAGTACCTTCGTCAATGTGCTGGGATCACTGGGCATTGTCTCGGCCGACAAGTACGACGCTAAAACCTATGCGCAAAAGCCTGTTGGTGCCGGGCCTTACCGGTTGGTCAGCTATCAGCCGGGGCAGCAGTTGATTGTTGAAGCCAATCCGTATTACGCGGGGCAGAAAAACGATTTCGACAAGCTGGTGTTTGTATTCCTCGATGAGGACAGCTCGTTTGCCGCGGCCCAGAGCAAGCAGCTGGGTATCGTACGAATCGCTCCGTCGCTGGCAGTGACGCCGACACCGGGCATGAAGCTGTGGGTACGCCCCAGTGTCGAGAATCGCGGCATTGTGCTGCCCACCACCAGGGCAGGCAAAAAGGATGCCCATGGCTACCCCGTTGGTAACGATGTGACCGCCGATGTGGCGATCCGCAAGGCCATCAACTACGCAATCAATCGCCAATTGCTGGCGGACCAGATTCTCGAAGGGCATGCGATACCTGCCTACACCGGGGTCCAGGGTTTGCCCTGGGATAACCCGCAGGCGGCCTTCAAGGATGGCGATATCGCCAGGGCCAAACAGATCCTGGATGAAGCCGGCTGGGTTGAAACCGCCAGTGGCATTCGTGCCAAAGAGGGTGTGCCGGCCAAACTCACCCTGTGGTACGCCAGTGGCGATGCGACCCGACGTGACCTGGCCCAGGCCGTGCGCTCCATGCTCAAGCCGGTCGGGATCGAGGTGGACTTGAAGTCAGGCAGTTGGGAAACTGTTGAACGCAACATGCACGCCAACCCGACCCTGTTTGGCTGGGGCAGCCTCGACCCGATGGAGCTTTATCATCACTACAGCAGCAAGGCGGCCGGGGTTGAGTACTACAACCCCGGTTATTACAAGAATCCTGTAGTCGATCAGCATTTGCAGCAGGCGCTGGATGCTCCGACCTGGCAGCAGGCGGTACCGTTCTGGCAGCAAGTGGAGTGGGACGGCAAGACCGGCGCCGGAGTCAAGGGCGATGCAGCCTGGGCGTGGTTGCTGAACGTACAGCACACGTATTTGGCTAATGAGTGTATCGACCTGGGCAAAGGCGCTCCGGAAATCCACGGTTCCTGGTCGCTGCTCAATAGCCTTGATGGCTGGAAGTGGACCTGCAAGTGATTCGTGGATTCTCGCTTTATGTTGTGCGCTTGATGTGCCTGCTGCTGGTGACGGCAGCAGGCACGTTTACCTTGCTCAGCTTTTCTCCGGTTGACCCGATCCGGGCTTATATCGGCAACGACCTGTTGCACGTGCCGCCCGAGCAATACCCGCTGATTGCTGCGCGCTGGGGGCTGGATCTGCCCTTGTGGGAGCGCTTTTTGCACTGGTTCAGCCAGATCCTGCAAGGCGACTTCGGCTACTCGATGCTCTACAACGCGCCGGTGTCGCAAGTGATCGGTGAGCGCTTTGCCACCTCATTCGCGCTGCTATTGTCGGCGTGGCTGTTTTCCGGGATTGTCGGTCTGGCCATGGGTCTTACGGCCGGACGTTACTTGAATCGCTGGCCGGACCGGTTGATCTCGACCCTGTCCTATGTACTGGCGTCCCTGCCGACCTTCTGGATTGGCCTGTTGTTGCTGTCACTGTTTGCCGTCACCCTCAACTGGGCGCCGATCTGCTGTGCCTGGACCCCCGGCAGCAGCGCCGAAACAGCCACCTGGGGCGACAAGCTCAGGCACCTGATTTTGCCCATGCTGGCCCTCGGGGTTCTGGGGGTCGGCAATATTGCGCTGCACACCCGCTCACGGGTGGCAGAGGTGATGAACAGTGAGTTCATTCGCTATGCCCAGGCCCAGGGCGATAAAGGCTGGCCGCTGATCAACTTTCATATTTTGCGTCACGCGGTAACCCCCGCGTTGTGCCTGCAATTTGCTTCGGTGGGGGAGTTGATTGGCGGTTCGCTGCTGGCGGAAAAAGTCTTCGCTTATCCGGGCCTCGGCCAGGCCACTATCGATGCCGGCTTGCGTGGTGATATCCCGTTACTGATGGGGATTGTGATGTTTTGTGCGGTGCTGGTGTTTACCGGCAACAGCATTGCCAACGCGCTGTTACTGCGCCTCAACCGCGGGGCGGCGCGCCAGTCATGACTTACGACCCCAATCGTGCCTTGTTCAGGCTTTGCCTCTCGCTGCTGATGCTGCTGCTTTTGATCGCGTATGGCCTGTCGATAGTCAGCGTTGATGTTCCGATGGATTTGCTGGCGCGGCGCCTGCCACCTTCGTCCGAGTACTGGTTTGGCACCGACAGCCTGGGACGGGACCTGTGGCTGCGGTGCTTCCAGGGGATGACCACCAGCCTGCAAATCGGTTTGACCGCAGCCTTTAGCAGCGGTTTTCTGGCCATGTTTGCCGCCAGCCTGTGTGCACTGAACAAAACCCTGGACTACCTGATTCGCGGGCTGATCGACAGCATGCTGGCGTTGCCGCATCTGCTGTTGCTGGTGTTGATTTGCTTCACCCTGGGCGGCGGCAAACAGGGAGTGATCCTGGCCGTGGCCCTGACCCACTGGCCGCGACTGGCCCTGATCCTGCGAGCCGAAATCCTGCGCATACGCGAGACCGATTTTGTCATGCTCTCCCATCGCCTGGGCAACAGCAGCTTCTATCGCTGGCGCCATCACTTGCTGCCGTTGCTGCTGCCGCAGTGGATCATCGGCACCTTGCTGATGTTCCCCCACGCAGTGTTGCATTCGGCGGCGCTGAGCTTTCTGGGCTTTGGTCTGGCGCCCCATGATCCGTCACTGGGCTTGTTGCTGGCGGATGCGCTACGGTACTTGAGTACGGGTGCCTGGTGGATGGCGTTCTTCCCGGGTTTGATTCTGGTGGGTCTGGTACTGGTATTCGACCAATTTGCACGAGCGCTGCAACAGCTCTGGATAAGGATTACCTGATGCTGAAATTCGACCGGTTTGCGATTGATATCGCCCACTATCACTGGCTGGGCCATAAAACCTGGCATCCGCTGCTGAGCAATATCTCCCTGGAGATTAACCCCGGTGAGCTGGTGGCACTTGTGGGCTCCAGCGGGGAGGGCAAAAGCCTGTTGCTACAGAGCGCCCTGGGTTTGCTGCCGGACAACATGCGCTGTCATGGCGATATCGTGCTCGATGGGCAGGTGCTGAGCGCTGCGGGCAAGGTCGACCAGCGCGGCAAAAGCCTGTGCTATGTGCCCCAGGGCGTGAGTGCCCTGAACCCGCTGATTAAAGTCGGCCCGCAGTTGAACAGGGCGGCGCAGTTGAGCGGGGTCACCCTGGAGCCGGGTGCTGTGGCGCGGCAACTGCAGCAATACAACCTGCAACCCGGGCTGGTGGACGAATATCCGCGCAAGTTGTCCGGGGGCATGGCCAAGCGGGTTCTGGCCAGCTGCGCGGCACTGACCCACGCGCGCTACATTCTGGCGGACGAGATCACCTCGTGGCTGGATGACGAGCATGCTTGTCAGCTGCTGACCCATCTCAAGGGTTTTTGCCAGCAGGGGCGGGGCATTCTGTGGGTCACCCATGATCTGGCGTTGGCGGCGCGTTTTGCCGACAAGATCGCGGTGTTGCATCAAGGTGAACTGCACGAAACCCTGAGCGCGAAAGAGTTGCGTGAAAGCGCAGGCAGTCCGTGGCTACAGTCGCTTTGGGCGGCCTTGCCCGAGCAACAGTTTCTGGCGCGGCGGGTACCGGAAGTCGGGGCTGATTCTTATGCTTGAAGTGCGCGAACTCAGCATTGTGCAAGACGGTCATCGACTCTGGGATTCGGTGTCTTTTCAGGTGGGGCTGGGGGAGTGTCAAGGCATCTCCGCCCCCAGCGGTTTTGGGAAAACCACCCTGGGCCGGGTGCTGGCGCAGTGGCAAACGGCAACTTCGGGCAGTGTCACAGTGGGCGGTAAACCGCTGTCGAAGAAGGGCTACTGCCCGGTCCAGCTAGTGCCACAACACCCCGAACTGACCTTCAATCCCTATCGCACCACGGGTGAGAGCCTGCGTGATGCCTGGTCCCCGGATGCCCCATGGCTTGAACGCATGGCAGTGAATCCTGCCTGGCTGACGCGCCGGCCGGATGAGTTATCGGGCGGCGAACTGGCGCGTATCGCCTTGCTAAGGGCGCTGGACCCGCGCACGCGCTATCTGATTGCCGATGAGGTGACGGCGCAACTTGACCCTCACATTCAGGCCCAGGTATGGCGAGTGTTGCTGGAGGAGGTCAAGCGCCGTGAACTGGGGCTGATTGTGTTCAGCCATAACAAGGCGCTGCTGGAGAAAGTCTGTTCCAGTATCTGGATGCCACAGCGGGACGGCTGATCCGCGCAAGCTGTGTGCTGGCATCGCGAGGCAAGCTCGCTCCTACAGGCCATGCAGCTCGCAATATTCGTCCCAGTCCATACCTGCCATTTGTGCCACCTCGCGGTGTACCTCAAGACGTTGGGCCTCAAACTCCTCGGCGCTGGCACTGGTCAATTGCAGCGTCAGTTCCCAGGCAAAAAAGCCCAGGCGTTCAGCCTCGGCCTCGAAGGCTTCGTTTAAACGTTCCTGGCGATATTCCTGCATCGATTGGCCCACCGCACGGGCGGCCAAGGGGTTTAACTTCTCAAGCTCGGCTGCCAGTTCGGGGTGCTCGCCGAGAAAGCGATCAAGGGCTTGCTGATGGTTGATTCCGGGTTCAGTCACGCCAGACTCCTGGTTGCAAAGGGACGGTCGGTACAGGGTACAGGCCCGGTTCAAGGCCAGGCAGGATGGCTCAAGGCAATCCTGCCGTTGATGGTCGTATTGCGGGTTATTTCTTTTCTGCTTCCGGCAGGAACCAGTTCAGTAACAAGGCGCAAATACCCCCTGTGGCCACACCGGACTCCAGCACATTGCGCAGGGCGGCGGGCATGTGGGCCAGGAACTCAGGGACTTGCGACACACCAAGCCCCAGCGCCAGCGACACCGCAATGATCAACAGGGCACGACGGTCCAGTGTAGTGCTGGCCAGAATATTGATCCCGGAGGCTGCAACAGCCCCGAACATCACCATGGCCGCACCACCGAGTACTGGCTCAGGCACTGCCTGAATGGCACCGGCAACGCTGGGGAACAGCCCCAGCAGCACCAGCATGCCGGCAATCCACACGCCAATATGGCGACTGGCGATGCCGGTCAGCTGAATCACCCCGTTGTTCTGGGCAAAGATCGAGCTCGGGAAGGTGTTGAAAATACCTGCCAGCAGCGAGTTGGCGCCGTTGACCAGTACGCCGCCCTTGATGCGCTGCATCCACACCGGGCCTTCAACGGGCTCGCGCGAGACTTTGCTGGTGGCGGTCACATCACCAATGGCTTCCAGCGAGGTCACCAGATAAATCACCAGCATCGGAATGAACAAGGCCCATGAGAAGCTCAGGCCAAAGTGCAGCGGTACCGGCACCTGGAATACTTCGGCCTGGTGCATGCCGGTGAAGTCCAGACGTCCGAGGTAGCCCGCCAGGGCGTAGCCCACGGCCAGTGCGATGACGATGGCGCAGCTGCGCATCCAGACCAGCGGGATGCGGTTGAGGATCACGATAATCGCCAGCACCACGCCTGACAGCATCAGGTTTTCGCCATTGGCGAAGGTGCCGTTGCCCATTGCGGTGAAGCCGCCACCCATGCTGATCAGGCCGACTTTAATCAGGGTCAGGCCAATCATCAGTACGACGATGCCGGTCACCAGCGGGGTGATCATGCGTTTTACAAACGGCAGTACCCGGGAAATGCCCATTTCGACAAACGAACCGGCAATCACCACGCCAAAAATGGCAGCCATCACCCCTTCAACCGGGGTGCCTTGTTTCACCATCAACGCGCCGCCCGCGATCAGCGGGCCGACAAAGTTGAAGCTGGTGCCTTGCACGATCAACAGCCCGGCGCCGAAAGGCCCGAAGCGCTTGCACTGAACAAAGGTGGCAATCCCGGAGATCACCAGGGACATGGACACAATCATGTTGGTGTCGCGGGTCGAGACGCCCAGCGCCTGGCAAATCAGCAGGCCGGGGGTGACGATAGGAACAATGATCGCCAGCAGATGTTGCAGCGCTGCCAGGAAAGCGATCCATGGCTTGGGACGGGCTTCGAGACCAAAGACCAGATCGCTGGTCTGGGACTCGGCTTCATGCGGTGTTTTGGGAGAGGTCATGGCGAGTGCCCTGGAAAAAAGAGCGCGATTCTACTGGTCTTGGGCCATCACGCACAGCGTTTGCTTGCCTGCAAGCGTAGGCGAACTTTAATTAATCGAATGTTCAGCGACTCTGAAGGTCCGAATCTTGGTCTGACCGGGCCCCGGCACTACTTTAAACAGGACGCGTAACCATGCTTGATTCCTCGTGGACGGCTTTGAAACACCACCGCAGGCTTCATCAGATTGTCGCCACCCTGGTGCGCTTCGGTGCCCAGGACGTACTGCTGCGTCTGGGCCTGGGCCGTTTGCTGGTGGACGTCAATGCCGAGCCCGGTGAATCGCTGCCGGCCAGTACGCCGCAGCGGGTGCGCATGGCCCTGGAAGCGCTGGGGCCAACGTTTATCAAGTGCGGGCAGATCCTGGCCAGCCGCCGCGACATCCTGGGGCCGGAGTGGGTCAATGAACTACAGGCCTTGCACAGTCAGGCCTCAACCCTGCCATGGGCCGAGCTGGAGGCACAGGTGCTGGAGGATTTGGGCTGCGGTCTCGATCAGGTATTTGCCGAGTTCGACACTCAGCCCCTTGCCGCGGCCTCCATGGCCCAGGTGTACCTTGCACGTTTACTGAGTGGCGAGGCGGTGGTGGTCAAGGTGCAACGGCCCGGCTTGCGGCACACCATGACCGCCGACTTGCAGTTGCTCGAAAGCCTGGCCCAGCTGGTTGAGCAGAATGCCGCGCTGGCGGTGTATCAGCCGCGCCAGATGGTCAGGCAGCTGGCCCGGGCGATGCTGGAGGAGCTGGACTTCACTCAGGAGGGGCAGAACGGCGACAGCATCGCGCAGAACTTTGCGCAGACGCCGCATATCGTCATCCCGCGTATCTATTGGGCTTTCAGTAGCCAACGGTTATTGGTGCAGGAATTCTTGCCCAGCTTTACCCCCTTGGCGCGGGATGCACTGATCGAACAAGGGCTTGATCCCGGCTTGCTGGCCAGCCGCGGGGCACGAGCCTTTATTAAAATGCTGCTGGAGGACGGGTTGTTCCATGGCGACCCGCACCCGGGCAATCTGCGGGCAATGAGTGATAACCGCGTAGGCTTTATCGACTTTGGCATGGTGGGTCGACTGGATGAGCGACGGCGCCTTGAGGTCATGAATTTCATGCGCGCGTTGACCGAGGGCAGTACCGAGCTCCTTGTGGGTGTGCTGATTGACTGGAGCGGGGAGCGCGTGCAAGACCTGTCACAGATCGAACAGGCCGCCCGCGAATATATGGCCCGCCACACAGGGGGGCAATTGAAAATCAGCGCGTTGATCACCGATTTTCTCGGTTTGATCCGTGAATATCGTTTGTTGCTGCCGCCGGATTTACTGGTGTTGTTCAAGGCGCTGATCACAGCTGACGGGGTATTGACGCAACTTGATCCTGATCTGGATTTGATCGCCACGGCGAAGCCGGCAGTCGAGAAAATGCTGCGTGAGCAATTCAGCTGGAAAGTGGCCAGGGGGTTGGGCATCGACGGTCTGGAACTGGGGCGCGGGGTGCTGAGCGACCTGCCCAAGCTTACGCGCCTGATGGTGCACCGTCTCAAGCACGGGGTGCTGGATCTCAAGGTGGACATGCCGGGGCTGGAACGGTTGGAGCGCTCATTGCGACTGGCCTCGACCCGATTGTCGCTGGCGTTGCTGATCAGCGCGCTGCTGATCGCATTTGGTCCGCAAATAGCGGCAGCGGGGCCAGTGTGGCAGGGTTTGTCGGCGATTGGCTGGCTGGCGGGGATTGCGACGTTAGGCGGCTTGCTGGCGTTCTTGTGGAGCCTGTTCAGAAGCTGACCCGCACTGCAGCAGCGACTTATCTGTAGGAGCGAGCTTGCTCGCGAGCTCATGGTTGCAGCGTTGGAAAAGCTCGCGAGCAAGCTCGCTCCTACAGGTTTTACTGCGCTTTTGAGATGTTGGCGTTCTTGTGGAGCTTGTTCAGAAGCTGAGCCGCACTGCAGCAGCGACTTGTCTGTAGGAGCGAGCTTGCTCGCGAGCTTATGGTTGTAGCGTTAAAAGCTCGCGAGCAAGCTCGCTCCTACGGGTTAGAGATGTAGTGCATGCCCCAGCGCACGCAGCGCGGCTTCTTGCACGGCTTCGCCCAGGGTCGGGTGAGCGTGGATGGTGCCGGCGATGTCTTCCAGGCAAGCCCCCATTTCCAGCGACTGGCCGAAGGCCGTGGACAGCTCCGAAACACCGGCGCCCACTGCTTGCCAACCGAGAATCAGGTGGTTGTCACGCCGCGCAACAACCCGCACGAATCCGCTTTTTGATTCCAGGGTCATGGCGCGACCATTGGCGCTGAACGGGAAGCTTGCGCTTATGTAGTCCAGGCCCGCCGCTTCGGCTTCGGCGGGGGATTTACCGACCACGACAATTTCCGGATCGGTAAAGCACACCGCGGCAATGGCTGTCGGGCAGAACTCGCGCTGTTTGCCGGCAATGATCTCGGCGACCATCTCGCCCTGGGCCATGGCCCGGTGAGCCAGCATCGGCTCACCGGTCAGGTCGCCGATCGCCCATACATTGCGCATGCTGGTCTGACAGCGATTGTCGACCCGTACCGCCGGGCCGTTCATGGCCAACGCCAGGGTCTCAAGGTTGAAGCCCCGGGTGTGCGGGCGACGTCCCACTGCGACCAGGACCTGGTCGGTTTCCAGAGTCTGGCTTTCGCCCAGGGCATTGCGCATCGACAGGGTTTTGCTGCTGGCCTGGAAGCCTTCGACGCTATGTTCCAGATACAGAGTGATGCCCAATGCCTTGAGGGACTCGGCAACGGGCAGCGTCAGATCTTTATCGTAGGTCGGCAGGATCCGGTCGCGGGCCTCGACCACCGTGACTTCCGCGCCCAGCTTGCGATAGGCGATGCCCAGTTCCAGTCCGATATAACCCGCGCCGACCACGGTCAGACGCCTTGGTATGTTGGTGGGGGTCAGGGCTTCGGTGGAGGAAATAATCGCGCCACCAATGGGCAGAATCGGCAGGTCGACACTTTTCGAGCCGGTGGCCAGCAACAGGTGTTCGCACTCGATCCGCTGGCCGTCGACTTCAACCGCCTTGCCATCGAGGATTTTGGCCCAGCCGTGGATGACCTTGACGCCGTTCTTTTTCAGCAACGCACCGACGCCGCTGGTGAGGCGATCAACGATGCCGTTTTTCCACTGAACGCTCTGGCCAATGTCGAGGGTCGGGGCCTGGGTCTTGATCCCCAGTGGCGAACTGTTATTGCTGTAGCCTTGGGTGGTGTGAAATTGCTCGGCCACATGGATCAGCGCCTTGGACGGGATGCAACCGACGTTCAGGCAGGTACCGCCCAGCGCCTGACCTTCGATCAGGACTGTTGCAATTCCCAGCTGGCCGGCGCGGATGGCAGCCACGTAGCCGCCAGGGCCGCCACCGATAATCAGCAGCGTGGTGTGTTGGGTTGGCTGCATGTTCACTCCAGAAACAGGGTGGCTGGTTGTTCGAGCAAGCCACGCATGGCCTGGATAAATTGAGCTGCGTCCATGCCGTCCACTACCCGATGGTCGAAGGAGCTGGAGAGGTTCATCATTTTGCGGATCACGATCTGGCCTTTGACTACCACTGGCCGTTCGACGATGCGATTGACCCCGACAATCGCGACTTCGGGCAGGTTGACCACCGGGGTACTGACGATTCCGCCCAGTGCGCCAAGGCTGGTCAGGGTAATGGTCGAGCCGCTGAGTTCTTCACGGGTCGCCTTGCCGGCGCGCACGGCGTTGGCCAGGCGCGTGATTTCATTGGCCGCGCCCCACAGGGTCAGGGTTTCGGCGTGTCGGACCACCGGCACCATCAAGCCGCCGTCGCTTTGCGCGGCAACTCCGATGTGGGCGGCGCCAAAGCGGGTGATGATTTGCGCTTCATCGTCATACCGAACGTTGATTTGCGGAAAGTCGCGCAAGGCCACCACCATCGCCCGTACCAGAAACGGCAACAGGGTCAGCTTGCCCCGGCTTTCGCCCCATTTTTGATTGAGCTGCGCGCGCAGTTCTTCAAGGGCAGTGACGTCGACTTCTTCGACATAACTGAAGTGTGCGGCGCGGCGCTTGGCCTCCTGCATGCGCTGGGCGATTTTGCGGCGCAGGCCGATCACCGGGATCTGTTGTTCATCGTTGCGTTTGGCATAACCGCTGGCCGGTGCCGCGACGCAGGTGTTGTCTTGCGCCAGATAAGCCTCAAGGTCGTCGTGCAGCACACGTCCTGCCGGGCCGCTGCCGATGACAAAGCGCAATTCGATGCCGGCATCCCAGGCGCGTTTTCGCACGGCCGGGGAGGCCAGCGGACGTTCATTGGCTTCGCGGGCTACAGGTGCAGGCCGTTGGGCCGCAGCAGGCTTGATTGCCGGGGCCGTGACCAGCGCCACTTCGACCCGGGCCTGTGGCGCAGCTTTCGGGGCGGCGGCCAGCGGTTCTGCAGCAGCGGCCGGCTGAGCGCTTTCGCGCAGGTTACCCGCGCCTTCGACTTCGATACGAATCAGCTCGCTGCCTACGGCCATTACTTCGCCGGGCTGGCCGCCCAGGGCCAGGACTCTGCCCGCTACCGGGGAGGGAATGTCCACGGTGGCCTTGTCGGTCATCACATCGGCGACCACCTGGTCTTCGCTGACCATGTCACCGACTTTGACAAACCATTCCACCAGTTCAACTTGCGCAATGCCTTCGCCAATGTCCGGCATCTTGATAACGTGCGTACCCATTCAGACCTCCATAACCCGTTGCAAAGCCGCACCGACCCGTGCAGGGCCCGGGAAGTAAGCCCATTCCTGAGCATGCGGATAAGGCGTATCCCAGCCTGTGACGCGTTCAATAGGTGCTTCCAGATAGTGGAAGCAGTGCTCTTGAACCAGCGCAATCAGCTCGGCGCCAAAACCGCAGGTGCGGGTGGCTTCGTGCACGACGACGCAACGGCGGGTTTTTTTCACGGAGGTGACAATGGCGTCCAGATCCAGCGGCCACAGGCTGCGCAGATCGATGACTTCAGCGTCGATGCCGGTTTCTTCGGTAGCGACCTGGGCCACATAGACGGTGGTGCCGTAGGTCAGGATGGTGACTTCAGTGCCGGGGCGCACGATCGCGGCGCAATCCAGCGGCACAGTGTAATAGCCATCGGGTACGGCACTGGCCGGGTGCTTGGACCACGGGGTAACCGGGCGTTCGTGGTGGCCGTCAAAGGGGCCGTTGTACAGGCGTTTTGGTTCCAGGAAAATCACCGGGTCATCGTTTTCGATGGCGGCAATCAGCAGGCCTTTGGCGTCGTAGGGGTTGGACGGCATGACGGTGCGCAGGCCGCATACCTGGGTGAACATGGCTTCCGGGCTCTGGCTGTGGGTCTGGCCGCCATAGATGCCGCCGCCGCAGGGCATGCGCAGGGTCATGGGGGCGATAAACTCACCGGCCGAGCGGTAGCGCAAGCGGGCCGCTTCGGAAACGATCTGGTCGGATGCCGGGTAGAAGTAGTCGGCAAACTGGATTTCGGCAACCGGGCGCAGGCCATAGGCGCCCATACCGACGGCGGCGCCGACGATGCCGCTTTCCGAGATCGGGGCGTCGAACACCCGCGAGCTGCCGTATTTGGCCTGCAGGCCTTCGGTGCAACGAAATACGCCGCCGAAGTAGCCCACATCCTGGCCAAATATCACCACATTGTCGTCGCGCTCAAGCATCACATCCATGGCCGAGCGCAGGGCCTGGATCATCGTCATGGTGCTGGTGCTCACGGCGTTCTCCATCAGAATTTTATTGTTGTCGTTCATCTGGTTATAACCCCAATTCCTGACGTTGCCGACGCAAGTGCTCGGGCATGTCCTTGTACACGTCCTCAAAGATCGTCGCCGCGCTTGGCATCTGGCCGCCGGCCAGGGTGCCAAATCGCTCGGCTTCTTTCTGTGCACCGATGATTTCGGCTTCGAGTTCGGCGCTGACGGCTGCGTGCTCTTCCTCGGACCAGTTGCCAGTGGCAATCAGGTGCTGTTTGAGGCGAATGATCGGATCGCCCAGCGGGAAGTGGCTCCAGTCATCGGCAGGACGGTACTTGGAAGGGTCGTCAGAAGTGGAGTGCGGGCCGGCGCGATACGTGACCCACTCAATCAGTGTCGGCCCCAGATTGCGTCGTGCGCGCTCCGCGGCCCAGACCGAGGCGGCGTACACCGCGATGAAGTCGTTACCGTCGACGCGCAGCGAGGCAATGCCGCAGCCCACGCCACGTCCGGCGAAGGTGGTGGCTTCGCCACCGGCAATCGCCTGGAAGGTCGAAATGGCCCACTGGTTATTCACCACGTTAAGAATCACCGGCGCGCGGTAGACGTGGGCAAAGGTCAGGGCGGTGTGAAAGTCCGATTCGGCGGTGGCGCCATCACCGATCCAGGCGGAGGCGATTTTGGTGTCGCCCTTGATCGCCGATGCCATGCCCCAGCCGACCGCTTGCATGAATTGGGTCGCGAGGTTGCCGGAAATACTGAAAAAGCCGTAGTCCCGGACCGAATACATAATCGGCAACTGACGGCCTTTAAGTGGATCGCGTTCGTTGGACAGCAACTGGCAGATCAGATCCACCAGAGGCACGTCGCGGGCCATCAAAATGCTCTGCTGGCGGTAGGTCGGGAAGCACATGTCGTCGATGTTCAAGGCCAGGGCCTGGGCGCTGCCAATGGCTTCTTCGCCAAGGCTTTGCATATAGAACGACATTTTTTTCTGACGCTGGGCAACCACCATCCGGGTGTCGAAAATCCGCGTTTTGAGCATGGCGCGCATGCCCGCCCGCAGGATCTCGGTCGAGACGCCTTCTGCCCAGGGGCCGAGTGCCTGACCCTGATCGTCGAGCACGCGAATCAGGCCTTTGGCCAGATCGGCGGTATCGGCAGGCTCTACATCGACAGGGGGTTTGCGCACCAGACCGGCATCGGTCAGGCGAAGGTAGCTGAAATCGGTCTTGCAGCCTGGACGGCCGGAGGGTTCGGGAACGTGCAGGCGCAGCGGTGCATATTCAGTCATGGCTTTCTCTACGCTCGATCTTGTCGTGTTTATTAGGCGCGGGAGCTAGTTTTTGCGTCGAAAATCCGGCGGGTGATCAAGCCGGATTTTGTCCTACAACAATCATATTCCTGACAGTGAAGAATATTTCTCTGTAGTTCGTTGTGCTTTGCAGCGATTAAGGATAAGAATTCTTTATAAACACAAAAAACAGGTGCTTTTGTCTCATGCGCAAGCTAGATCGAACGGATATCGGGATTCTCAACAGCCTTCAGCAGAATGCGCGCATCACCAATGCGGACCTTGCACGTTCGGTCAACTTGTCCCCCACACCCTGTTTCAATCGGGTAAAGGCCATGGAAGAACGCGGGCTGATTCGTGAGCAAGTCACCTTGCTGGACGCCGACATGCTGGGCCTGCACGTGAATGTGTTCATCCATGTCAGCCTGGAGAAACAGGTTGAAGAAGCCTTGCAAAAATTTGAGGCCGCGATCTCAGATCGTCACGAAGTCATGGAGTGCTATTTGATGGCCGGCGACCCGGATTATCTGATCCGGGTGCTGGTGCCGAGCATTCAGGCGTTGGAACGCTTCATGATGGACTTTTTGACCAAAGTGCCCGGGGTTGCGAACATCCGGTCCAGCTTCGCCCTGAAACAGGTGCGCTACAAAACGGCGCTGCCGTTGCCGCCGGGTGGGCTGACGCTGGAGGAGTGATTCAGACCCGCAGCCGCCAGCGTTCGTTAAAACGCAACTCGACCCTGGACAGTGGTTCTACATCAATCAGGTTGAAGGATGCGCTGCTTGCGGCCAGCGCATGCAGGATGGCGGCGCGGATGACGAAGGGGTGGGTCACGACCGCAAAATGGCCTTCCTCGCGAAACTCATCGAGCCAGGCGCCGACCCGCAGGCACAGGGCTTCTACCGACTCGCCAGCATGGGGCGCCGACCCGGGGTTGTTGGTCCAGTCGGCGAGTACCTGGGGAATACTTTGCTGCAGGTCGACCAGGCGCAAGCCTCGCCACTCGCCGAAGTCGTAATCCTCCAGCGCCGGCACGATCTCGATGTCGTCACCCAGCGCCTGGGCAGTTTGCAAGGTTCGGGTTTCGGGGGCGCAAAGAATTCGCACAGGCTTCTTCAAGGCCGCAGCCATTTCCTGCGCTTGCAGCAATCCCTTGGGGTCAGCCGGTTCATCCAGAGCAAAGCGGCCCAGACGCTGGGCTTCAGTGCGGGCATGACAGATAAAACTCAGGCGGATGGGCATGATGAAGTCCTTGCGGGTAATGCGTTGCAGTAACAGGCGGCACCTGTGTTGCTCGCATTTGCAGGGGGCGGGTGCCCCTCAATTGAGATTAGGCGAGTATTATCACTGCGCATTTCTATCTCAAGGTACTTCGCCATGTCTGCTGTCCTCTTGAAAAAAATCCTTAATACCGCTGCGTTGCTGACACTGCTGGCCGGTGCCGGCTCGGCCTCTGCCCATGCCCATCTGCAACAGTCGACACCTGCGGCCGACAGCACGGTCGCCACTGCCAATGAAGTGCGCCTGACCTTCAGCGAAGGGGTTGAAGAAAAGTTCACCAAGGTGACCCTCAGCCACGACGGCGCGCCGGTTGCTGTAAGCAGCATCAAGACAGAGCCCGGTAACAAGAAGGTGCTGATTGTGACCCCGGCTCAAGCGTTGCCAGCAGGCAAGTACAGCGTGGACTGGAAGGCCGTTTCGGTTGACACCCATAACAGCGCTGGTCAGTACGGCTTCACGGTGGGCAACTGAGTTGATGGTCAGCGACATGGTTGTATGCCGATTTGTGCATTTCTGCGCTGTGCTGCTGATCTTTGGCGTCAGCGCATTCAGGCCCTTGCTGCTGGCGATCAAGCCGTCACCTGCGATTGATGGTCTGTTGCACAGATTTTGCTGCGCTCTGGCCTGGCTGGCGTTGGTCAGCGGCCTGGCCTGGTTACTGCTGACCACCCATTCGATGGCCGGCAGCTGGCCTGAGACCCTGGACCCCGACACTCTCTGGCTGGTGTTGGGCAGCACTTTTTTTGGTCAGGTCTGGGCCGGGCACCTGCTGTTCAATGTGTTGTTGCTCGTTGCGCTTTATGCAAATTCCGGTTTTAAGGCCGCGTGGATCTTCAGCGTGCTGTTGCTGGCCACCCTGGCGCCAGTGGGGCATGGCGCGATGCTGGATGGCTGGCGCGGTCAACTGCTGATGCTCAACCAGTTCATTCACCTGATGTGTGTCGGGGCCTGGGTTGGCGGCTTGTCGGGGTTGTTGCTGTTGCTCACTCGTCCTGCCGGGCAAAGTGTGGATCGGGTGCTGCGGCGCTTCAGCAATCTGGGGTTTGTGCTGGTGGCCGGGATCATTGTGACCGGTCTTATCAATACCCGGGTTCTGACAGGTGCACTTTGGCCTACGCCGCTGTTCGAAGGTTTCGCACTGATCCTGCTGATTAAAGTGACCCTGGTTGGCGTGATGCTGTTGCTGGCGTTGTTCAATCTGCTGATGAGCCGCGCTGGCCACTTTGCTGTCTTGCGCAACAGTGTGGCGCTTGAGTGGTTATTTGGCTTGATGGCCGTGGCTGCTGTTTCACTACTGGGGACCTTGCCACCGCTGATTGTCAGGTGAGTACCTGCTCATAGTGTGCGTGGCGGGGTTGCTGGCCACCTTGTGGCGGTGGCATCTGCTCGGTAGGAGCGAGCCTGCCTCGCGATAGCCTCAAGCGCATCGCGAGGCAGGGGGGCTAGATGACCAGAAACAGCGCCATCAAGCCGCCGAAAATCGCCCATTTTTCCAGGTAGTAGCGCGTGCGATTACGTTTTTTCAGTTCCTTGCCGCGCAGGCGGATTTTGTACAGCCTGGTAAACGCGCGGTTCAGGGCACCGGTTTTATCGCCGGTATCGTTGGGGGCGCTGGCCGACGCCATGACCGTGCGGCTGAACCACTGATTGAAGGCTGCTGCCCAGCGATATTGCATGGGGCGCTCCACATCGCAGAACAGGATGATGCGATTCTCAGCGGTGGTGTTTTCGGCGTAATGGATGAAGGTTTCGTCAAACATCACGGCTTCGCCGTCGCGCCAGGAGTAGTTCTGCCCGTCGACGTTGATATAGCAGCCCGGATCATTCGGGGTGTCCAGGCCCAGGTGAAAGCGCAACGAGCCCGCATAAGGGTCGCGATGACGTACCAGCTTTGAACCGGGTGGCAACTCGGCAAACATGGCCGCCTTGATGATGCCGATACCGTTGAGCAGCTCAATGGTGCGTGGGCACATTTCAACTGCCGACGGATGATTGTCGCCATACCACTTGAGATAAAAGCGCTTCCAGCCACTCTTGAAGAATGAGTTGAAACCGACATCATTCGGTTGCTCAGATCGTTTGATTTCGCCTGCCTGCATCAAGTTGCGCGCTTCGTCGCGGATCTCCATCCAGTGATCCTGCAAGGGTTGTAACTGCGGGAAATCTGCCGGTTTCAAATAAGGCTGGCTGGGAACTTTGGAGAACAAATACAGGAAGCAGTTGATGGGCGCCAGGAAGGTCGAGTGATCGCTCAGCTGGCGCCCCAGTTTATGGCGAACTTTGCCCCGCAGGTGCACATGCGCAATGGACAAAACGTAAACAGCAATAATGATGAGTTTCAAAAGTATCGTCACAAGTCAGGAGAGCGCTCCCCTGCATGCACGCAAGTAGCCCGACCTCTTGCAGGAGGTATCGGGCGCTGGTGTCTCTGGAGGGGAGCCAAAGTGTAAGGTTAAAACAGCACTTTGGGCTTTTTCCAGCGTTTCATGAAGTTTTTGTAGAGATTCACTTGCAGTCTTTGGTCGGATTGCGGATGGGGGTTTTGCAGGCAGTACACCGGCTCACGGGCATCACCAGGTGTGATCAATGCCTTTGGCGCCCAGAGATTGGTACATCCGGAAGTGCTGAGGATCCAGCCAGCTTTCTACCTGCTCCATAAAGCGCCCGTGCCGGTCGAAAGTTGTGCGCAGGGCCTTGAGGAAAACGGTTCCTGCGGTTCGTCCCAGGAGCAACGCGTCTTCTGCACCGAGGGGGGCCGCGCTGATCCATTGATCACCGCTCTCGGCTACAAAGCCGTAGGCGGCCAAAGTGATAGTCAGCGAGTCATCTATCAGTCCGGTTCGTGGCAGGCCTTCGAGGCCGCCGGTGGCGGGCATGAGCGAGCGCTCCAGGGAAATGGCGGTGTCATTGTCACGGCGGCGGCGAACCAGAATGACGAATCGGCTCAAGCCAAATTGAGGTGCCAGCTCCGGACGCTCCTGGGTCTGGAGTTGCAGAAGCTCAGTGCAGATCCTGGCGCCTGTGTTGGCCAGGGCCTGAGTCCAGCCGTTATTCTGGTCGAGGGTAATGCCGTCGTAGGTGACGATGGCGCTGCCTTCGGCCTGCATGGCGATGTATCTGCGCCTTTCCAGCTCGGCCAGCGCTTCGCATAGCGTGCCGGTGCTAACCCGCAGTTCCAGGGCTAGTTGCTCTTCGCCGGGGAGGGGATGGCCGTCTGCCAATAGACCGCTTTCGATACGCTGGACGAGCTCGTTGACTACCTGTTGTCTCTGGTCAAATCGTGGGTGCTTTATCATTCCCTGAGTAATAGTTGAGCAATGCCGGTTCAGCAACAAATGAGCGGGTGAAAGGGGTCGGTTACGGGAGTGCAAGCTGCCTTGAACCCTGCCGGTGTTCAGGGTTCAAGGCGTGGCGCAGGCAATGCTGTCAGCCGCAGGCTTTGAGGTTGACCGGGCCGACGAACTCGTTACCACGGCCCATGACGCAGGCTACGGCCTGATTCCGTTGACGCTCCCAGGCCTGGACCGGGTAGGTCTTGTTCCACGCTTCATACAGTTGCCGATCTTGCTTGGACAGGCGCAGGTCGTAGCGTTTGCTCATGTAGAAGTAGGTGCGTGCAATCATGCCGCGAATCGACGGCCGGGGCATGACCTTCTTGGCTTTGAAGTCGACCTGGGTCAGGCATGAACCGTATTGGCCCGCCTGCGCGGGGAGCCAGCCAAAACTGAAGTTGCTTCGGTCTCCGTTGACCTCGCCGATGCTGGGCACCAGGTTGTGCAGGTCGGCCTCTGCCACTTTGTAGACCGGGTCGTGGCGGGTGCAGTTTTTTCGACCGCCGCTTTGCCAGCATTGGCGCTGGTGGCCAATTTGCCAGGCGGGAACTATGTGTTCCCACTCGATACGGGCTGCACGATTGGCGTTCTTCCTGGGTACATACCCGCAGGCTTTGAGATCCACCCGATTGCCGGTGTATTTACAGCCACAATAGAACTCGGTGGACTGTGGTGCATAGAGTTTCCAGGCGACTTTCTTGGCTTCGCTGAAGGTCTGCGGAGCCGCAGCATGGGCACTTATAGCGGTAAAGAGGCTGGCTAATGCCAGTATACGAACCCTCATTGACTCAATCTTCCTCTGGTACGGTCCAGAAAACATTGACCCCGCCATCATCGCGATGGGCGATTGTGACATTGTCGTTTTCGGAGATCTCTTCTAACAGGCGCTCCCAGAATTCGGGATTGTCGCCCTCCAGTCGTTCAAGCACCGCCATTTTGTCTTTTTGAGCTTTAGGCGAGCTGATGATTTTTTGTATGCGGGTTCCGAAAATTTCGTAGGGGCTTGGAAGGGGTGGCGCTTTGACCGGTTTTTTAGCCATGATGCGATCCTTGGTTGCTGTATGGGCATACAGTATTTAACTGTATGGGATTTGGCAACTGTTTGAATTCATTTGGCTGCGGATCGGACTGCGTTTTTTCGGTTTAGTGCGAGAAGGGGAGAAAAATCAATTAATTGGACCACTCACCGGGGAGGTTGAGTGGTTTCAACGCCGGGCACTGGGCAGTGTCCGGCGTGGATCAGATCAATACTCCCAGAACATCCGCTGCAGTTCTTTGCTGTCTTGGGTTTTGGTCAGGGCGACCATGGCCAGGATGCGGGCTTTTTGCGGGTTCAGGTCGTGGGCGACAACCCAGTCGTATTTGTCGTCAGGTTGTTCTGCGTTACGCAGTACGAATCCGCCGTTATTAACGTGGGAAGAACGGATGATTTGGATGCCGTCTTTGCGCAGGGCCTGCAGGGTAGGCACTACACGCGAGGACACGGAACCGTTGCCTGTGCCAACGTGGATGATGGCTTTGGCGCCGGCCTGTGCAAAGGCTTTGTAGGCAGTGTCGTCGACGTTGCCATAGGAGTAGGCGATGCCTACGTTTGGCAGGGACTTGATGTTTTTGATGTCGAACTCGGAATCCATGGTGTGACGCTTGGCCGGCAAGCGGAACCAGTAAGATTTACCTTCAACCACCATGCCGAGCGGGCCCCAAGGGCTCTTGAATGCTTCGGTCTTGATGTTCATTGATTTGGTGACATCACGGCCCGACTGGATCTCGTCGTTCATGGTGACCAGTACACCTTTGCCCCGTGCTTCTTTGCTGCCGGCTACCGCCACGGCGTTGTACAGGTTGAGCATGCCGTCTGCGGACATGGCAGTGCCCGGGCGCATGGAGCCGACGACGATGATCGGCTTGTCGGTTTTTTCGACCAGGTTGAGGAAGTAGGCAGTTTCTTCGAGGGTATCGGTGCCGTGAGTGATGACGATGCCATCGACATCCTCGCTGTCAGCCAGTTCGGCGACGCGGCGGCCCAATTGCAGCAAATTGTCGTTGGTGATGCTTTCGGACGCGATTTGCATGACTTGCTCGCCGCGTACGTTTGCCAATTGGCTCAGTTCGGGAACACCGGCAATCAGTTGGTCGATACCCACTTTGGCGGCGGTGTAGGTCGCGCTGTTGGCTGCGCTGGCACCTGCGCCAGCAATGGTGCCGCCGGTTGCCAGGATGACAACGTTAGGTTTGGTGGTCTCTTGTGCCTGAACGGCAGGCATGGCCAACAGAAAGGCCAGGGCGGCCGGAACAATGGTTTTTAACACAGCAGGTTTCATTATTTTCTCTCTTATTGGTGGGCTTGCTGATGTACCGACATCGAGCACCGCACGTGCCTTCTCTTGCGCACGCGTTGCCTAACAAAGCACTAACTGTGCCACTGCAAAGTGTATTTTTGATGCGTCTAACTATCTGATTTATATGAATAAATTATTGTTTGTTTTTTACATTGGGCAGTTCTGGACGGTTTTCCGAACAGCGGGCGGTTATTTGTTCGGAGACTCGACCGTTTGTCGGCTCGTTACAGTCTGTTTTTCACGTTGACAAAAAACCAACCGCTTTACATAGTGAGGTTCAAGCAAACGTTTGCGCGGTGCTTTTAGAGCCGTATTCTCTGGGCTCTGACCCTGTATTTTTTCAGGCTTTATCCGGGCCGGACGTTGCTCACAATAATCATAAGATCGGAGTTACTGCCATGAAGCTGCCCTTTGCTGGACGCCTTCTCGCTGTCGCCATGTTGGCCGCAGCCTCCCTGACCCTCTCTGTCGCTCACGCCGATACTGCTCAAAAACCCAAGGTGGGTTTGGTGATGAAGTCGTTGGCCAACGAGTTCTTTGTCACGATGCAGGACGGTGGCAAGGCCTATCAAAAGGCTCATTCTGCGGATTTCGATCTGGTCTCCAACGGAATCAAGAATGAAACCGACACAGCCGGTCAAATTGACATAATCAATCAGATGATCATTGCCAAAGTCGATGCGCTGGTAATTGCTCCTGCAGACTCCAAAGCACTGGTTTCGGCGATCAAGAAAGCCCGGGATCGCGGAATCGTAGTGGTCAATATCGATAACCAGCTCGACCCCGAAGTGCTGAAAAGCAAAGGTATCGAAGTACCGTTCGTGGGCCCGAACAACAGAAAGGGCGCGCGTGAAGTCGGGGACTATCTGGCGAAGCAGCTGAAGCCGGGCGATGAGGTGGGCATCATTGAAGGTGTATCGACCACCACCAATGCGCAAATGCGTACCGCAGGCTTCAAGGATGCAATGGACGCCGCAGGGATGAAAATTGTGTCGACGCAATCGGGCGACTGGGAAATCGACGGCGGCAACAAAAAAGCTGCGGCCATGCTCAGTGAATATCCCAACCTGAAGGCGCTGCTGGCGGGCAATGACAACATGGCCGTAGGGGCAGTGTCGGCAATCCGTGCGGCGGGTAAAGCAGGCAAGGTGCAAGTCGTGGGCTATGACAACATTGATGCGATCAAGCCGATGCTGGAGGACGGCCGTGTGCTTGCCACGGCTGATCAGGCGGCTGCCGAACAGGCCGTGTATGGCATCCAGACCGCGCTCAAGCTGCTCAAGAACGAGCCGGTGGAGAACCTCAAGGATGGCGTGATTGATACTCCGGTCGAGCTGATAACCAAAAAATAGTCCCATTCGCTGTCACAGACACCTGCCCGGTCGGGCAGGTGCCCGGAGAAGTTTTATGTCTGCTCCCAATGCCAGCGTGGTCCTGTCAGTCAGCGGGATCGGCAAAACCTATACGCAACCCGTTTTGACGGGCATCGATCTGGCGTTGTATCGCGGTGAAGTGCTGGCCTTGACGGGCGAAAATGGCGCCGGAAAAAGCACGCTGTCAAAAGTCATCGCCGGTCTGGAGTTACCGACCCAGGGGCAGATGCAATTCAATGGCCATGCCTACACGCCAGGCAGTCGTTCAGAAGCTGAGCGACAGGGGGTGCGTATGGTCATGCAGGAGCTCAATCTGCTCCCCACCCTGACCGTGGCCGAGAACCTGTTTCTGGATAATCTGCCCGGCCACCTGGGCTGGATCAATCGCAGGCAATTGCGCAAGTCCGCCATTGAAGCAATGGCCCAGGTAGGCCTGGAGTCCATAGACCCTGACACATTGGTCGGCGATCTTGGCATTGGTCACCAGCAAATGGTGGAAATCGCCCGTAATTTGATTGGCGATTGCCATGTGCTGATCCTGGATGAGCCGACGGCCATGCTGACGGCCCGTGAAGTCGAGATGCTGTTTGTTCAGATCGAGCGGCTTCAGGCTCGCGGCGTGGCAATTATTTACATCTCCCATCGGCTGGAAGAGCTGGCGCGGGTGGCGCAGCGCATTGCTGTGCTGCGTGATGGCAGCCTGGTGTGTGTTGAGCCGATAGCCAACTACAGCAGCGAACAATTGGTCCATCTGATGGTAGGGCGCGAACTGGGCGATGCATTGGAGCTCGGGACGCGCCAGTTGGGTGAGACGGCGCTCAGGGTCTCGGCGCTGGGTCGGTCAGATAAGGTGCGGGATGTCTCATTTGAAGTCAGAAAGGGCGAAATATTTGGCATTTCAGGTTTGATCGGAGCCGGGCGGACCGAGCTCTTGCGGTTGATCTACGGTGCTGATCTGGCAGATAGCGGCACCGTTGCAGTCGGGTCCCCGCTGCAGGTGGTCAAGATCCGTTCGCCGGCGCAGGCCGTGAAACAAGGGATCGCCCTGATTACCGAAGACCGCAAAGGTGAGGGCCTGCTATTGACCCAGTCGATCAGTGCCAACATAGGCTTG
The DNA here is from genome assembly GCF_022496645.1 of Pseudomonas sp. TMW22089. Taxonomy (NCBI): domain Bacteria; kingdom Pseudomonadati; phylum Pseudomonadota; class Gammaproteobacteria; order Pseudomonadales; family Pseudomonadaceae; genus Pseudomonas; species Pseudomonas sp. TMW22089. The sequence continues at coordinate 157,641 of NZ_SCFG01000009.1, forward strand.
GGCAATATGCACCGGGTTTCCAGTCTGGGGCTGGTGAGCGGTGTGCAGGAGGCTGCGCTGGCGCAACGCCAGATCGACGCGATGGGCATCCGCAGTTCAGGGCCCGGGCAAGTGGTGTCGCAACTTTCCGGCGGTAACCAGCAGAAGGTGGTCATCGGCCGCTGGCTGGAACGCGACTGTACGGTTTTGCTGTTTGATGAGCCCACCCGTGGCATCGATATCGGTGCCAAGTTTGATATCTACCGTCTGCTTGGTGAACTGACCCGTCAGGGCAGGGCGCTGGTGGTGGTATCGAGTGACCTGCGTGAACTGATGTTGATCTGTGATCGTATCGGCGTGCTGTCAGCAGGGCGCCTGATAGAAACGTTCGAGCGTAACAACTGGAGTCAGGAGCAGCTGCTGGCAGCCGCTTTTGCAGGTTATCAAACACGAGATGCGTTGCTCGCAGAAGCAACGCCAAAGGAAGCCTCATGAAGTCCACCGCGGCTGTGCAAAAAAGTGCACGCAACTATTACGGAACCGGCACTTATCTGGGGCTGGCTGGCGCCTTGCTGGCCATGATTGTGCTGTTCTCAAGTCTTAGCGATCACTTCTTTTCCTACGACACGTTGAGCACGCTGGCCAATCAGATTCCGGACTTGATGGTGCTGTCTGTCGGGATGACGTTTGTATTGATCATTGGTGGAATCGACCTGTCGGTAGGGTCGGTACTGGCATTGGCGGCGTCAGCGGTCAGTGTGGCAATTCTGGGGTGGGGCTGGGGCATTTTGCCTGCGGCTTTGCTGGGCATGGCTTGTGCTGCGCTGGCAGGTACGATCACGGGGTCGATCAGTGTCGCCTGGCGAATTCCTTCCTTTATTGTTTCATTGGGCGTTCTGGAAATGGCCCGGGGCGCGGCCTATCAAATGACGGGCTCACGTACGGCCTACATAGGCGATGCTTTCGCCTGGTTGTCGAACCCGATTGCATTTGGCATTTCGCCTTCTTTCATCATTGCGTTGCTGATCATTGTCGTGGCTCAGGCGGTGCTGACGCGTACGGTGTTTGGCCGTTATCTGATCGGGATCGGCACTAACGAGGAAGCCGTTCGCCTGTCCGGTATCAATCCCAAACCGTACAAGATCCTGGTCTTCAGCTTGATGGGATTGCTTGCAGGCGTAGCTGCGTTGTTTCAGATATCGCGCCTGGAAGCCGCAGACCCCAATGCGGGGTCGGGGCTTGAGTTGCAGGTTATTGCTGCGGTGGTGATCGGGGGAACGAGTTTGATGGGCGGGCGCGGCTCCGTCATCAGCACTTTTTTTGGGGTGCTGATCATTTCGGTATTGGCCGCGGGGCTGGCTCAAATCGGCGCAACCGAGCCGACAAAGCGTATTATTACCGGTGCTGTCATAGTGATGGCAGTGGTCCTGGATACTTACCGCAGTCAACGTGCACGGCGACGGAACTGAATAATGGCAACCATTAAAGATGTCGCTGCTATGGCCGGCATTTCTTACACCACGGTTTCACATGTCCTGAACAAAACGCGCCCGGTGAGTGAGCCGGTGCGTTTAAAGGTGGAGGAGGCCATTGCGCGTCTTGATTATGTGCCCAGTGCTGTCGCGCGCTCCTTGAAGGCCAAGACCACTGCGACTATCGGGTTGCTGGTGGCCAACAGCCTGAACCCGTACTTCGCCGAGTTGGCGCGAGGTATCGAAGACTATTGCGAGCGCAACAATTACTGCGTCATTTTGTGCAACTGCGACGATGATCCTGACAAGCAGCGCAATTATCTGCGGGTATTGCTTGAGAAGCGCGTGGATGGGCTGGTTGTGGCCTCGGCCGGTGGAGACCTCGGGCTGGCGAGCGGTCTGGTCGGTGTACGAACGCCCATGGTCATCGTCGATCGCAATCTCGAAGGTATCGATGCCGATCTGGTGCGGATCGATCACGAGCTGGGGGCCTATCTGGCCACCCTGGCCACCCGTCATTTACTCGATCTGGGGCACAGGGCCATTGCCTGTATTGGTGGCCCTGCAATCACCCGTGTGGCGCAGCTACGTACTGCCGGTTATCTGCGGGCGTTGGCAGAAGCCGGAATTTCAGCGCCCGGGGCCTGGATGATCGAGAGTGATTTCAGCAGTGTCGGGGGTTATCAGGCGGCTGTCAGGCTGCTGGAAAACGACCGGCCTTCGGCTATTTTCGCCTGCAACGACATGATGGGTATCGGCGTTTTGCGGGCTGCTGCCGAGCGCAATATTCGAGTACCGGACCAGCTGTCAGTCATAGGCTTTGATGATGTGCAGATGAGTCGCTATGTCTACCCGGCGCTGACGACCGTCGGCCAGTCGATTTTGCAACTGGGTGAAATGGCAGCGCAGTTATTGTTGCGTCGTATTGCATCGCCCGGGCGGGCGGTGGAGCAGCGAATTGTGACGCCAAGTATCGTGTTGCGAGAGTCGACAGCAGCCTATGTCGGGGCGCCGGTGCAACCCTCCTGCAAATCCAATGGATGAGTGTCGATACATGCAAGCAAATGTAGTGGTGGTTGGCAGCCTCAATATGGACCTGGTCACCCGTGCAGAGCGCCTGCCGCGTCCGGGTGAAACAGTTTTCGGGCAGGCCTTTGGCACCGTCCATGGCGGCAAGGGGGCGAACCAGGCGGTGGCGGCAGCGCGTCTGGGTGCTAGCGTGGCTATGGTCGGGTGCGTAGGCACCGATGCGTACGGCGTGCAACTGCGTGAGGGGCTGGAGGCCGAGGGCATCGACTGTCAGGCGGTGCGTACTGTGGCGCAGGGTGCGAGTGGTGTCGCGCTGATCGTGGTGGATACCGACAGTCAGAACACCATAGTGGTGGTGCCGGGTGCCAATGGCTGTCTCGACGCTCAAGACATCATGACGGTTGACGGCATGCTGCAAGGGGCGAAGGTCATTATTTGCCAGCTTGAGGTGCCGATGGATACGGTCGGTCATGTCCTCAAGCGCGGGCGTGAACTGGATAAAATTGTCGTCCTCAATCCAGCTCCCGCCAGCGGGCCGTTACCGGTGCAATGGTATGCACTGGTTGATTACTTGATCCCGAATGAAAGTGAGGCCCAGGCACTCAGCGGGGTGCCAGTCGACTCCCTTGAGTCCGCAGAATTGGCTGCGCGCAGCCTGATGGCACTAGGGGCGAGCAACATCATTGTGACGCTGGGGTCGCAAGGTGCATTGCTGGTCAGTGCGCAGCGGGTCGTGCACTTTGCAGCCCCCAAGGTAGAGGCTGTTGATGCAACTGCCGCCGGTGACACCTTTGTAGGTGCCTTTTCGGCCGCGCTGGCCGCAGGCAAAGGGGAGGACGAAGCGATCCGCTTTGCCCAGACTGCGGCCGCCTTGTCAGTGACCCGTGCAGGTGCGCAGCCCTCTATTCCCGGGTTGCAGGATATAAAGGACTTTGCCTCGTCATGAAGAAAACACCTTTGCTCAACATCGCGCTCTCCCGGGCTATTGCCTCGCTGGGGCATGGTGACATCGTCATTATTGCTGACGCCGGTTTGCCAGTGCCCAAGGGCGTTGATCTGATTGATCTGGCGCTGACGCAGGGGGTGCCGGATTTTTGCAGTACGCTGAGCACGGTGCTCAGTGAGATGCAGGTGCAAAGTCATGTGCTGGCGCACGAGCTGCTGCTAGCGCCTTGCGCGGCATTGTCAGGCATCGACCTGCACAACAGTCGGGGCGATTTGGGGGGCAGGAATTTGCTCGCTCACAGTGAGTTCAAGGAGTTATGCCAGCAAGCAAAAGTGATTGTTCGTACGGGAGAGTGCCGTCCTTACAGCAATATCGCTTTGATCGCAGGGGTTACTTTTTAAAAAATCATACAAGGAGTTAGTCATGTCGCGTTTTAAGCAAATTTTTCATCATCTGATCAGGAGTGTCTTGTTTTTGTCCGTTCTCAGTATTTCTAGTGTTCAAGCTGCCGACAAAATTGATCTGATCATCGACACTGACCCCGGGGCTGATGACGTCGTTGCATTGCTGTTGGCGCTGGCCTCGCCCGAGCAGCTCAATGTGCTGGGGATTACCACTGTGGCGGGTAACGTTCGCCTGGACAAAACTTCGCGCAATGCACGTCTTGCCCGGGAGTGGGCTGGTCGTGAAGAGGTTCCCGTCTATGCCGGGGCTCCAAAACCCCTGGTGCGCACGCCTATCTACGCCGAGAACATTCATGGTCAGGAAGGTGTTACGGGTGTGCCGGTGCACGAGCCTGCGAAAGGGCTTGAGCAGGCCAATGCAGTCACTACCTGATCGATACGTTACGCGCAGCCAGGCCTGGCAGTGTCACTATTGCCATGCTCGGGCCACAAACCAACCTGGCGCTGGCCTTGATTCAGGCGCCTGATATCACCAAGGGCATCAAGGAGGTCGTGGTCATGGGCGGTGCTCATTTCAACGGCGGCAATATCACTCCTGTAGCCGAGTTCAATATCTACGCCGATCCCCATGCGGCAGACGTGGTGCTGAAAAGTGGCGTCAAGCTGGTTTATGTCCCGCTTGATGTGACGCACAAGATCCTGACCAGCGACCAACGCCTGAAACAAATTGCTTCGCTGGGCAATACGGCCGGCAAATTGGTTGGCGATATTTTGAATGAGTACGTGAAGAACGATATGGCGCATTACGGACTGCCAGGAGGTCCGGTGCACGATGCCAGTGTGATTGCCTATCTGCTCAAGCCCGAGCTGTTTTCCGGGCGAGAGGTTAATTTGGTCGTCGATACCCGCGAAGGCCCAACCTTCGGTCAAACAATTGCAGACTGGTATGACACGTTAAAACAGCCAAAAAACGCTTTTTGGGTTGAGAACGGCGACGCCCAGGGCTTTTTTGATTTGCTGACTGCGCGCCTGGGGCGGCTGAACTGACTTGAGCCTGTGTCGGCTTATGTCACTTTCGTAAAGTCGGGGTCTTTGTACTTTTCGAAAATTTGGCTGACAAAGGCTTTGGCCGACTCGGTGCCGAGCTCTTTGACTAACAGGTCGATACCGATGATGGCCAGCTCTTCCGGGCTTCCAGGGCTATAGGAGCACTGTCCTTGAGGCCATTTGGCTTTGATGTCTGCATCGATGGTGACTGTTGTCATGGGTATCTCAAGAGGGGGGTGGGAAACGCGATTTTAGCAAAAAGCCATGCTGATGCTATCTGGGGCTCAAAGTTAAGCATGATCCGCAGCTTTTGGCGCTTCAACTTTCGCATGTGATCGGTGTGCGTGCCACACTCGGGATTTTGAGGGCGGAACCTGAACATGCAAATTGATTTGAACGACCCTGAGGCGCTGACGGTTGATGCGGTCCGCAGGTTGTTGGCCTCGGCCAGTGACGATGTACATACTCAGTTACGCGTGACTAAGGCAGGCATTGCCTATATTTCGTCAAGTGTCGTAGGTGGTACAGACATCGACGAGCTACTTTTCAGGCTTGAAACCTGGGCCGCGGGATCGGGGTATGTCGGGAAGATAGCTGCAAGCGATGAGGTCTGGGTGATGCAGATCCACAACGCCCTGAAGGACAACTGGCCGCGCCCCCCTTTTGATTACATTGATGTTTACTAGCGGGTGTACACATTCCGTCACTATTAGGTCTGTGCACTTGTTTTTCGCTCGGGCAATATCTTGTGCCCTGCGGTTAATGTTTTTTACCGTGAGACTCTGTGCAACCTATCTGCGGAATTACTGTCGCAAAGGTTTCGACTATTTATCTTAAGGAGGCTTCATGTCTTGGAAGCTAGTGACATTGGGTTCGTTGTTGGCGGTTGTAGCGCTGTCTGGCTGTAGCACGCCGGGCACAGCAAAAGAGCCTGTCGCCGAGGCGAACAGTGGTCGTTGCGATGCTAAGGCAGCTGCATTTGTGATCGGCCAGAAAGCGTCGCCAGGGCTGCTGGAGCAGGCTCGTGTCAAGGCCGGCGCGCAGAATGCACGGATCTTGTTGCCACACGACATCATGACGCTTGAGTACCGCTCTGACCGCTTGAATCTTAATGCAGATGACAACGCGATCATCACCCGCGTCAACTGCGGTTAAGCCCGTTTAGCGTTGGAGCAGGCATAAAAAACCCCGTCACATGGACGGGGTTTTTTTGTTCGAAGGAGATTTACTCCGGACGAACCTGCGCAGCTTGCATACCCTTTTGGCCTTTCTCAGCCACGAAGGAAACAGTCTGGCCTTCTTTCAGGCTTTTGAAACCGTCGCTTTCGATAGCTTTGAAGTGTACGAACAGGTCGTCACCGCCACCTTGAGGAGTGATGAAGCCGAAGCCTTTTTCATCGTTGAACCATTTTACGGTGCCGGTTTGGCGATTAGACATGGTGTATCTCCAAGAAACTTATATTTTCAGTAGTACTGTGCTGCTCAGGCCAACTGGGCACACCGAGCTATCATAGTCGAAATGTGCGGTTTGGGAGCCCCCCTGAGTGGCAGTTTGCATCATTGTTAGCATTTGTCTGGCGCTTGAAATGCCTTAAGTCCCCGTTTTATGGGGGTTTCATGGCTAAAGCAGCTTCGAAAAAAAGCAGTAAAGGATGCATTTTTTTTAGCAAAAAGACGTTTTATGGTCGTTTTTGCTCTGCTCAAGGCTTAAATCAGCCCCTGAACAGGCTCTATTTTGTTGCCCGGCAGGCCTGAATAGCATCCAGAGCCTTGGTCCGCAGCTCTACGCTCGGCATTTTTGTCTTGCTCATCAACTCTTTGATCTCGGCAGTCGAAAACTTCTCGGAAATTTTTTCTGCACCGCATGCGCAATGTTGCTGGGCGGTTTTCTGATCGACACTTTGGCTGGCTGCTGCAGTGCAATCCTTCATGTATGCCTCTTTTGCACCGGCAGGCCAGTTATCGGCCTGGGCACTGAGGGGTAAGAGGAATGCCAGTGGTGCAACGAGGGCAAGCAGGTGAGTCAAGCGCATGTGATTCTCCTTATAGGCGTTAAAGCTGTATTTGTTTCACTGAGTATCTGAGGGGATAGTGCAGCTCAAGTTCACCATTTTGCAAAAACCGCCTTATTGCTTTCAGTGAACAGCGGTGGAGAGGGCGGCGTTCATTCTTCTGTGCTAGCATGCCGCCCTTGGCGTTTTTCTGTTGTTGTGTGCTCCTGAGCCGCGAAGCAGAGCCATTAACTTATTTTATTTGAACTCCAGTCACTCTGGTTCGGTTTACGGTTGGCCGCAAGGCTCCTGCCACTGTGAGGCAGGCATACCTCCGAATCGCGTACTGGCTCATCCCAACCCACGTGACCTTTGGTAGGGGTCACCACTAGGAGAGGAGGCGCCATGCCAACTATTACTCTTCCCGACGGCAGTCAACGTACATTTGATCATCCAGTATCTGTAGCCGAAGTAGCTGCTTCAATTGGCGCAGGCCTGGCCAAGGCCACAGTAGCCGGCAAAGTCGACGGCAAGCTGGTTGATGCCTGTGATGTGATCGAAAATGACGTCACCTTGCAAATCATCACTCCCAAGGATGAAGAGGGGCTGGAGATCATTCGTCACTCTTGCGCTCACTTGGTGGGGCATGCAGTCAAGCAGCTGTATCCGACAGCCAAAATGGTAATCGGACCTGTTATCGACGAAGGCTTTTATTACGATATCGCCTATGAGCGTCCGTTTACTCCGGATGACATGGCCGCTATTGAAGCGCGTATGCAGCAATTGATCGAAAAAGACTACGACGTCATCAAGAAAGTGACGCCGCGTGCTGAAGTGATCGAGCTTTTTGCCCAGCGTGGTGAAGACTACAAGCTGCGCCTGATTGAAGACATGCCGAACGAACAGGCCATGGGTCTGTACTTCCATGAAGAATACGTCGACATGTGCCGCGGACCTCACGTTCCGAATACGCGCTTCTTGAAGTCGTTCAAGCTCACCAAGCTGTCCGGTGCCTACTGGCGCGGCGATGCCAAAAACGAGCAATTGCAGCGTATCTATGGCACTGCATGGGCTGACAAGAAGCAGCTCGCAGCCTATGTCCTGCGTATTGAAGAAGCTGAAAAGCGTGATCACCGTAAAATCGGCAAGCGCCTGGGGTTGTTCCACACCCAGGAAGAAGCGCCGGGGATGGTGTTCTGGCACCCGAATGGCTGGACGCTTTACCAGGTACTTGAGCAGTACATGCGCAAGATTCAGCGCGAAAACGGCTATCTGGAGATTAAAACTCCTCAGGTAGTTGATCGCAGCTTGTGGGAAAAGTCCGGTCACTGGGCTAACTACGCTGAAAACATGTTCACCACCGAGTCGGAAAACCGCGATTACGCGATCAAGCCGATGAACTGTCCTTGTCACGTGCAGGTATTCAATCAGGGGCTGAAAAGCTACCGTGAATTGCCGCTGCGTCTGGCCGAATTTGGCGCATGTCACCGTAATGAGCCATCGGGCGCACTGCATGGCATCATGCGTGTTCGTGCGTTTACTCAGGACGACGCACACATTTTCTGTACTGAAGAGCAGATGCAGGCCGAGTCGGCAGCGTTCATCAAGCTGACACTCGATGTGTATGCAGATTTCGGTTTCAAGGACATTGAACTCAAGCTTTCGACCCGTCCTGAAAAGCGCGTTGGTTCTGATGAGTTGTGGGATCGCGCTGAAAGCGCCTTGGCTTCAGCCCTTGACAGTGCTGGCCTGGCGTACGATTTGCAGCCGGGTGAAGGTGCTTTCTACGGTCCCAAGATCGAATTTTCTCTGAAAGATTGTCTGGGTCGTGTCTGGCAATGTGGTACCTTACAGCTCGATTTCAACCTGCCGATCCGTCTTGGCGCAGAATATGTGTCCGAAGACAACAGTCGTAAGCATCCCGTTATGCTGCACCGCGCGATCCTTGGATCGTTCGAGCGCTTTGTCGGTATTTTGATCGAGCATTACGAAGGTGCCTTCCCTGCGTGGCTTGCGCCAACCCAGGCAGTGATCCTGAATATCACTGATAAACAGGCAGATTTTGCCCTCGAAGTTGAAAAAACTCTCAATCAGTGCGGATTTCGTGCCAAGTCTGACTTGAGAAATGAAAAGATCGGCTTTAAAATCCGTGAGCATACTTTGCTCAAGGTTCCTTACCTCTTGGTTATTGGAGATAGGGAAGTCGAGATGCAGACTGTCGCTGTGCGTACACGTGAAGGTGCTGACCTGGGCTCGATGCCCGTCGCGCAATTCGCTGAATTCCTCGCACAAGCGGTTTCCCGGCGTGGTCGCCATGATTCGGAGTAATTATTATTAAGCGTGAAATGAGACAAGATAAACGAGCTGCACCGAAGGCCCCGATCAACGAGAATATCTCGGCACGCGAGGTTCGGTTAATTGGGGCTGAAGGCGAGCAGCTTGGGATTGTGTCAATTGAAGACGCGCTTCTTAAAGCTGAAGAGGCCAAACTGGATTTGGTGGAAATTTCCGCTGATGCAGTACCCCCAGTTTGTAAGCTGATGGACTACGGCAAATCTATCTTCGAAAAGAAGAAACAGGTTGCCGCTGCAAAGAAAAACCAGAAACAGATCCAGGTTAAAGAAATCAAGTTTCGTCCAGGGACGGAGGAAGGGGATTACCAGGTAAAACTGCGCAACCTGGTACGTTTCCTGAGTGATGGGGACAGGGCCAAGGTATCGTTGAGATTCCGTGGTCGTGAGATGGCCCACCAGGAGCTGGGTATGGAACTGTTGAAGCGGGTTGAAGGTGACCTGCTTGAATACGGGACCGTCGAACAGCATCCTAAGATGGAAGGACGCCAGCTGATTATGGTCATCGCCCCGAAAAAGAAGAAGTAATCACTAGGGCACGGCAGGCCTTTTGATTATGTTTATCAACTGAATGCGGAGTACCGAACATGCCAAAGATGAAAACTAAGAGTGGTGCTGCTAAGCGGTTTCTGAAAACTGCTAACGGCATCAAGCACAAGCACGCTTTCAAGAGCCACATCCTGACCAAAATGTCGACTAAGCGTAAGCGTCAATTGCGCGGTAGCAGCTTGCTGCATCCGTCTGACGTGGCAAAAGTGAAGCGCATGCTGCGCCTTTGCTAATTTCGGTCAAGAATAGAGGAAGTAACTCATGGCTCGTGTAAAGCGTGGCGTTGTCGCCCGTAAACGTCACAAAAAAATTCTGAAACTGGCTAAAGGCTACTACGGCGCACGCTCACGCGTATTCCGTGTTGCCAAGCAAGCGGTAATCAAGGCAGGCCAATACGCCTACCGTGACCGTCGTCAGAAAAAACGTCAGTTCCGCGCTCTGTGGATCGCTCGTATCAACGCTGGTGCACGTATCAACGGTCTGTCCTACAGCCGTTTCATCGCCGGCCTGAAAAAAGCTTCCATCGAGATCGACCGTAAGGTTCTGTCTGATCTGGCAGTGAACGAAAAAGCGGCGTTTGCTGCGATTGTCGAGAAAGCTAAAGCCACCTTGGCTTAAGTACCCCCGACAGTTACCTGGGCTCACCTATGTGAGCCCAGGTGCTAAACGTCTTAAATAGGGGAAGAGCCTTCAAGCTCTTCCCCTATTTTGTATCTGGAGTCTGTACATGGAAAACCTGGATGCGCTGGTCTCTCAAGCACTAGAGGCTGTGCAAAGCGCTGAAGATATCAATGCCCTGGAACAAATCCGGGTTCTATACCTTGGTAAAAAAGGTGAATTGACTCAGGTGATGAAGACCCTGGGGAATTTGCCGGCTGAAGAGCGGCCGCAGGTCGGCGCCCTGATCAACGTTGCCAAGGAGCGTGTCACAGAGGTTCTCAATGCGCGCAAGGCACTGTTTGAAGAGGCCGAACTGGTCGCCAAACTGTCTGCCGAATCCATTGATGTGACCCTGCCTGGCCGTGGTCAGACCTCCGGCGGTCTGCATCCGGTTACCCGGACTCTGGAGCGTATCGAGCAGTTCTTCACCCATATTGGCTATGGCATTGCCGAAGGCCCAGAGGTTGAAGACGACTATCACAACTTCGAGGCGCTCAACATCCCGGGCCATCACCCGGCGCGTTCGATGCATGACACCTTCTATTTCAATGCGAACATGCTGTTGCGCACCCATACCTCACCGGTACAGGTCCGCACCATGGAATCGCAGCAGCCGCCGATCCGCATTGTCTGCCCAGGCCGTGTGTACCGCAGCGACTCAGATATCACCCACTCGCCGATGTTCCATCAGGTAGAAGGCCTGCTGGTAGATCGCGATATCAATTTCGCCGACCTTAAAGGAACTATTGAAGAGTTTCTGCGAGTGTTCTTCGAAAAAGAACTGGCCGTCCGTTTCCGTCCGTCGTACTTCCCGTTCACTGAACCATCCGCGGAAGTGGATATGGAATGCGTGATGTGCAGCGGCAAAGGTTGCCGGGTCTGCAAACAGACTGGCTGGCTGGAAGTTATGGGCTGCGGCATGGTTCATCCGAACGTGCTGCGTATGTCCGGGATTGACCCGGAAGAGTTCTCTGGCTTTGCCTTCGGCATGGGTGTAGAGCGTCTGGCCATGCTGCGTTACGGCGTGAACGACTTGCGTCTGTTCTTCGACAACGACTTGCGGTTCCTCGCGCAATTTCGCTAGTCGTAACGAATTCTTAGGAGAGCAGGATGAAATTCAGTGAACAATGGCTGCGTGGTTGGGTTAACCCGCAGGTAGGTCGCGATGAGCTGGTTGCTCGTCTGTCGATGGCCGGTCTTGAGGTCGATAGCGTTACGCCGGCCGCCGGTGTATTCAGTGGCGTTGTGGTCGGTGAGGTGCTCAGCACAGAGCAGCACCCGGATGCTGACAAGCTGCGTGTTTGCCAGGTCAGCAATGGCTCGGAGACTTTTCAGGTCGTATGCGGTGCGCCAAACGTGCGCCCGGGTCTGAAGATCCCGTTCGCCATGATCGGTGCTGAACTGCCAGGCGACTTCAAAATCAAAAAAGCCAAGCTGCGTGGCGTTGAGTCCAACGGCATGCTCTGCTCGCAAGCAGAGTTGCAAGTGGGTGAAGGCAATGATGGCTTGATGGAACTGCCGGCAGATGCACCGGTAGGCGAAGATATTCGCGTTTATCTGGATCTCGAAGATGCCAGCATTGAGGTCGACCTGACCCCTAACCGGGGTGACTGCTTGTCCCTGGCTGGTCTGGCCCGTGAAGTAGGTGCGTTGTATGCGGCCCCGGTTACACGTCCGGTAGTGGCGACCGTTGCGCCAGTGCATGACGAAGTGCGCTCTGTAGAAGTGCTTGCACCTGCAGCGTGCCCTCGTTACCTGGGGCGTGTGATTCGCAATGTCGACCTGTCGAAGCCTGCTCCGCTATGGATGGTTGAGCGTCTGCGTCGCGCTGATGTGCGTAGCATCGATGCCGCAGTCGACATCACCAACTACGTGATGCTTGAACTGGGCCAGCCGTTGCACGCTTTTGATCTCGCCGAGATCAACGGTGGCATTCGTGTGCGCATGGCTGAAGAGGGTGAGAAGCTGGTATTGCTTGATGGGCAGGAAGTCACTTTGCGTAGCGATACGCTGGTGATTGCTGACCATACCCGTGCGCTGGCCATTGCCGGTGTGATGGGCGGCGAGCACAGTGGCGTATCTGCTTCGACCCGGGATGTGTTTCTCGAAAGTGCTTTCTTCGACCAGATTGCTGTGGCTGGCAAGGCCCGCTCTTATGGTCTGCACACTGACGCTTCGCATCGCTATGAGCGTGGTGTGGACTGGAAACTGGCCCGTGAAGCCATGGAGCGCGCTACTGGCCTGCTGCTGGAAATCACTGGCGGTGAAGCCGGTCCGATCATTGAGACCGTTAACGAACAGTATCTGCCGTCAATCGCGCCGATTACCCTGCGTGCTGCGCGTATCAGCCAGATGCTGGGCATGGAAATGGACTCCGCTGAAGTCGAGCGTCTGCTCAGTGGTTTGGGGCTGACAATTTCGGCTGATGGTGCAGGGCAGTGGCGTGTAGAAGTGCCTAGCCATCGCTTCGATATCAGCCTTGAAGTTGATCTGATCGAAGAACTGGCTCGTCTTTACGGTTACAACCGTCTGCCAGTCCGTTATCCGCAAGCCCGCCTGGCTCCGCAGGCCAAGGCTGAAGCACGTAGCGACTTGCCTGAATTGCGTCGTTTGCTGGTAGCTCGTGGTTATCAGGAAGCGATCACTTATAGCTTTATTGATCCGAAACAGTTCGAGCTGTTCAGCCCGGGTGTTGAGCCTCTGTTGTTGGCCAACCCTATTTCGAACGACATGGCTGCTATGCGTGCCTCTTTGTGGCCGGGCCTGGTCAAATCGTTGCAGCACAACCTGAATCGTCAGCAAGATCGCGTTCGCTTGTTTGAAAGCGGCCTGCGCTTTGTCGGTCAGCTGGAAGGTCTCAAGCAAGAGCCGATGCTGTCGGGTGTGGTTTGTGGCAGCCGTCTTCCTGAGGGTTGGGCGCAAGGGCGCGACGTAGTTGACTTCTTCGATGTCAAAGCGGATGTAGAAGCCGTGTTGGGTTTTGCGGGCGCTCTGGACTCGTTCACCTTCGTAGCGGGCAAGCATCCGGCATTGCACCCGGGGCAGACTGCACGTATCGAACGTGATGGTCGCGAAGTTGGCTATATCGGTGCCATCCACCCTGAGCTGTCAAAAAATCTGGGTCTTGATCGTCCAGTATTCGTTTTTGAGCTGGTGCTGGCTGAAGTAGCGTTGGGCAAAATGCCTAAATTCCAGGAGTTGTCGCGCTTTCCTGAAGTGCGTCGTGACTTGGCGCTGCTGGCTGATCGTGATGTTGCTGCCAGTGCAGTACTGGAAGTAATACGTGAAAATGCAGGTGAATGGCTCACAGACCTCAGGTTATTTGACGTCTACCAGGGTAAAGGCATTGATCCTCATAGAAAAAGCCTTGCAGTTGGCTTGACCTGGCAGCATCCATCGCGCACTCTTAATGACGATGAGGTGAACACCACGACACAAAACATCCTCACCTCGCTCGAAAAAAGGTTGAACGCCACGTTAAGGAAGTGACGTATGGGGGCTCTGACGAAAGCTGAAATGGCGGAACGTCTTTATGAAGAGCTGGGCCTGAATAAACGCGAAGCCAAAGAATTGGTCGAGCTGTTTTTCGAAGAAATCAGGCACGCTCTTGAAGACAATGAACAGGTCAAATTGTCAGGTTTTGGCAACTTTGATCTGCGTGACAAGCGACAGCGGCCTGGCCGCAATCCGAAAACGGGAGAAGAAATCCCGATCACGGCTCGCCGTGTGGTCACCTTTCGTCCAGGGCAGAAGTTGAAGGCCCGAGTAGAGGCTTATGCTGGAACCAAGTCATAACGACGAGCTCCCGCCGATTCCGGGCAAACGCTACTTCGCCATAGGCGAAGTCAGCGAGCTATGTGCGGTCAAGCCGCACGTGCTGCGCTACTGGGAGCAAGAGTTTCCTCAACTCAACCCTGTCAAACGTCGCGGAAACCGCCGGTATTATCAGCGACAGGATGTGCTGATGATCCGGCAAATTCGTGCACTGCTTTATGATCAAGGGTTCACCATCGGAGGCGCGCGGCTGCGACTTTCCGGGGATGAGGCCAAAGACGACACCACCCAATACAAACAATTGATCCGCCAGACGATCTCCGAACTGGAGGACGTTTTGCAGGTTCTTCGTAAATAAATCTGGCTTTAAAATACTTTCGTATTTCAAAAGCTTAAGGTATATTCCTCGACGTTCCATCAAGTTGTAACGCCTAGTCGGGGCGTAGCGCAGTCCGGTAGCGCACTAGCATGGGGTGCTAGGGGTCGAGTGTTCGAATCACTCCGTCCCGACCATATTATTCAATGACTTAGGCCAATGTCCCCGACATTGGCCTTTTTCATTTTCGGGAGATTTTCGGGGCTTTTCCGATTTTCATCCTTGCCTCCTCTTCAAGATTGTCAGAACCGGACCTCGTGAGTCGGTTGCTGATACCATATTTGCAGCCTCAATCAGCTGCCCCAGCTCGGCGCCGGAGTAGTGACTGGTAATGCTGCCGTTCTTGTGTCCAAGCAATGCCTTGCGGTCTTCCTCGGTTACACCTGCTGCTCGCAGTCGTCGACCAAACGTGTGCTTCAAATCGTGAATCCGTATAGACAAGTAGCCAGGGTGAGCGGGGCGAAGGTTTTTCTCCTGCCAGAGTTTCGCCGCTCTCACTCGCGCTTTCTTCCAGGCTGAATCGTTCATTCGGTGCATCGCGGTCCCATTGTAAGGAAATACCCATTCCTTGCTGATACCGCGCTGCTTATCAATGATCGACTTGGCCACGTTGTTGAGCACTACTAAGCGTTCATCGCCGTTCTTCACGCCCGAGCGTTCATTTCGCCCGCCAAAATCGGCGGGTATCAGAAACACACTGGCGCCCAGTTCTGGTACCGCGATCTCCCAATCCCACTTCAGCTTGCAGACCTCTTGCTCGCGACAACCTGTGTTCACCTTGAACAAGGCCATCGCCTGCAAGTGGGCAGGCAACTCTCCAAAAAGAATCGACTGCTCTTCCCATGACATGGGGTAGGGCTTACGGCTCGACTTCTTCTCTTCCAGCTTTGTGAGCATTGGCACGCTATCAAGCCACGGTCTCATCTCGTCATCTCGCCACTTGCGCGCACAAAGGGTTTGAATCGCCCCTAGTTTCGTAGACACCTCCAAGCCTTAAAATGAGGCCCATTAGGAGGTGCCATGAGCAACCAGCGATATCCCGAAGAATTCAAAATCCAGGCGGTCAAACAAGTGACCGAAAAGAA